>JBKPLX010000238.1:0-4310 GCA_046731855.1 Verrucomicrobiota bacterium | reverse complement strand
TATCAATGGTTCAAGAATTCTCGTGCTCGGCCTCGCTTACAAACCGAATGTCGATGATGAGCGCCAATCGCCGAGTTACGTCCTCATGGATTTATTGGAACAGCGCGACGCTGATGTGGCTTACTACGATCCGTATGTCCCGGTGATCAAGCCAACGCGCGAGCACTCACAATTTGCCGGCCAAAAATCCGTCGAGTGGAACCGCGCGACGATAGGAAATTTCGACGTAGTGCTTATCGCAACCAATCACAGCTGTGTGAACTACCAAGAGCTTGCCGATTGGGCGCACTGCATTGTGGACACCCGAAACGCCATGGCCGGCGTGCCGGTTGCGCCCGGCAAAGTTTGGAAAGCATAGGTGCCCGCCAGTTGCGCTTAAGAGTTGGATCGAGAACACGGAACATTTTCATCAATCCGCGAGAAAGTTTTTCACAGCTCGTCCCTAAAAGAAAATATTAAGAAAAAGTGTTGACACCTTATCTTCATTTTAATACCACCGACGCCGGCGCATCGCGAGGACCACCGATAAGCCGCAATTGTGAAAGGGACCGGGACGCTTTTGCTCGCCCTGTTTTTGGGCGTCTTTCTCGCCTCGTACTGCGAGGGGACGGTTTACTATTCCGACGGGTCAGCAGCGAATATCCAACTAATTCACGACACAGCGGCCCAGGACGGCGATATCATCACGCTGCCGAGTGGAACGTTCATTTGGTTGATCGGTGTGACGATCACCAAGGGTATTACGCTGCAAGGCGCTGGGCGAGATAACACGTCCATAACTGGGAACAACACGCTGATCGTCATCGCGCCAAGTCAAGCGGCGATAGACAACGAGAAAATGATTCGTGTCGAAGGAATCACGTTCGACGGCAACAATATAGCCCCGAACTTGATCCAAGTCTTAGGAGCGGGCGCGAGCAGCACGACGCCATTTAAGAAGCTGGCGTTTGGGAATAATCGTTTGCGGAATGCGGGGCCAGTCACTTCTAGCGCCGGGGCGGTCATTACTATAGGACAGGTGCGCGGCGTGATCTTCAACAACATTTTCGACCGATGCAACGTGATCCTGAAGATAATGGGCAATGACGACCTGACGGAATGGTCGAACGGACATTTTCCGCAGTCTTACGGAACTGCAGACAATCTGTTTTTCGAGAATAACACGATCCAATTTTCATCCACTTACGGCAATGGCGATGCAGGTTGGACTGAAGTCGGCCAGGGGGCACGTTTGGTCATGCGTTACAACAGATGGAACATGGCTAACGCTGCGCAAAGCGAATATTGGGACGTGCATGGTTTTCAAAACTGGCCCGGTAATGGACAGACTGGAACGATGGTCGTGGAGTATTATGGCAATACCCTTTTCAATTGCACCGGATACCGATGGCTGACGCATCGTGGAACGCAGGGCTTATTCTTCAATAATAGCTTTTCTGGTTCAAACGCCTCGTTTGAGGTTAATCAATACGATGGCTGTCCCGAAGATGTTCCCGGCGCGCTTGGCGTTTACGATACCTTAATAAATAACACCTACGGCTTTAACAACACCAGAAACGGCTCGCTCGTAAACTTGACGCTTGGAGCAAATCAAAATTGTGGAGTCGCGGAGAACATTAATTGGTGGAATTACAATCCTAACTTCGACGGCTCCTCCGGCATTGGAAGGGGCACAAATCCGCCTACCGGAAATTGCACGGTGGGAGTCGCCTACTGGAAGGCAAGTAATCCGCTGCCAACTACCGATCCAAGCGTGATTCAAAACGGCCATCTTTACAAATGTTTATCCACAAATGTCTGGACCGATTACTACACGCCCTACGTTTACCCGCACCCATTGACGCTAGGCGATCCGCCACCCAGCCCGACGCCCACTCCTACGCCAACGCCCTCTCCTTCGCCTACCGCTACAAAGAGTCCGACGCCAACGCCGGCACCGACGCCTACCCCGACTGCAACTCCGACGCCGGTCCAGGTCACGCTAAGCGCTGTAGGCTACAGGGTGTATGGGGTGCAGACGGTGGATCTCTCTTGGAGCGGGGCGACTTCGGCCAGTGTGGACATCTACTGCGATGGCGTTGTGATCGCGACGGTGCCGAACACCGGCGCCTATACCGATGACGTCGGTGTCCGGCATGGCAACTTCCTCTACACCTATAAGGTGTGCGAAGCCGACACCGCGACTTGCTCTGATGAAGTGACAGTGAGATTCTGATCCATGGGGAGCAAGCACGACGCGCCGCGACCACAAGCATAGCAAGTAATCGATATCTCCGGGTTCGCGGCACAATCACGAGGGCCGCATCCGAAACCAAGCGCAGAGTCGCTACTTATTACGAATGCGCTCGCGGCGGCGGACAGACCTACAACCATGGCACGGCTGATCTTGATTGTCTGTCAGGCTATTTTCTAGAAGAGAGCCGTGGCGATCCCGGAGCGGTTTACCGGGAAATCAAGGCGACCTGTGTAGATTGAGATGAATTCGTGATTTGCCGGTCGACCTCGGCTTGGCGCAGACGTGCGTCGGTTGCCGCCTTGTCTATGAGGGCGAACGCGTCACAAGCAACATCGGTGCTGGATCGCAGTCCGCGATGTCTTTTTTGTCGTTGTCATTCTGTCGCAAAACGCGTGGGACGCCATTCTTTCAGCGGGCTTGAGCCTGGTCGCACGTTGAGTGAGGCTGTAACGGGCAGCAATTCCAATCATTTGCCTTGCCTAGCAGCAACTGCTTCGAGTATACAAGCCCGCATGCCGCAGAGCAGAAAAGATGTTTGCGAAGATCGAGGATTGACACCTACCGAGTCCGTTGATCGCAACATTCGCGACTCACGAGTCGTTTTCGGCATCTGCGCTTTTCTGGTTTTTGCCACGCTCGCGTGCGGTGGCTGTCAGAGTCCGTTACCGCCTCTGCCGTATCCGCCAGGACCTCACACAGCGGTAAGACTATCTCCCGGAGACGTGATCAAGGTTGCTTATGCTGAGGAGAGTGTCCCGGACCAAACGCAGAAAATTCGCCGGGACGGCAAGGTGAGTCTCCCGCTCATCGGTGAACTAACGGCTGCGGGTAAACGGGTCATCGATTTTCAACATGAGCTGATCGGCCGCTATGAAGGCAGGTTGGACAACAGTGAGGTACTGGTCACGTTGGAGAACGGCACGGCAACCGTGACAGTCTCCGGATTTGCCAATAAACCGGGCCCGATCGCTTTTGATCGCCCGACTACTGTGTATCAGGCGATCATGCAAGCCGGAGGGGTAAGCGACTATGGAAGTCCGAGCAATATTCATTTGACTCGTGTTATCGGCGGTGCGCAAGTCACCGAGACCATCAACCTCCGGCCGGCCATTCGCGGCGAGCCAGTAAGACCAGAATATGTCCAAGACGGAGACGTGATTTACATCGCGCGCAGCTGGTTCTAAGTTGAGGCGCCGGCAGGGCGCGATGTGCCAACAAACGTGATTTTGCCGTGTCGGACTCACCAGCCTGTTAAACGCGTTGAGTCGCTCGCTCTCGCTCTCCTGTTCGCTGCTTCATTTATGACTCCCTTCCAGGGAATCGCTCAAGAGGCGCCGGCTTCGCCGTTCGAAGAGGCTGGTATCGGCTGGTTCCCAGCTATCCCAATTCAGATCACGGCCGGCCTGGATATGGGGTACGACGATAACGCTACGCTTACTCCCGGTGGCGAAGGGTCATTGTTCCTCGGCGAAAACGTAGTGCTCACCTATAATCGACCCGCGGAACGGACACAGTTTTATGTGCTTGGTATTGGGCGCTTTGACCAGTACTTCGATGTGAGCCGGAACGACGTGGACGGAAATGTCACCATGTCGCTCACGCACAACTTCTCTACGCGACTTTCCTTTTACGCCAGTGTCTTCGCCGCTTACCAGTCGCAGCCGAATTTCCAGTCAAATGTAGGCCCGGAGAATGTGGTCTCAGATCACTTCTACACGACCGATATTTTTTCGCTGACTTATCACTGGTCGACGCGATTTTCCATGATAACAAGCTACACGTTTAACCGTGTTAAGTACGCTGACGCTTCCATCGGAAATTCTCAGGACCGGGTCGAAAACACCCTTGGCGAGCAGTTTCAATTTAGCCTGACGCGCCGCACTAACTTGATTGGGGAATATCGCTTTGAAACAATCAATTACGATACCGCCCCTACCGATTCCGCCACTCATTTCATCCTCGCCGGTATTAATCATAATCTGACCGAACACTTAATCGTTCACGTGCGCGCTGGCGAATCATTTCGGTCTCTCGAAAACGACGGGAGTACGGCCAGTCCGTACTTCGAAAGTGT
>JBKPLX010000237.1:0-24553 GCA_046731855.1 Verrucomicrobiota bacterium | reverse complement strand
CGTAATCGGTTGGGCGCGCAATTCAGCCTCAAGTCCCTGCGTCTCGGCCGCGCCAAGATTCAGGGTCTGAAAAAGACCATTGGATCCAATCGCGTTCGACAGATCGTTATGAAAATAAGTCAGGCCGGCGGCAAAACGGTTCTGCCAGAGCTCCTGCCTGACGCCAATGTCCCAGCCGAAATCGTGCTCAGGTCTTAATCCGAAATTGTTCCCGAAAATTTTGTCCTGACTGCTGGGTGGACTGAATCCGGTCGCCACACTGGAGTGCAAAATTGTATCCGTCCTGTCGATTTTGTAACTGCCGGCGATGCGATACGTCCAAACACCGCCGAATTGGTTGAAATGATCAAAGCGCCCACCGGCCACAAAGATTAAGTTTTCGATTGGCGTGAGTGTCGCCTGCAAAAAACCAGCAATCTCTTCAGTATGATCGCTTACAAACGTTGGCTGCGGTCCAAAAATTTGCAGAATAAACGGGCGCTCCTGTCCGGCGTTAACGCGGCTGTAGAAAAAGCCCGAGGTGAGCGTAAGCCACGAGGTAGGTCGCAAATCATTTTGGTAATCAATTTGCGTCCGTTCGAACAGTGCCCGTGTCGGCCCCACAAAACCATCCTCATTCGGATCGTTTATTTGTCGTTCGTGATCGTAACTGACAATCAATTTGTGTTGCCACCACTCCGTCGGCTTCCAATCGATGTGGGGGCCGATTAACCAACGCTCAGTGAGAAAGTGATCAATGGGACGCGGATCGAAAATGGTGTTTGGATTTCCCGTGTCGCTTACCGAGTAGGTGAACAAGCTGCCGATCCGTAATTGTTCGTCGGGCGACCAGCCAACATCAGTGATTGCAGCAGTGTTTCGGTAATTATTGTTTGGACGCGCGTTGTCGGTATCGAATCGGCTTGCGCCGACTGAATAATCGAAGTTGCCGATCTTGCCGTCGCTCTGGCCCCATTCGTGGAAAGTGTCGTACGATCCACCTTCCGCGGCGACCATCGCCCCCGGCGTCCCTGTGCCTTGTTTGGTGAAAATTTGAATAACACCTGCGAGGGCGCGCGGTCCGTACAAGGTACTCTGGGGCCCACGCACGACTTCGATCCTGTCGATATCGTCGATGGTCAGATCGGCGAAATTAAAAGCGCCTTGTAAACCCTGATTAATGGGGATGCCATCGAGTAAGACCTGGGTGTGCTCGCTGCGCAATCCGCGAGTGAAAACTGACGTCAACTGGCCGGCTGTTCCGGTTTGAACAACCGAGAGCCCCGGTACTTCGCGGAGGGCATCGCTGACGCGCTCGATTTGTTTTTGCTCGAAGTCTTCCGATGTAATCACACTTGCGCTGGCGGGTGATAGATCGAGCGGAATGTCGAAGCGCGTTGCTGTAACGACAACCGGCTCTGCTTCCATCTCGCTCGGTGAAGGAGTCGGCGATGGTTCCTGAGCGATGCAAATACACGGCACAAAAGCCAACAGTGCGAACGAAAGAAGGCGCGTACTCCGCGCTTTCCAAACATGAAAAAAACAAACTAGACGATTTTGCATAACAAGTTACCTCCAACTCAACTCCGAGAGTTGGACTTGTTAGGCCGCGATCGTTTCGTCGGTAAGAGACCGCCGCTACAACAGGCCGGATCGTCCAGCTCTCATTCTTCTTTTTGCGAAGAAGTTTTTTCGGTTGTAGCCGCGGCGTCTGTGTCGCCGTGTTGTGAAACGCCCCGACACAGCGGGGCGGCTACAGCCGAATGAGGTGGACCGGACAAATATTCTGGCTCCTGGCGTATGTTCCGATCTTTGCCGGAATCACCTTCTTCCCGCCTTCACCCCCTAACGTCTTCGGGGATTGGCCCAATTGGGAAGTCGTATCCAGTTACAGCAGCGCAACTGCTCCCGATTTTCACAGGATTTCTTGCACCGATCCACTTTTTCAAGCTCGCAAAGAACTGGATTGAGAAGTAGCGGCTTGCACTCAGCCCTGCAAGATTTTTTTATCTTAGCGCGGTGAATCGTCGCCCAAGCGGTACGATGCAACCGTCGGCTGCCAGCGTTTCTTCCTGGCCGGCGAAAGCTTGGAGGATCGCGTCCCGTTTTTCAGCCAGAGTGATTCCCTTTGCGATGTACCGAAAATAGTATGCCGCGTTCTCTCTGATGACGCGGCCAAACACCTTTTCGAGTTGCGCGCCGATTTCAACGGCCGTGTGCAATTCAATCTCGTGATTTTGGCGCCAAGCTTTCAACGTCTCAGTTTTTGATAACACCGCCTCCAGAAACTCGTCGCTCGCGATTAGCGATCCCGTTGCTTCAAGCAGACCGATCGAGCTGGCAAACCAACGCAATGTCTTCTCGTCGGCAGACTCATATGCAAAATCTTCCACGATGATACATCCGCCCTCCACGACACTCTCCATCGCGTGTCTCGCAGATTCGTCGAGTGGATGAATGTGATGAAGCGAGCGAGTGAACAGGACTGCGTTAAATTGCCCATCATCAAAATTCGGCCACGAACCCAGGCGTGCATCCAGGCGCAGCCGGCGCGCAGAAGCAATGGATTCAGGATCGCTGTCAATCGCAATCACGGTATGCCCATCCCGCGACAAGGCTGCCGCCAACTCGCCCGCTCCACAGCCGACCTCTAAGATTCGGCAGCGATCACCTGGAAGAAATCGCTTAACAAAATCGTATGTATAACGCGTTTCGAAGCGCATTTTGCGTACTCTAATTCGCTGCTTGCGCTTCCGCCTGCAGGATTTATCTATCTCTCGCTAATTCCTTTTTCCGAAATTGCACTCGTCTCTCAACCTCATTATCACCGGCGGCGCCGGCTTTGTCGGCTCGAATCTAACGCTCGCCTTGCAAGAAAAATTCTCAGACGCACATCTGACGGTAATTGACGATTTTCGGTCTGGTGATTTTAAGAATCTCACTGGTTATCGCGGCGATTTCGTGGCGCGGGATCTGGCGACACTTGATTGGCACCAGCAATTCGGGGATGAAGAGTTCGACGCTATTTTTCATCTCGCATCCATCACAGATACGACCAATCACGACCAATTCGAGCAAGTCCACGACAACGTGGAAAGTTTTCGACGGATCCTGAATTTTGCTCGCCCGACCAAGACGCGAATCATCTACGCTTCTTCCGCAGCAACTTACGGTGCCGCGACTGAAGCCAGTGTAGAATCAAACAGCGCCGCGCCGGCAAACGTTTACGCCTTTTCCAAGGTAATCATGGACAATATCGCCAGGCGCGCTGCCGCTGAGTCGTCCAATTGGATCGTAGTGGGCTTGCGTTATTTCAATGTTTATGGACCGCGCGAAGCGCACAAGGGCGTCCCCGCCAGCATGGTGTATCATTTGTCGCAGCAAATGAAGGCTGGTCAGCGGCCGCGCATTTTCAAACACGGCGAGCAGAAACGCGATTTTGTTTATGTGAAGGACATCGTCGAAGGCAGCATTCGCGCGCTCGATGTCCAAGCCAGCGGCATTTACAATCTTGGCTCCGGCCAAGCGCGTTCGTTCAACGAGCTCATCGATGTTCTAAACAAATGCCTCGGCACCAACTTTCAACCGGATTACTTCGACAACCCGCACGCACATTATCAAAACTTCACCCAAGCCGATCTCACGAATGCACGCAGTGCGCTTGGGTACGAGCCGCGGTTCCCCTTGGAAGAGGGGGTGCGCGATTACGTGCAGTGGCTCTATCCGCAGTAGCACGCGTCTCGCATGTTGGTTTTGGCGCCTCGCCAAAACGAACTTTCTGGAAACTGAACACCCTAGCGAGCATAGCTCGCACAGGAAAGGGTTCGCGATGGCGGAACGCCATCGCCAGACACGCGAGACGCATGCGCTACCCGGATGCAGCCAAATCGCGAAACGCTCTTTCCGACAATTGAAATTCGTGCCAATCGCTGTCGATTTTTGCACCGAGGCGTTTGTAAAACTCGATGCCGCGGTCATTCCATTTTGCAACCCACCACTTAACCATTCCGCACCCGGCCTCCACAGCTTCTTTCGCGACGGACTTCATTAGAAATTCGCCGACTCGTCTGCTGCGGTGTGGCCCGGCAACATAGAGTTCCTTGATGATCAGGTTTGGCTTTGCTCGATAAGTGAACGCCACGAAATAATAGACAAGAAATCCAACCAGTTCCCCGCCTTGTTCAGCAACAAGACAAAGAAAGTCGGGTGGCAGATGGCGGAACCCTTGTTTGCGCAACACCTCTTCGGTAACAGCGAAGTCTGCCGCATATTTCTCAAATTCGGCCAGTTCTCGCATTAACGGCAGCAAGCTTGGAATATCGGATTCAACTGCTTTTCGAATTTTTACAGTTGTCATCGGGAACTTTCGCAAACTGCGCCGCACGCTCGCGAGGCTTCGCACAGCCAGACGACTAAAGCATCATCCTTCCCAGGAGAATTTTGTTGGGCGATGGATTTCGGCCGGCAGACTTTTGTGCACCGGACAGTTGAGCGCAGTTTGCTCCAGCACCTCGCGGTGCGGCGAATCGGGCGGAAGCGGAAGGTGAACTTCCGACGGAAGCGCTACGATCCGGCGCGGGGCGTCTTTGGACATTTCCTTTTGCACTGAGACACTCATTCCGCGCAAATCGACACCGAGTTCCTGCGCTTTGATTCCCATGGTCGTGCTCATACACGTAGCCAGAGCCGTAGCGACGAGATCAGTCGGCGAAAACGCTTCCCCTTTGCCCTTATTATCTGTCGGCGCGTCAGTGGAAATCTTTGACTGAGACGGACCATGCTCAGCGTCGCAATGCAAATCCCCGGTGTAAGTGACGTCAACTTTGACCATGTTGCAGTATGCGGCGCCTCTGGCGTTTTGTCATGTCGAGCGAAGTCGAGACATCTCTAAATGAACACCAGAGATTTGATTCGCTCACTTCCCGTTCGCTCTGCCTCCTCCCTTCCCGTCGATGTCGCGACTTCCCAAGCCGCTCCATTCTCCACTCCGCTAGCAATGACAGCGAAGGCTTACTGAGAAATATCCGTCGTTTCCTGAATTTTGTCGGCGTGCCTCGCGAACTCGTCCCGGAATACTCGGGTTAGATCGGAATCGTGAAGGATGATCATATCTGTATCGTGCTTTTTATGGTCGTCATTTTGCCACGCTTCATTCCACCAGCAGAAGCCGATTACGCCGGGCCATCGATTTGAGAACAGCTCTTCGAGCGCCACTTTCGCCCATTCTGCTGCGTTAACTCCCCGGTTATGCAGATCGCAACCGAACTCGGCGAGGATGATCGGCTTGCCAGGCGCGATTTTCACAAGACGCGAGTAGGCCTCGCGCATTTTAAACGCCAAACTCTCCGTGCCATCCTGAGTCGTTGGCGTGGTCGGTCCATAGGCACTGAGAGCGAGCCAGTCACAATAGTTTCCGCCCGGAAAATAATTCTCGAAACGATTCCAATCCTTCTCCGGCTCATCGAGCCAGTTGACATGCCACACCCACTGCAAATTATCCGCGCCCTCGGCACGCATCAGATCGACGATGTGCTGGTAAGCTGCGATGTAGCGAGCTGGACCTTCCCCGGCGCCACCGTTCCACTTGCCGTTCCAACCGAACCACTCTCCATTGGGTTCGGTTCCCCATTCGATCAAAATCGGTGAGCCAAAGTTCTTCGCGTCGCGCGCCCACGCGTGAAGATCGTCATCGAATTCGCCGGCAACGATTTTCTGGAGCGAGAACTTCTTCTCACGATGCTTTTGATCGAAATCCGAACGAAGCATCAGCCGGACATATGGAATTTTTTTGAGATCACGGATCCAGCTGCACATCGCAACCGGAAATTTTCGCGACTCGAACCAATTGTTCGCGAAATAGATCCACGCGGCTTTTTTGCCGACCGCTTGCTCATATCGCGCGACATCATTCGGAGTGACGTCGTGCTCGGTTGGATCATGCTCGTCGGTTCCAACGCCACCCCAATAAAGGCCGTGATAGAGCTTGCTTGGCGGCGGGACAGCAACATGAACGCCTTGTGCGTGCAACGTTACTGCGCAAGTCGCGAGCAACAGATGAATTCCCCTCACTGAACAACGGTAGGGCAGCCACCTCGCCTGCCAAATTGGCAACCGGATCCCTGCTCTATCCGAAACACCTAAGATATGAAAAAGAAAGTCACTGGAAAAAACCTAAAGAAAGAAGCCCCGCGCAGTCCACGCATCCGCGTAGGAGGTTACGCAATCCTTGGCCGCACGATCGATAAATGCCGCGCCTTGGTAGCGGGAGATATTGGCGAATACCACTTCGATTGTCCGCTCGATAACATGCTTTTCGGTTTCAAAGATGTGAAAGGAGACGATTTCAAAGCGCAAATCGAACGGGGCGCGGGCGATCAGGAAATTGTGGAATGGCTCAACGAGGCGGGCGAAGAGAAAACGCCGGAAGAAATCGAACGCTGGGGTAACGAGGTCGAGGCAAGCAGCCTCTACAATCATCCGGAAAAGCAGGAGTTCTTCAGCGAAGAGGTCAAGAAACTCGGACTCGAGCCGGCAAAAACGACAACGTTCGAGTGGCTGGAAGTGGACGATAAAGTTTCCCACGCAAAGCAAGCGGCGTAAGTTGCGGGAGAAAGGTGGAACGGTGCGACGCAAGCCAGCGGCTCGCGCTACTTCTATGTCTTGATCAGCGGCGGCGGTTCGTCTTCGGTTATGCCAGCGTCCAATCCGCGGCGGAGTTTGCTGTGGCGCAGGCCGTAGAGGAAATAAATGCACAACCCGACGGCAAGCCACACAACAAAGCGCCCCCACGTCTCGAGGGGCAGACTTAGCATGAGCACGAAACAAAAAAAGACGCCAAGGAGCGGGAGTAATGGAACCATCGGAACTCGAAATGGCCGTCGACGGCTGGCGTCTTTCCGACGTAAAATAATCACCCCCAGGCAAACGAGAATGAACGCAAACAAGGTTCCAATGTTCGTGAGGTCGGCCAGGGAACCGATGTCAGTGAGCATTGCAACCCCTCCGACGGCAACGCCCGTCCAAATCGTCGTGATGTACGGTGTGCGGAAACGGCGGTGAACGCGCGCAAAATATTGTGGCAGCAAACCGTCGCGCGCCATGGCCATGAAAATGCGCGGCTGCCCGAGTTGGAAAACCAATATCACCGACGTAAGACCAGCAAGCGCGCCGGCACTGATGAGCGCTTGCGCCCAAGGCCGGCCAGCGAATGCGGTCGCAACCGCGGCAGAATCACCGAAATACGTCGTATATGTTCTCATTCCCGTGATGACGGCTGCCATCAGCACGTAAAGCAGTGTACAAATAATCAGGCTCGCGATGATTCCGATCGGCATGTCGCGCTGCGGATTTTTTGTCTCTTCCGCAGTGGTCGAGACGGCGTCGAATCCGATGAACGCGAAAAAAACGATGGCAGCACCGCTCATCATCCCGCCTACACCGTTGGGTAGAAACGGGTGCCAATTAGTGGGCTGCACCATGAACGCGCCAAACGCGATCACGAAAACAACGACCGCCACCTTGGTAACGACAATGGCAGTATTGGTGCGCGCGCTCTCCCGAATCCCGTAGATCAAAAGGATGGTGACTGCTGCGACAATCAGAACCGCAGGCAGGTTTACGGCCACAGAGTGACCTAAAATAACGGGCAAAGTGGTGGACGAATAATTATTGAGCGCCTCACCGCCTGTGGACAACAGGGTGCTAGCGGTTCGGTAGTCGCTCACCAACCAGAGCGGAAATTTCAGATGGAATAGGCTTCCACACAATTGCACGAAATAACCGGACCAACCGACTGCCACGGCCATGTTCCCGACCGCGTATTCGAGAATTAGGTCCCAACCGATGACCCACGCGATAATTTCGCCGAGCGTTGCGTACGAGTACGTGTAGGCTGAGCCTGACACTGGAATCATCGAGGCCAGCTCGGCGTAACAAAGTGCCGCGAAACCGCACGCGATCGCTGCCACGACAAAAGAAGCCATGACCGCCGGACCCGCGCCCGGCCGTCCATATACCAGCTCGGCGTGAGTAAGATGCGATATGATGAAATTCAGCACCGGCGTTTTCCATAGGGACGCCTCCAGTTGTTCACCGGCCGCGGCCGTTCCCGCCAGCGCGAAAATTCCGGCGCCAATGACAGCCCCGATGCCAACGCAGGTCAGATCGAACGCGCCGAGCGCGCGCTTCAACTGGCGATCGGGGGCCGCGGCCTCAGCAAGCAAATGGTCCGGACTTTTAGTCTTGAAAAGTTGAAGGGCCACTGCGCGAAATCGTGTCACCAATTGCTTTGCCTGGTCAATGCAAAGTTTGCGATGAGATAGGCCACACCGTCGCTGATACGACGCTACATTTTGTAGGCCCCTGCTCATTAACGCCTTGAATCAAGGCGTAGACTCCGCACAAAGGTTTCTGTAATCTGGCGCTCGTATGCCCGATGAACTGGAGAAATTTGTCCTGGGCGATACGGCGATCTCCGCACTCGAACAAGCGCAACCGCGCCGAAGGCGATTCTTCGGCCGACGCAAAGCGCAACGCGAGCCCATTACGCATTGTGAGAATTGTGGAGCAAAACTGGAAGGACATTGGTGCGCCAAATGCGGCCAACCAGCAATCGATTATCGGCGCTCCTTCCGGCACGTCATTGCCGATTTACTCAACGAATTCCTGAATTGGGACTCGAAGTTTTTCGCAACGATTGGCCTTCTCCTGGTTCGCCCCTGGAAACTGACGAACGAGTTTCTCGCCGGGCATCGCGTACGTTACGTGCATCCGTTGCGACTTTATCTTCTCGCAAGCATCTTGTTCTTCTTCGCGGCGACCTACGGCATCAAGTCGGCGCACTTGCAGCCGATTGACCTTTCACCAAGTACTCGCGCGGAAATTCGCAGTGAACTGGCGAAAGAGAACGTTCCACCTGAAGTTCGAGAGAAAATTGAGCAGGCTCTCGGCGGCAAGCCGGTTTCGCCCGAAAAACGCGCCGCGTTAGAGGAGCAGTTGAAGAACGAGAGCCTGCCGAAAGAAGCCCGGGACGCGATTCAACAACGCCTGGAATACGGCGATCCTGCACCATTGAACGCGCGCGCAAAACTGGAAGACACGTTGAAAGATTTACCGCCGGAGGTGCGAACGAAAGTTGAGGAATCGTTTAAAAAAGCGCAGGACAAGGCTGTCATTTTCGAAGCGGACAAGGAAGAAAAGCCTAACGACATGCCCAAATGGCTTGAAAAGCGGGCACGCGAAAAATTCGGTGAGCACGGAACGAACATTCAACTCTTTCTGGTTACGCTCATGAGCAATCTGCCTTACATGATGCTCGCCTGTATCCCACTTTTCGCATGCGTGCTGAAGCTTCTCTACGTCCGCCGCCGCATTTTCTACATCGACCATCTCGTTTACGCGCTGCACATCCACACGTTCGCCTATGTCGGAATCATTCTAATCGTACTCGCAACGATCGCACTCAATCGCACGGCTCCGGGTCCGATTGCGGGCTGGATTATCGCGCTGCTCTGGATCGTATTCCTGGTGGAAATTTTCCTGTCAATCCGTCGCGTTTATCGACAGGGCTGGTTCATCAGCACTTTCAAATTCCTTTTTGGCGGATTCGTCTATCTCATCGTCCTGGTAGCCGCGGTCGCCGCGACCTTCTTCATTACCCTGGTAACATGAAAAGAATCATTTCGCTGGCTGTCGCTCTGGCCGGCTTCTGCGGGACGGCATTACCCGCCGAGCGGCATATCGCTTTCGAACGTGATAATGCCGTTTACGTCGCCAATCTTGATGGCACGAACGAGAAAAAGATCGCTGATGGAATTTTTCCAGCGATCTCGCCTGATGGAACTCGTGTCGCGTTTAACACCGTCGAAAAAACAAACGACACGACTTATATGCGTCACATGGCTGTGGTAGAGGTGGCGACCGGCAAGGTAAATCTCTTTAAGGACGTCCCAAGCGAGAATTCGTATTACCCAAGCTGGACGGCTGATGGGAAACAGATCCTTTTCATCACGCGCCCGCACGAAGTCTGGGATCTTGTGGCGATTAATTCAGACGGCACGAATTTTCATGTTCTGAAACCCGGCGCTCAAAATGAAGTGGGCTGCTACTCACCGGTTTGGGCGCGCGACGGACAATCAGTTTTTTGCCAGGACATGACGAACATCTATCAAATCGAACTCGACGGAGCGGTTCGCGCGCAATGGAAGATCAGTAAGATCGTGCCGAAGGGTGATATGAGCGGCGACGGCCGGATTGATGTTTCACCGGACGGCAAGCGGTTGCTCTTAAGTATCGACATGGGCGAAGAATCCGGACGCGAAGATTGGGACGGGCCGTTGCCGGCGCTCTGGGCGTTTGATCTCCAAGCGCAAAAGGCGACCCGGCTAACGCCAAAAAAACTTTTCGGCTGGGACGGCGTTTGGATCGATAATGACAATATTCTTTTTCTCAGCCGCGCGCCTGGCGAAAACGACGATTCCATTTATCGAATGGCTGCCGATGGAAAAAATGTGAAACGAGTGATCAAGACCGGGCGTTTCCCGTCTGTCAGCGCGCCCTAGGACACGCGTGTGAAACAGGGCACAATTGCCATTTTCCTTTGCGTCGCGTTTCCCGCGCTCATCCATGGGGCGCAGCGCAAAATTGCATATGAACATCGCGACAACATCTTTGTTGCCGACGCCGATGGCACCCACCAGAAGAAAATTGCCACCGGGGCATTACCCGAAATTTCTCCAGACGGCACACGCGTCGCGTTCAACACCGTCGCCGACGCAAAGACGCGACCCGGACCCGAACGCCACATCGCAGTCGCCGACCTTTCCAATGGCAAAGCTACGGTCCTAAAGGATATCCCGAGCGACAACTGTTTCGGCCCGGTCTGGTCCCCGGATGGATTAAAACTCGCGTTCTCGATAATGGCAGACAAGGAATGGCAGCTCGGCTTAGTCAACGCCGACGGATCAGGGTTCCGCTTTGTGAAAAACGCCGCATTAAGAAGCAACGCCTTGGGCGCACCGGAATGGGCCCGAGACGGCAAATCAATTTTCTGTCATGATCTGGACAATATTTACCAGATCGATTTGGACGGAAACGTTCTGAAGAAATGGGAGCTATCGAAAATTCTGACTGATGCGAGCATGAACGGCGGTGATCGACTCAGTGTTTCGCCGGACGGCAAGGCGCTGCTGATGGATGTCGATTGCGGCGCCGAGCACGAGCGCAAAAATTGGGATGGTCCGCAACCGGCGATCGAAAAATTCGATCTGGCCAGCGAAAAGGCAGTCCGTGTTACCGGCAAGGATGATTTTGTTTGGGAGCCGTTCTGGCTGAGCAGCGATGAGTTCCTTTGCATCATGCAAAAGGAAAATGAAAACGACGCGTCGATTTATCGCATGTCGTTGGACGGAAAGTCCATGAAGCTGCTCGTGAAACACGCGCGAACTCCGAGCGCGAGCGCACCGTGACTGCGGCTTAACTTAAAAGCTCTCGCGCTTTTGCCAGGGCCTCCGCGATCTTGCTCGAGTCTTTGCCGGCACCCTGGGCGTTCTCCGGGCGACCGCCGCCTTTGCCGCCAACAATCGGCGCAATCCGCTGAATCAATTTGTTCGCCTGAAACTTCGACGTCATCTCCTTCGGTACCGATGCGACCAGCGCAACTGATCCATTTGTCGAACCGACGAGAAAAATCGGGCTGTTGAATTTCGACTTCAACGCATCAACGACAGCCTGCAGCAGCTTTCCGTCTCCGTCTTGTACTTCAGCGACGCAGAAGCTCTTCCCTGCATTCGATGCCGCCAGCTGATTCGCGATTTGAGCGGCACGGCTTCTCAGTTCCTTTTCGGCAGTTTTGGCGCTTTGCTTTTCCCAATCGCGAACTTCAACCTCGATCTTTTCAAGATGCGCGGCTCTCGCATCGATTTGCTGAAGCATTTCAGAAGTGGCGGCGTCGTTCTTAAAAACAGGCAGTGACGCGATGCCAGGTTTCTTTCGCGCCAGCGCTTCAAACTTTTCCTGCTGACGCGCGGCTTCCTGGTTCGTCCAACTGCGCGCCGCGTCGCCGGCGACCGCTTCGATGCGGCGAATTCCAGCGGCAATCGCTTCTTCCTTAACGATGCGGAAAGGACCGATCTCGCCGGTCGATTTTACGTGTGTGCCACCACAGAGCTCCATTGAGTAACCGTTGAGCGCATGCGGCACTCCGGCGATTTGTAGAACACGCACCGTGTCGCCGTACTTCTCGCCAAAGAACTGAATGATGTCTTTCCGCTCTTTTGCTTCCGCATACGGAATCTCCTTCCACGAAACCGGCGCGTTCTCGGCGATCTTTTCATTCACCAATTTTTCGACGTCGCGAACTTGTTGCTTCGTCAATGGCGCGCTCGAAAAATCAAACGTCAGTTTATCCGGTCCGACGTAACTTCCCTTTTGCGAAGCGTCACGCGAGACCACCTCGTGCAATGCCCAGTGCAATAAATGCGTCACGGTATGGTGTCCTTGAATCGCGCGACGGCGATCAGCGTCTACTGAAACGCGCACTGCCTCGCCCGGTTCCGGCGCGCGGCCTTCCAAAAGCGCCGCCCGATGAACAAAAACGTCGCCGCGCTTCTGTGTATCAATCACACGCAACTGGCCGATTTCCGTGCGGTCGTGCCCAGGTACATGAAGCAAACCGCGATCCCCAACCTGTCCGCCCATCTCAGCGTAAAACGGCGTTCGATCCAGGACGATATTGAGTTCCTTGGGCTTTTTGCCTGGCAGCACAGTCTCAACAACTGATTCGGTCTCCAGAAAATCGTAGCCAAGGAATTTTGTCGGTTCCGCTTTCAGTTCTCCTGCTTCGACACTGATTTTTTCTTTTTTCTGCGCCTTTCGAGCGCGCTCGCGCTGTTCCTCCATCAACTCCTCAAAGCCGATAACATCGACTGTGAGGCCGCGTTCCCGGGCTACTAACTCGGTGAGATCGAGCGGAAAACCATATGTGTCGTAAAGCTCGAACGCGTGTTTGCCAGAGACGGTTGGTCGCGTCTTGAACAACTCGTCAAAAACAGCGCCATTGTCTTTGTCGGCAAGTATCTCAATTGAGCTAGCTCCTTCCATTCTGGAGAAAACACCTTCACTCCCGCGTGTTTTGATGTGAATTTTGCTGATCGCGGGGTTTGCTATCGCCAGAGTTGTCACGGCGTCGACCGTTGCTTTATCGAGTAGCGCTAATCCTCGATCTAGTGTTTTGTTAAACGCCTCTTCTTCGCGACGAATTGTTTTTTTGATTATTGTCTGTTTCGCCCGGACTTCGGAGAACACGTTGCCCATCGTTTTTGCAACGACATCGACCAGCTTGAAGAAGAACGGCTCGTGAAAGCCTAACGAACGTCCATAGCGCACGGCGCGACGTAAAATGCGTCGTAAAACATAGCCGCGGCCTTCGTTTGATGGGATAATTCCGTCGGCAATGGCGAATGACAGTGCCCGTATGTGATCGGCAATCACACGGAACGCGACATCGATTTTCTGCTGTTCGTTTTCGCCGGCGCTATTCTGTTTTGGAATTGTCGACCCATACTTCTTGCCGCTCAGTTTTTCGAGCTCATCGAAGATTGGGCGAAAGACGTCGGTGTCGTAATTGGAGATGGTTCCGGAGAAATCGGTGAGATTTTTTGTGTCTTGAATGATTGCGGTGACACGCTCGAAACCCATTCCGGTATCGACGTGACGCTGGGGCAGCGGTGTAAACGTGCCATCTGGGTTCGCGTTGAACTGAATGAAAACGAGGTTCCAAATTTCAATGCACCGCGGGTCTCCTCTGTTCACTAGGATGCCACGGGTGTCGCCGTCTGGGGTAAGATCGATATGAACCTCGGAGCACGGGCCACAGGGCCCGGTATCGCCCATCATCCAGAAATTATCAGCCTTGCCACCATCAAGAACGTGAATCTTCGGGTCGAGATCGGCTTCGCGGAACAGATTCACCCAGTGATCGTACGCTTCCTGGTCAAACTCACTCGGCTCGCCGGGGCCAGGCCTGTAAACCGTCGCATAAAGCCGTTGCGGCGGAAATTTCCAGCGCTCGACCAGTAATTCCCACGCCCACTCAATTGCTTCCTTTTTGAAATAATCACCAAAGCTCCAATTGCCGAGCATCTCAAAAAACGTGTGGTGATAGGTGTCGAGTCCGACGTCCTCGAGATCGTTGTGTTTGCCACCGGCGCGGATGCACTTCTGCGTATCTACTACTCGCGCCGGTTTCCATTGAGCTCTCTGTTGTCCTAGAAAGATCGGCACGAATTGGTTCATGCCGGCATTCGTGAAAAGCAGATTCGGCGCGTCTGGAAGCAGTGACGACGAAGGCACAATGGTGTGCTGTTTCTCGCGAAAGAAATCGAGAAATGATTGTCTGATCTGCCCCGAAGTCATGATGGGTAACGTTTCATTGCCGGATCAAAGTTGTTTGCAGGGCAACGGTTAACCAGCGTCCTTTCTCCTTCACGTACACCCTGGTGAAGCGATAATCTCCGCTATAGTCCTTGCCGTTTTCCATTCCTTTTTGCACCGATCGCCCAGTGACAACGGCCGTGTCTCCGTACACCCGAACTTTCAAATCAGAAATCTGCCGCGAATCGTAATGAAACGATCCTGAGGCAAACCCTTTGAGAATGTCTGATTTTGTCCGTAGCTCACCTCGCAGAGTAATAAATGTATAGTCATCAGAAGTCGTCCGATCGAGCGCCGTGGCATCCCCGTGAAGGACGGCCTGATTGCGTGCTTCCTCCAAGCTTAGGATCTCACGTTCTACGGTCGTCTGAGACTTCGGTAACACATCCGTCTGGCTGGTCTGTGCCGCCGCATAATTGCCATAAGCAATCATACCCAGAATCAGAATTGTCAGGACTTTCATTTCTTCAATTTCACTGTCATTCGAAATTCAGATTTCATCATTTTTACTTGTCGCATGAATACGATCAAAGGCGAAGAACTGGCTGCGCGACTTACCCAATGCTGTCCGAGCAAGCAGTTGCGGAGGTCTAGGCAGGCGATATGCCCGCGCGCGTCGGCAACAAGAGCCCTGTGCCAACGAAGCCTACTCTTTTTCTTCGTTGAGCCTGGCTTTGACCGCCGACTCAATTTCTTCGTAGAGCTGCTTGTCGTTCTTTAGAACTTCTTTCGCGGCGTCGCGGCCCTGGGCAAGTTGTGTGCCCTTGTAGTTCAGCCAGGAACCACGCTTTTCGACGACTTGTTTTTCCAACGCCAGATCGAGCAGCGCGCCAGTGGATGAAATTCCTTCGTTATACATGATGTCGAACTCCGCTTCAGTGAAGGGCGGCGCGACTTTGTTCTTCACAATCTTAATGCGGGTGCGATTTCCCGTAACAACGCCGTCGGTCTGTTTGATCGCGCCGATCCGTCGAATGTCGACGCGGACGCTGGCGTAAAACTTCAATGCTTTACCGCCTGGAGTGGTTTCTGGATTACCGAACATCACTCCGATCTTCTCCCGGATCTGATTTGTGAAAATGCAGCAAGTGCGCGCTTTTGAAATGAGCGAGGTCAGCTTGCGCAGAGCTGCGCTCATCAGACGCGCTTGTGCCCCAACCGTCGCGTCACCGATCTCGCCCTCGAGCTCGGCCCTGGTAACGAGCGCTGCCACGGAATCCACCACAATGACATCCAGCGCGTTGGAACGGATCAGCGTTTCGCAAATTCGCAGCGCCTCCTCGCCGGAGCTCGGCTGGGAAACCAGGAGATCGTCCAGATCTACGCCGAGCCGCTTTGCGTAGGCAGGATCAAGCGCATGTTCGACGTCAATAAAAGCGGCCAGGCCGCCACGCTTTTGCGCTTGCGCAATCACCGTCAATGTCAGCGTGGTTTTTCCAGAAGACTCGGGACCGAACACCTCGACGACTCTGCCCCTTGGAAATCCACCAACGCCGAGCGCGCGATCGATCAGGATATTACCCGTGGGAATGACGTCGATATCGACGATCTTTTCGTCACCCAAGCGCATGATCGCGCCTTCGCCGTAGTCTTTTGCGATCTGCTGAATCGCCAGGTCGAGATTCTTATTTCGCGCCGCAGTGACTTTGTCTTCGCTGGTTTTTTGCTCCGTTTTCGCCGCCATATCAAAAGACTGTAAGTACGACGCGCTCGCCGATTCGCCAAGCAGAAAAAGATTCAGAACAAATCAAAAGGCCGCGACCTTTCGGTTCGCGGCCTCTGACTTTCTTTAAAGCGACGCTTAAGAAACGGCGATCTTGCGCGGCTTGACGTGTTCTGCTTTGGGCAGAATCAAGGTTGCAAGGCCTTGCTCGATCCTGGCGCTAATTTTGTTTGCGTCGATCGACGGATCGAGCTCGAATGTGCGCCGGAAATTTTCCGGGCGCGATTCGTGATGAATCAGCGTTCCCTCCACAACGGGAAGTGAACGCCGACCGATAATCGTGAGCTCGTTGTTCTCGACCGAAATGTCGAGCCCGTCCTTGGTCACTCCGGGCATTTCGACTTCAAGCGTGTAGCCATCTCCAGCTTCAATCACGCTCGCCGGCGGCGCGACAAACTGTTCGGACTGCGCGCCGTCCGCGTTATGGTTTTCACGGGTTAAAGTATTCATGGTGAAGTCTCCTTTAGTTGAATTGATTAACCGACCTGAATTTGCTTCGGCTTCACTTCGTCGGCCTTCGGCAATGTCACGGTCAGGATCCCATCCCGATACGTGGCGCTGACTTTGCTGGCGTCCACGCGGGTCGGTAGCGAGATGCTGCGGCGGAAGGTGCCGATGTAACGCTCGGTGCGTTCGGCCTTCTCGCCATTGCTGCTACTTTCCCGTTTGCGCTCGCCACTGATGGTTAGTGTCCCGTCGTGCAAAGAGATTTCGATGTCGTCCTTGCGCATTCCGGGCAACTCGACCACGGCGATCACGTTGTCATTGCCCTGGTAGAGATCGAGCGCGGGCGACCAACCACTAAAAAGTTGGCCCGCACGTGCGAAGCTCGACCAGACCGGCAACTCGAAAAACGAGTTAAGTTCATTCCTTAGATTGCTCCAGCGGTCCGCCGCGGACCACGGCGCGAATTCCGGGGTTTGGTAACGAATTAGAGTCATAATTTAAGTCTCCTTTCTTTGAGAAAAGCTTCCAAGATTTCCATTAGCCAGCCCCATGCCAGGATAAGAATCGTAGAGAACAGGGTTCTAAGTTGGATAACAGGAGTAACTTACTGCACAGGTAGCGACTCTCCCCTTGCGAGTATTGGCCTAATCTGACACAGACTTGCACCGGTTTAGTGCGAAGAGTGAGACAAAATTGCACTGTCTTACCGCGAGTAATTGGCGCCATTGACCGGAACTCATGGGAGGGCCTTGACATCCTGGTCATCGAACGGTTACGAGTCGCATCGTGGACCTGCAGAGTGAAGGCCGCCGCGAGCTCGATTCGGTCGTCATCAACGTGGAGCTTACGCTCGCCAGCATTATTCAGGGCGTGGCCCTTTTTTTCCTAACGGACAATGCTCGTGTCGTTTTTACGATGCGACATTGGGGTTCGTTTCCGTATGTCGCCGCAGGCTTGTGTGTGATCTTTATCTTTTGGTCTCGGTCAATCATTCACACACTGACGCTGATTCGCTGGCCGATGGAATTCGGACATAACTTCTTCTACATCGGTTGCGCGTTGGGAGAGGCGATTCTCTTTAGCCGCCTCGACAATCCACTGGCGTGGTTCCAGCTAAGCGCCACTTATGCTGCGGTTGTGTGGCTGCTTTTCATCTATGATATGCGATTGATTCATGCGCGTATCGCAGAAGCCCGTAACGATGCCGATCGCGCCCTTTACACCCGCGCCAAAGCCGATCAATTGCGTAACATTTATGTGCTCGTTCCTTTGCTTTTTTTCATCAATCTCGTCTGTGCGCTCGCCATTTGGATCTGGCCTGATTTGTTCATTACTCGCGGCGGTCACGTTTGGTTGATCAGCGCCCAACTCGTTTCGTTTATCGCTTATCTTACGTATATTGGCCGGCACTTTAGCAAAATCGCGCGACTTCTCTTGCAGAGCCGACAGGCCAATTGCAAGAGCGGGCCTTGAACTGATGCAACGCGAGTGTCAGGCACTAGCGTTCTCTTCGACTATCAATGTAGAGGATAACGAACGCGATCCCGACCAGGGGTTGAAGAATTTTTTGCAAAAGGCCTAACGCAAAACCCAAAACATCAAAACCGCGCGCTTGCTGCGCTTCAGTCAGTTTTTGGACCAGCGCCTGTGGATCTTGTGTCGTCATTAATTCATTGAAATAATGTTGTAGGGTCGTCCACTGCGAGGTGAGCGCGATTGCAACCACAAATGCAAACCAGAGGGACGCAATTAGAACGCCGCGCCACATCGGCCGCTGAAACCATGGAAGTTCGCGCCCGCTGTGCGCCAGGTTTCGACTTTCGCGCAATGAATCGACGACTCCTGTGTTTTCGAGCACCGCAAATTGCTGCCAGAAAAGCACATTGATGAAAAAACGACCGAACATCCAAACCTGCAGGACGAGCAGAGCGAGCGCGAGAAATATCACAAATAATGAAGATGCGCCCCCGACAATCATCGCTGCGATGAGCAGCGCAAAGAGGATCAGCAAGAAGAAAACCCCATAGACGAAGATGCACAACGCCGCGACCCGCGGCCAGAAACGGACAGCTTCATTGAGCGCAGCGAAAAATCCCGGGCGGCGCTCGGCGGCAATTTCAACCGTGAAAATTTGAATGCCCGCTATGTAAACAGGCCACATCGCCATCGAAAAGATGAACATCAAAAAGGCGAATCCGCCCGCAGCGAGAACGCGTAGATCAGCATCCGACGCCCGCACGGTCTGCGTCCACATGGCGATCAATTGCCCGCATACCGAAGGGAAAACTACCAAGAGCGTGAGGGGTAGGAATTGAAAAAAGCCTCTCGCATAAATCCGGAACGTCTCAGTCAAAATTTTACCGAAGCCGCGAGACGCGAGCGCCGACAGAGCCTGCCCTTGGTCAATCGAACGGGTCAGCTGCGCGGCGCTGGCTGTTGTGAGCCTCTCTACGTCGAATAGTCCGGGAATCTCCCCCGCTAGAGTCCAAAGCTGGGCATCCGCGCGGCGAGCTTCGTTTGCGGGAAGCACCCGGCCTTCCGCTTTCCACTCACGCAGGGTGTCGATATTGGCAGGTCCGTATTCTCTGCCATCAACACGCACGATCCATTCTTCGGTCACGCCTTGATCATCCCGTATCATGCATTCAGAATCCATTATCGGTCTTTACGATGAAACTGCTGCTTATCGATGGTCACTATTACGTTTATCGCTCGTTTTTCGCTATCCCGAATCTCTCGAATTCCAAGGGTGAACCCACCAACGCAATTTTTGGTTTCACAAAAACACTGCGGCTGATGGTTAAGCATCTGCAGCCGGAACTAGGCGCAGTTTTTTGGGATGAAGGAATGCCGGAACGGCGAGTGAAGCTTCAGCCTGCCTACAAAGAGACGCGCAAGGAAATGCCCAAGCCAATGGTCCCGCAGCTCGATTTTATCCAAAAACTCACGCCCTTGCTAGGTTTCCGAAATATTTCCCTCCCAAACACAGAGGCCGACGATCTGATGGGCTGTTACGCCATCGCGGCCTGCAAGCGGCCCCAAATGGAAGTTGTGCTCGCAACTAATGACAAGGATTTATATCAACTCGTCGGCCCTTGCGTAAAAGTTTATACTACAGCGAAAGCGGATCTCCCTTCGCCAAAGGACGCATTCGCTTTGCTAAGCGAGGATCAGGTCACCGCAAAATGGGAGGTTCAGCCGAATCTGATCGGGGATGTTCTCGCGTTAGCCGGCGATTCAGTCGATAACATCCCGGGCGTTGGATTGGGCCGTAAAACCGCGGCAGCATTAATTCGTGAATTCGGCGGACTCGACTCGTTGCTTGCCAATATCGACAAGGTGAAAAGTGCGCGAACTCGCGAGAAACTTATGAATTTTCGCGACCAAATTTTGGAAAACCGGAAAATGGTTGATCTGGATTGCCATCTTGAACTGCCGGTGCCGATCAATGAGCTCCAGATCAAACCGGATTATCCCAATCTGATCGGTGCGCTAGAGCAGTGTGAATTTAAATCGCTGCTCCAAGAGGTTCGCGACGAAGCAGCGCGAGTCGGAGGCGGCACCCAGCAGAATCTTCTGTAATAGCCAGGCGGGTGTAGACGTTTCGTAACTCTCTGACTTTAATTAACTAACGTTCAGACACGGATTTTTCGTAAAAAAGTTGAACGCGCGCCTCTACGGACTGTCAAACTCAACAGGTTAAGGCGATTCGGGTAGTTGCACGTTTTTCTTATATTCGTTGTTTCTCCTTAGCGTGCGCTGCCCGAATCTTTTTTGTCTATTTGAGCTGTCCTCTGGGGGTGCTTTTGGTCGTATCGCGATTTGCCGACGGCGCCTGTATCACACGCTTACGACAGGTGCGTCTGATAGACGTGTTCGGGTTTCGGGCTATCGTTTTTCTCTCGCAGGAAACTTTTGAATCCGGACGATCCATATCGTCAAACCAGTGCCTAGCAGATTTCGATGAAGCCAAACCGTTACGATCCGATTGCCGCGGCTCTCACGGAAGACATCGGCCAAGGCGATATCACGACTGATTTTTTCGTACCGGAGCCGCTTCATGCAACGGGAAGCGTTACGGCGCGTGAAAATGCCATCGTTGCCGGCACGGGAGCCGCAGCGGAAGTTTTTCGGCGGGTCGATACGTCGCTAGACATCCAGGTTGTTCACCGGGATAGCGACGAAGTTGTCGCCGGCGACCTAATTATCGAAGTGCGCGGTTTGGCGCGGTCGATTCTGAAGGCGGAACGCGTCGCACTGAATTTTTTACAACGGCTCTGCGGCATCGCGACCCTTACGCGCCAATTTGTTGATGCCATTGGAAACCATCCAGCCAAGATTCTGGATACACGTAAAACTACGCCCGGGCTGCGGGCATTGGAAAAGGCAGCAGTGGTTGCAGGCGGCGGCGTTAATCATCGCTTTGGCTTGTACGACATGGTACTCGTAAAGGACAATCACCTGGCGACTTTTGGAGGGCTTTCTAGATTTGCCGATCGAATTCGTCAGCTTCGCCGGGAGCGACCAAACATCCGCATTGAAGTGGAAGCTGATGATCTGGAACAAGCACGCGCTTTCGCCAACATCGAGGGCATTGACGTCATCCTTCTCGACAACATGCCGCCCGCTCAGATGCGAGAGGCAATCGCCCTGAGGAAAGGCAGTATCCAGTTTGAAGCAAGCGGCGGTATCACGTTGAAAAACGTAAAACGCGTCGCCGCCACCGGAGTCGATTACATTTCCATCGGTGGCCTGACTAACGGCGCGCGCGCGATCGATATTGCCTTGGAAATGACCCAAGTGCCCGGCTGAAAGTCGAAATGCCAGACGGGCTCGTCGCTGAGGAATTACGGGCCGACCTGGCCGGCGGGGTAATCGGCCGGGAGCTTATTGTCCTCCAGCAAACGGGCTCGACAAACGATGCGATTCTGCAAATCGCGAATGCAAATTCAAAGGAGGGTCTCGTTGTATTTGCTGAACATCAAACCGCGGGGCGCGGCCAGCGCGGCAATCGATGGGAATCGGCAGCAGGAAAAGGACTTTGGTTTTCAATTCTCCTGCGACCGAAGATCGATCTCGCGAGTTCACCAAAACTCACCGAGTGGGCGGCCGAAGCTATTTCCGGTGCGATCCAAAGCGAATTTTCTCTCACGCCCTGGATTAAACCTCCAAACGACGTGCAAATCGATGGGCGCAAAGTCGCCGGCGTGCTGGTAGAGATGCGAGCCCAGGAAAAAGCAGCTCACCTGGCTATCGCCGGTATCGGGATTAACGTGAATCAATCCCGCGAAGATTTTCCGAAAGAACTGCAAAGCGGCGCAATCTCCCTAGCGATGGCACTTGGCAAACAAGTCGATCGCCAAACTTTTGCAGTCGCTCTCTTGCGAAAGCTGGATCGGACTTATCGCGCGCGATTCGCGCATGGCAGTTAAAACGTTACAAGGTTACAAAGTTAAAAGGTAAAGGTTGGCGCCGTCGAGCCGTACAGTTGTAACTCTTTAACTTTTTAACTCTTTAACTTTTCAACTGTTGTGAGAGCCAATCGCGGTAGATGTGCGGCGAAATTTCCGAAGGTTTAATCTCGCTTCGTCCGCCCCAGAAAACGTTTGTGTACGAGACTGGGATGTCGCACGAGCGAAGATGCCAATCGATAGCTGCTTTGTGATCGAGCAACAGCTGTTTATCAGTGCCGTGCGCCACGGCCATGATGTTGACGTTCTTGAACTCCGGTCCTGCTTCGCGCCAGTAGCAATGCGTCAGAATATGGTGGCGACCAACTTCGCCGCCCGCTTCAATTTCACGACCATGCGGCACCGCCCAATGAAACAGCGCATTGAATCGGGTGACCCGCACACCCCCAGCCGACGGCTTCACATGTTCGAGAAAAGTGGAAAACCGCCCGATGATTTTTCTCGCATTCAATTCTTCCGCCACCCGATAGAATTCTTCCACTGAAACACCAGCTTCATTGGCACGCACAACCCACGGCGACGCCTTGATCTCTTCCGGAACAAATTCGCGCTTGAGTGCCAGGAGCACATCCCATTCGTGTTCACTCAGACTGACAATTTGCACTGGCATCATTTTTGCCGGCTGATCTGCCCTGCTGCCGGGCTCGATCGTCTTCCGTCGAACATGTCCCACTCCTAAAGTGAAGATCCCTTTCGCTGGCATAAGGCGAAAACGCTCTGCGCCGACCTTTTTCACCAGCAATTCGCAATGCGCCTCCAACGAGAATCCCTGAGGCGCCTTCACTGTAGTCCAAAGTTTGTAGTCGGATCCAGCACTCGCAGTGTCCGTCGAGCGCAGCACGACATGCCCCGAAAAAGGATCTTGCTGAAACATCCAGTCGAACGCCGCGTCGATTTTGTCTTCGGGAACTTTCCACGCCACCAGCGCGCCATCAGCCAGGTTCGTCGCAAGCAGAGTCTGCCGGACGCGCCGGATCGTTCCGGCACGCAACATTGCGACGATCCGTGCCATGACAACGTCAACACTCACGCCTGAACGATTCGCAATTTCTTCAAATGGCTCGCGTACGAATCCTTCGATTTTGTCCTCAGATATCGCCAGAATTTTCGCATTAATCGGATCATTATGTTCAACTGGCAGCATAACTGAATTATGGCACACATCGCCCAGGCCGGCACGGCGGCGGAGGGTTGAGCTTCTCGCTCGCGAATTCTTTCGAAGTTGGACGTTGAGCGCCTGCCCCGCCGTAGCGTTGCGAAGCCAGGTGGGCCGTTGAACGTTTGGGTAGAATGATTAAGGCGATCTTTTTCGACGCCCTTGGAACACTGTTCTATTTGACTCGGACGGTTGGTCGCCACTACGCACTGACCGGCACTGAGGTGGGTCTTACTCTCGATCCACGCCAGCTCGATGACGCGTTTTATTCAGCCTGGAAGAAAATGCCGCACCGCGTTGCGATCGCCGGCCCGCGCGAGAACGACGATAAAGGCTGGTGGCGTGAGCTGGTCGAACGTGTCCTCGCGCAGGTCGCGCCTTCATTAAGCGAATTCGATCGCGATAATTTTTTCGAAATCGCGTACGAACACTTTGCGGAACCAGGTGTCTGGGAACTTTACCCTGAAGTCCGCGGCGTCCTGAAACAACTGCAGCCCCATTTTCAGCTCGCCGTAGTTTCAAATTTCGATGGGCGCTTGCGGTTCATTCTCCAGCGCCTCGGTATCTCGAAGTTTTTTACTCACATTTTCATCTCAAGCGAGATCGGAGCGGACAAACCTGATCCAGAAATTTATCGCCGCGCGCTGAAACTGATCGATTTGAAACCGGATGAGGTTCTTCACGTTGGCGACGATCCAGAAAGGGATTGGGAAGCGGCCACCGCCGCTGGTTTGTCGATCTTTCGACTGAATCGGCCAACGAATTCACTGCGTGATCTGGTCAGTAATTTGACGACGAATCGAGTCAAATGAGCCCAAACTAACCGTTAGCCGCCGCCCGTCTCACAGAGACGGGGCTACAGCATAAATGAGTCAGTCGGCCGGGATTCACCCGGAACCAACACCTGTGTATAACGGGACCGTACGCCGTGTTTCAAAGGCGCTTTCAGGACGATACTGAAGATCGCGACTGGCTAGTTGCCAGGAGGAGGCTCAGGCGGCGGTGTGGGGTTTTCTTTCCTTTGTGCCATTCCAAATCCTTAAATGGACGAGGCAGCATAGTCGAGAGATAATTTCCGTGCGTTTTCGTGCGGCTCGTTGTCCGTTCGCCTAATTCCGATTAGGCAGGAGTAAGTATTGACCTCGGATCGCCGATTCAAGTCCCAGAAAACGCAGTCAGCTTTTCATCCACACGCACGACGTAACGCTTCCGGTCATTAGTCGAAATTCCGGGTATCGCCATATGCCTCGCCGAGCGGAGAAACATGGTATTGCGGTGCTTCCAGGATGGCTTCCTTGGTCACGTTCACAAATACCTTGGATTCTTCGTAACTAATCCGGTCGATAT
>JBKPLX010000236.1:0-42303 GCA_046731855.1 Verrucomicrobiota bacterium | reverse complement strand
GGGACAGGCAAGCTGGTTCTCAGCGATCCGAACAGCTACACGGGAGGGACAACCGTCAAACGCGGTAGGCTTATTATTAATAATCGGCACGACTCCGGCACGGGTAGTGGTCCTGTGGAGGTCAACGGCGGCAGGTTCGGTGGCATGGGCATCGTCGCTGGTGCGGTAACCGTAGGCTCAGGAGTTGGCCGAGAAGCCGTTCTCTCCCCCGGATACCACCACTCCTTTAACCCGGGCACTCTTACCATCCAGAGCCCACTCACATTCAATTCCGACGGGACCTATGAAATCGAAGTTAACAGCAGTACCGAAACTGTGGATAAGGTGGTTGCCTTCGGCGTGACTATTAACACCGGCGCACAGACCTTGTTTGCCGATCTCGGCAACGGCACATTCACCGTGGGTAATGTTTTCACGGTGATCGACAATACTTCAGCGACCCCGATCGCAGGCACATTCAGCGACCTTCCCGATGGCGCGGTGTTCACCCTCAACGGCAACAACTTTCAAGCCAGCTACACCGGCGGCGATGGCAATGACGTAACGCTGACCGTTGTCCCGTAACGCCGGTAAAGCGTTACGGCTCATCGCGCACTCAGGCTGCTTTGGTTCGTTGACGATAGCTTTACTGATCATTCAGAGCGGTTTGCGGTGCAGATTTGGCCAGTTCAAGCTGCGTGCTGACTTCCTGTAGGCCCGCCGTGAGTGCTTTAATTTGCTTTTGCTGATGCGCGGCCATCGCTGCAATTCTTTTCTTAGCTGCGTGATGCTTGCCTCCTGTTGCTCATTCTTGCGGTGCTCTTTCAGAAACTCGTTAAGCAACATCGCGTTCACAGCGTCGTAGCGGACGGTGTATGGTTTGCCTTCTTTATCGCACACGACCAGATCAGGATCTACTTTTGCCGCTTCTTCGGCAATCAAGCCGAATTGCGGTGTCATAATTATTAAGAGAATGCACCTAAGGGTTTGCATATCTCCAGTGACGTTATGGGGAGTGTGCCGGATTGCTGCTTGTTCGTTATCAGTCGGACTGTAGCATGAAAGCGCTCCTTCACTCGAAAACAAACGCTAGTTATGGCTGTCATGTTGCAAGCGTTCTACTGGGACTGTCCCTACGCGGAAAATCGCGAGCATCAATGGTGGATCTTTATCAAATCAAAACTGCCTGCCATCGCAGAGGCCGGTTTCACAGCGTTGTGGCTGCCGCCCGCGAGCAAAGCGGCCGGATGGAAATCGATGGGCTACGATCCCTACGACTACTATGACCTCGGTGAGTTCGATCAGAAAGGTGGCGTGCCTACCTGGTTCGGTTCCAAGGCGGAGTTGCTCGATTTTATCCAAGCTGCTCACGCGCTCGGACTACAAGTATATGCGGACCTGGTATTCAATCACAATAGTGGCGGCGACACGCAGGAACCGAACCCAATCGACGGCCACTCACGCTGGACGAAGTTCGACCCAAAGAGCGGCAAATTTCCGCGCGATTGGAAATGCTTTCATCCAAGCCAGTACGAGACCTGGGACGGCGCTACTTTCGGTGACATGCCAGACCTTTGTCATCGAACCCCTTTGGTTTACACCGAGATCATTAACTATGCTCGGTGGCTTTTGGATGAAGTTGGGTTCGATGGATTCCGCTACGACATGGTCAAGGGTTACGGCGGCTGGATGGTTCGCTCAATTCAGGAACTGCGCGCCCTGCGCGGCAGCACCAGCTTCAAACCATACGCCGTCGGTGAATGCTGGGACAGCGAACGCACCATCGGTGATTGGCTTGATGAAGCAAATGCGTGGTCGGATAATCCGGTCGGTGCGTTTGATTTCCCACTGCGCTGGCGTCTGCGTGATTTGTGCGACGGTTATGGATTCGATCTGCGCCATCTCGCTGAGCGTGGAGTCTTAGTGTGGGATCGCCCCGCTCAGGCTGTCACCTTCGTCGAAAACCACGATGTGGTCCGCGACAGTCCAATCATTAATGACAAGCTGCTGGCCTACGCATTCATTCTTACACACGAAGGTTATCCGTGTGTCTTCTGGCAGGACTACTACAACTGGGACCTCGCCCAGCCGAACAATCAAAGCGGCATCGACGCGCTGATCAGAGTTCACGAACAAAACGCAGGGGGTCCAGCGCAAGTCCTCTTCATAGCCGGCGATCTCTACATCATGCAGCGTCCAGGCGCCGGTAACCAAAGCGGACTGGTCCTTGTGTTAAATAATCGCGGTAATTGGAACGGCACCTGGGTCCAAACCCAGTGGAGCAACACGCGACTCGCTCCGGCTGCGTGGCGAGGCCACGACGATTCCAGCGTGCCACAGGAAAAATGGACTAACGAATCAGGCTGGGTCGATCTCTGGGCGCCGCCGCGCGGCTACGCGGTTTATGTGCCGCAGTAAAGCGCTGAACATGACCTGCAATAAGATGAATTGCGGTTGACACTCCGAAAGCATTCGCGAGCGGGCCGCCGCCACTACAACAGTCTAACTGGCAAAGTAACTGCGTTGTCGGGATTCGAAGCTGTCGCCAAAGTAGCGCTTCCACCATTGATCGGTTTCGTCCAGGTGTCCGACTTGCACTTCATCGGCTTCCGGGTGTTGCGTAAGCCAATCGCGAAAAGCGAAGTGTCTATAAAGGCGCATGAATTCGCCAAGATAAATGTCAGCAACACGTGAGTTTCCTCGAATTATGAGCATGTTCTCGTCATTGTCCGTGGTAGAAGCTTCACTGAAGTTTGCGGAGCCAGAAACCACCAGCGGATTGGCTCCCAGAGGATCTACGAGCATGTATTTCGTGTGCAGATACCGCACGTGAACGTTTAATCCCGTGAGTCGTTCTACGAGCCAGTGGTTGAATGCGCCTTTGCCCAAACGCGACCCAATGGCGAACTTGTTTTGCGGCATTCTTCGCAAAGCGATGATTGCAGCTTCGTTAGCTGCCTTCTGCTCCTTGGTCCTGGTCGGTCCGCTCATCGCTTCCATTAATGCGTAGCGCAGTTTCGCGTTTCCATTGCGGTAAGCATCCTGGAAACGCTTGTTCATACCGAATGCAAAGGTCATGAACAAGGCATCGTTGGCGCCCTTGGCCTGCTCCGCGTACCAATCCAATGCCGCCAGAGTATCGCGCGGACTAAAGATTGAAGTGATCTGTTTTGTGAGCGGGTCGTCTGGAATTGGAGTTTTTCCAACCAGCACGCCAGTGTCGGCGGATTTCGGCGTGTTCTTCTTCAGCTCATCCCACAGCCACATATATTTGGCGGCAACATCGTTCCTTTCACAGACATGGACGACGTTGCTGTGGCCGTAAATTCCGCCGACGCTGAAATTCGTCGAGCCGGTGAGGACTGCTTGGGCAGCGCCGTCCTTGATTAGCACAACGGTTTTGTTGTGTGAAAGCGTAAGGCCCTGCGCGTTGCGCGGCTGGCAAATATTTTCCAAGTCGAATTTCTGGATCGCTTCCTCGTTGCTGATTTTTTGGTCGTCATCTCGCGCGTGGTACAGCACCTGTACGTCGGCGCCGCGGTCTCGAGCCGCGCCCAGCGCCTTGAGAACGTTTTCATCTGTGAACTCATAAGCGCCGACGCGCAGTCCCCAACCCGGCCCAACAGCGCGCCCGATGAAGTCTGCAATTGATTCGGCGGCCCCACGCGAAAGCCATGTGAACGCCGCCGGCCCTACCTGCTCCGGCGGTTTATCGCCGAATCGCCGCGTGTATTCCTGGGACGCAGCGGAGCCTCGGTTAAAATGCACATGGTGGGTCCTGCCGTGCTCACTTTCAGTGCTGATCTTCACGGCGACTTTTTCGGACTCTTGCGGGCTCGCCGGCGTACCCCTCAGAGCAAACACTTCATAGGTATAATCATGATCCGGTTTCGCGGAAAGATCCGACCAGGTGAAACCCTGAACAGGATGCCGTCTGGTCGAATAAAGAACAGTTGAGGCTGGGTAAGGCTCGACGCTGGCGAAGGTTTTGTATCCGGGCAGCCAATATTTCTCTCCCTCGGTATGATCTTCTCGCCGCAAGGCGAACCCTAACAAGCCAGGACATTCTTGCTCCGGTAAGTCCATGCCAAGTAGCACGACATGCGTCCCCGCGATCGCTTGGACACTCAGGTCTCCTTCTTGCTCTCTATTTCGCATTGCCTTGACGAGTTCTTATAAAGCCATGCTAGTCAAAGGCTGTTAGCCGTCATTGGTCAAGATTTCTCCTTACTTTGCTGCTAACAAAGCAATGTCCGTCAATCGTCAGCTCGGAGCATAGCCGAACGTCGCAAGAGGTATTCACGCAACGCCGGATCATCTGTCAGGCTGGCCGCGCGGTTGAATGCTTCTCGCGCATTGTCTTTTCGATTCAGTAATTGAAGTAGATGTCCGTGGGCAGCCCAATACGGCTGATAATTGGCCGTTTGGTCTGCGGAAATCTGTTCAAGCGCAGCGAATCCGGCAGCCGGCTCGCCTGCTTGTGCAATTGCAACGGCTCGACCCACCAGTGAGCCAATACCAGGCGCAATTCGCACCAGCCCCTCATAGAGCAAAGCGATTTCCTTCCAATCGATGTGTCCAGTTTTCGCTCGATTGGCGTGAATGGATTGAATCGCAGCTTCCAATTGATAGCGGCCCATGTGCTCGAATGCAGCAGCCGACCGCAGATGTTTCTCGGCTTCGTCAATCATCGATTGCGACCAAAGAATCGTGTCCTGCTGATCCAGCGGCACAAACTTGCCATCGCTGGTGTAACGTGCTTCGCGTCGCGCTTCACAGTGCAGTACGAGCGCAAGCAAACCGAGAGCTTCCGGCTCCTGCGGCATCAATTGCGTTAACATTCGCCCCAACATGATGGCCTCCGCCGCGAGCGCGTGATGCGTCGAAGCCGCTTCCATCAAACTTTCCCAGCCGGTGGTGTAGGCTGCATAAATGGCGTCGAGAACAAAGGAAACCCGCTCGTCCCACTCCGGTGGCTCGGGGATACGAAAAGGGATTCCGGCATCACGGATTTTATTTTTTGCGCGAACCAGGCGCTGACTCATTGCTGCTGGAGACACCAGGAAAGCGGAGGCAATGCGCGCGGCATCAATACCAAGAACAGCTTGTAACATCAGCGGAGTACGGGCAGCTGGATCGATCGCTGGATGCGCACAGACGAAAAGCAGCTTCAGGCGTTCGTCCGGGAAAGAGTCGTGATCCTTTGTCTTCGGTTCAGTTTCCTCGGCCAGCTGTTGCAACGCAGGCTCGGCATCTCGCCGGGTCTGTTCCCGGCGGGAGGCGTCAATCAATCGGTTGCGGGCCACATGCAAGAGCCATGCTTCGGGCTTGTCTGGAAGTCCATTCGTCGGCCAATTTTCCAGAGCGGCAACTAGCGCCTCGCTCAACGCATCCTGCGCATTGGCAATGTCGCCGGTGCGTGAGGCGATGTAGGCAACCAGTCGTCCATACGAATCACGCGCAATGGCGTCAATCGCATCATGGGTGGCGGATTCGCTCACAAGCTTTCCCAGCCTCACCTTAAAGTCTTCAATTACACGAGGACTCCAGGCTGAAAAAATTCAAACTGCAAATCTAGACCATTAACCAGCCACGGAACGCCCTCGCAGCATAATAAGACTGCGCACCGTTGTGACCCACGAAGACACGGCCGTAACGGCGATCACAATAGAGGGCGCCTCCGAGTTTTCTAATATCAGAAGGTGTTTTCACCCAACTGGACGTCTTCGTATCGAAATCTCCAAGTTTCTGGAGCGTCAGATATTGTTCTTCCGTCAAAAGCTCAACGCCCATGGCCGTTGCCATATCAACTGCGTTGGTTTTCGGTTTATGTTCCTTCCTCGATTCCAGCCCTTCGCGGTCGTAACAAACACTTGTGCGGCCTTTGGGAGTTTCCGGCGAACAATCAAAAAAAATGTATTCGCCCGTCTTTTTATCATGACCAACAACATCCGGCTCACCGCCGGTTCTTTTCATTTCATTGAGTGACCACAGTTTTTCCGCATTAGCTTCCAGCTTTGTCTGCACTTTGGCCCATTCGAGATCTTCATGGCGGTTCATATTGTTCTCAAAGCGGGCTTTCATTACTCTGAGTAGTTCTTCACGTTGTTCTGATGACAACTTCTTTTTGTTGCTATTGATGTTGCTCATACTTTTACTTCAAGCGCATCGGCCAACTTTTCTATTGTCGCAAGCGGAACCGGCCCGATCAATTTGAACATCGCGCACGAATCACCAACCAGGTTTTCCGCACGATGAATAGTGCAACCTGGCCCAAGATAGCCACCCCAACTCCAGACAGGCGATATGCACCGAGCCATAGCGCAACACCAATAATGGCGAAAAATACGCCTGCATACATCCAATATCCCGCAAACATAATTACAGGAACGAAGGCAAACCGAACAGCGGGCGCGTAGTTTGGAATTTCTTCAAATGGACTATAAATGTAGCCGAGTATCGGAATGGCAAAGATAAGGTGAATCCAACGAAGAATCGTACGTTGGGTGGCCTTAATCATTTAATCCCTTTCCATCGAGAATTTGTTTAGCGGAGTTGCTTCGTCTAACGAGATTTCGCCGGTGCGACCCCAAATCCTAACAAGGGACGCACCTCAATGGTGGCAAACCCGGCAGCGGGATGGCGAGCAGCCCACTCTAACGCCGCGTCCAGGTCGGGAACGTCGATAATCCCGAATCCGGCGAGAAATTCCTTCGTCTCCGCATACGGACCATCGTGGACGTGCCGTTTCCCGTCGCGCACTGTGACAGTCGTCGCGTTCTTGGGCGAATCTAACCCTGCGCCGGCGACAAAGACTCCGGCCGCTTGCAGCGCCTCGCCGTAAGCACGGCCGGCCGCCAGGGCGGCTTTGTCATCGCGGTGATCGAAGTGTTCCTGTGGTTGATGAACGAGTAATGCGTATTTCATGGTGTTAGTTTCAGTTGTTGAGTTCTGTTTTGGTTTTTTAGGAACTCTTCCAGGGATTATCACCGGCCACCTGTTTCGTAGAGGCGTTGACACGGTTAAAAAGATTGGTCGTGGCAATCCATAGGATTAAACCTGCGAGCTCTTTCTCACCATAATGGAGAGTAGCCTCATTCCAGATTTCCTCTGATACTGGATTGGACCGGTCGCTAAGTCGTGTAACCGCTTCGGCGAGCGCGAGCGCGGCGCGCTCGGCCTCGGTAAAAAACGGCGCTTCGCGCCAGGCAGCGACAGAGAAAAGTCGATCGTCAGTCTCGCCCGCTTTCTTGAGTTCTCGGGAACCCATATCCACGCAAAAGCTACAACCATTGATTTGGCTGGCGCGTAGGTGGACGAGATCGAGCGTGCGCTGGGACACACGGCTTTTTCTCACGGCTGCAACAAAAGCCATCAGAGACTGCATCACATCAGGAATCAGCATTGCGGGGTTTTTCATTCGTGGTTCTATGGTTTTCATTTTGCTTCCTTTTCTTTATTTCGTTTTTGTTGGTTATCGGCCGGGAAAATCTCGCGGCCTCATAATGGTGACGTTTGGCATCCACGTGTTTCGACATTTTCAAAAAGATTTTTCACGGCACTGCGAGCCGCAATGCGAGCGACCCAATCGCCAGCAGGAGATACGTCGATGGCCAGGGAAGGTGCGAGTACCAACCAGAACGCATGACGACGGCAATAGCGCCAACAAAAAACAAGATCAGACCGACGCCGGCTGCCGTCCCGATCAGAGGAACTCCTATACCGACTAATAGTCCAAGAGCGCCCACAGCCTTAAGAGCGCCCAGGGTGAACAGCCACGAATCTGATCCGCCCCATTTCGTGATGTTATCGACAACCCATTGCGGGCGGCGAAAGTCAACAACCGCTGCGTATGTGTTGGCTGCGACGGTCAGGACGGTGACGATGATGTATGCCGTAAACATGCTAAATGAGCTCCATAATGAAGACGCGCGAGAAGCCCGTGCTTCGACAACCTCGACAAGATTTTCTAGAGCGAGCTAAATGAAACCCCAGCGTTGTAGCCACGGCCCTGTGGGCCGTCTGCCTAGGTGTAAAGGCAGAGATCGACCGGCCACAGGCCGGTCGCTGCAATATTCGTGGAAAACGCTCTAACTTTCGCAAGGAGTCATCCAACTCTGGAAGAGTTACCGACTCTCGCGATTTGTTACCCGGCGTCGCCCGCAAGCGGGGCAACGCCGGGCTGGTTAATAAATCCGTTGGGATTTTTCAACTGACTACTTACACGCTTCACGCGGCCATTCGCGTGTTTCTTCCAGTGATTCGCCGGTTTCCAGCAAACTCTTGAGACTGGCAAGAATATGCGGCCATCCGTTCGACACCGCTTCGATAAACTTCGAGCCTTCTTTATCCATTTCGTGAATGACCGTGAGCTTGACCGACTTACCCTCCTTCTCCAACTGGTAGGTCAGGCGTGAGTAACCTTCGGCTTTCAGTTCGGGGCGGAATTCATTTCTCCATTTCAACACGAGCCGCCGAGGCGGTTCGATTTCGAGCACTTCGCCGCTGTCGGTGATCAGGTCGCCCGGAGCTTTGATGCGCCAAGAAGCGCCCGGTTTCCATTCGGATTCCTGCACTGTGTTGGCCCAGAATTGTCGGGTGAATTCCGGCTCGATGAGCGCTTTCCACAATTTCTCAGGCGTTGTGCGAATGTAGGTTACGTAAACGAATTGGTCTTTTTTAGTCATATTACTTTGTCTTGGTTTTTTTGGTTTGTTCGAGACCTTTCCTTAGATCGCTCAACGCCTGAAGGCGATGGCGTTCGTATTTGCCAATCCAACGCTCGTAGATCTCATGCAACGGCATTGGATTGAGATAATGCAGTTTCTCGCGCCCGCGCCACACAACGGCGATGAGGTTTGCTTTTTCCAGCAACACCAAATGCTTCGTCACAGCCTGGCGTGTCATGTCCAGGTGCTCGCATAATTCGCTCAACGTTTGCCCGTTCTCCTTACGCAACTCGTCGAGTAATTTTCTGCGACTGGGATCGGCCAGGGCCTTAAAAACTGCGTCCATCAGCGATCATTATGCAACCAGTTGGTTGCATGTCAAACGCACTAAGTTTCTGGTATGTTCCTTCATGAGCTTCATGAATCTCCAGCAGTTACCGTTTGCCGGAATGTCGTACGAATTTGTTGGTGAAAAAGAGGGCGCGCCGTTCTCGGCCTACATTGTCGACGCCAAGCCTGGCCAAGGCCCACCGTTACACACGCACCCGTACGTAGAGGTGACGTTTACACTCGAAGGCCGCGCCACGATCACAGTCGGCGATGAAACGCGTGAAGTGAACGCCGGCGGCATCGCAGTTATTCCCGCGAATACTCCGCACCGCTTCGTTAACTCCGGGACCACGGTCCTGCGTCAAATTGATGTTCACGCGAGTCCGAAGTTCATCCAAACAAACTTGTGACACCTCTCTGCCGGTCACGCCGCAGGTTTTCCGAACGCCAGTCTCAAATCGCTCGCTGAGCAAATCACTGGCTACTTCATGAAGGCACGAATGAGCTCCGCGATCTCATCGGCCGCTGTGTCCAATGCAAAATGACCAGCGTCGAGTACATGGACTTGAGCGCTCGGCACATCCTTGCGGTAACGTTCCGGCTCGCCGGGGTCGAAGGAGAGATCATACTTTCCCCAAATGACCAGCAGACGCGGCTGTTTGTCGCGCATCCACGCCTGCCACTTTGGATAAGCGTCGACGTTAGTTCGATAATCGTAAAAGAGATCGGTTTGAATCTGCAACTCTCCTGGCTGATTGAGGAACGCAAACTCGTCGCTCCACAGATCAGGGTCATAGCGATCTACGTTTGCATCGTTCCCCACATGACGCGTCCGCGTGACCTGCAGCGATAGGAGATTTGCTCGACGCGCGCTTTCGTTTGCCGCGCGGTCTTTCCAAAACTCGCGACGCGTCTTCCAGTTGGCGCCCAGCCCTTCGTTGTGCGCGACAGCGTCCTGAACGATGAGAGCCTGTACGCGCTCAGGATGCGCAAGAGCCATACGAAAACCGACCGGCCCGCCGTAGTCCTGCAGGTAAAGTGTGTAGCGTGAGAGCCCGAGCGCTTCGGTGAAATGATTCATGATCCCAGCCAGGTGATCGAACGTGTAAGCGAATTGCTTCGGGTCTGGCCAGTCGCTGTGCCCGAAGCCCGGATAATCGGGCGCGACAAGGTGATAACGATTGGAAAGCCGGTCGAAGAGAGTCTCAAACATCCGTGATGAGGAGGGAAATCCGTGCAGGAGCAGAATCGCCGGCCCGTTTTTCGGGCCGGCCTCTCTGTAGAAAATTGAGAGCCCATCAACGTTTACGGTGCGATAGGAAGTGACACGTTCGGCGGGAGTTTCTTTTCCCTCGGCCTGGGCTGGCACTGGCAATGATGCGGGAAGCATCTCGATCAACTCCTTTTCACCGTTGAGCAGGTAGTAGGGGATAAATTTCGCCGGCGCGCTATCCGACGCGTTATCGAAATGCTCAATGATGGCGTTGGCGGGCTCATAACAGACTTGCCCCGCGTGGAGGATCTTCATCTCTTCGCCTCTGATCTGAAACTTGATCGTTCCCTGAACGATATAGCTGACGACTGGACACGGGTGCCGATGAAGCCCGGTCATTTGTCCCGGCTCAAAAACAATTTCGCGCACATCGACTGTGGAAATGGTGCGTGGCCCGACGTCGGCCTTGCCCAATTCCTTGCGCACAATTTTTTGCTCGGCTTTTTTCTCCTGTCCAAGGGAGGTTCCGGTGAAGGCAATTACCACCGAGGCGAGGAGGATTTGTATTTGTTTCATGCCAGTGACTGTTTACTGCTCCGGTTTTTCTCAACTCTCAACCAGAACAATCAACATACGGGTTCGATCGTGTCTCCTCGTGCGCTAAACGCGGATAAAGTTAATCAATGCCAACTGGCGCCATCGAGCGCGGCGGCGTCATACGAATAGAAACGGTTGGCAGGATTGCGAGCCAGGATTCCGGTTTGACAGCCGGCGTTCTTGCGTTATATGGCATTGCAATATATGGCATCGCCAGTTCCCGATCGCGAACTGAAGAAGGGCAGCGCGGAATTAATGATTCTTTCCCTGCTCGAAGATCGGCCCCGGCACGGATATGAGATCGCGCACCTGATCGAGCTGCGCTCCCGCGGCGCGATCCGATTTAACGTCGCTTCCCTTTATCCTTTGCTTTACCGGCTCGAGAAGCGGAGCTGGATTCGTGGTCGCTGGGTGGAAAAGCCGGGCCAACGCCGTCGCCGCTATTATCGTCTAACCGCCTCAGGCAAAAACGTGCTCTTCAAACAACGCGCCGGCTGGCGTGAGTTCGTAGAAGCCATCAACCTGATCACCGGAATTCAACATGCCTGATTTCAAGGTCGAGATTAGGACGCGTTTGGCAGAACTAGGTCTACCTCCCGTGCGCGAAGAGGAAATTGTCGAAGAACTTTCGCAACATCTGGAACAAGAATACGAGCGGGCGCTCAGTCGCGGTGCCTCAGAAGACGAAGCGCGGCAACAAGTCCTCGAACAGCTCAACACGCCTGATTTATTAGGCCAGGAATTGAAAGATGTGGAGCGTCGGGCATCGCCAGACCCTGTCGCACCGGGAGCTGGAGCCAAGGTCAATCTATTCGCGGATCTCTGGCAAGACTTGCGTTACGGCCTGCGCACCCTCCTAAAAAACCTCGGATTCACGATCGTCGCTGTCGTCGCTCTCGCTCTCGGCATCGGCGCAAACAGTGCGATCTTCAGTGTGGTCAACGCCGTCCTGCTGCGGCCGTTGCCCTTCAAAAACCCCGAACAACTGGTGATGGTATGGGAAAATGCCGCGCATCTTGGTTTCCCGAAGAATACTCCGTCGCCGCCTAACTTCCTCGACTGGCAAAGGCAGAACACCGTCTTCACTGGGATGGCAGCGATGTCCGAACGCAGCTTCAATCTCACTGGCATCGGTGAACCGGAACGCCTCGATGGTCGCCGCGTCTCGGCGAATCTCTTCGACTTGTTAGGCGTGCCGGCACTGCTTGGGCGCACGTTCGTGCCGGAAGACGACCGGGCCGGTTCGCATGTTGTTCTCCTGAGCTACTCGCTCTGGCAACGCCGCTTCGGTTCTGATCCAGGCATTATTGGCCGGGCAGTTACGTTAAATGGGCAAAGCTACACTGTGATCGGCGTGATGCCGCGATCGGTGCACTTGCCCGGCTACGGTACATGGAGTGACCAGATATGGGTGCCAATCGCGTTTACCAATGAAGAAACAACAGAGCGCGGTAATCATTTTCTCGAGGTGGTTGCGCGGATCAAGCCCGGCATCACGCATAAGCAGGCGCAAGCTGAGATGGAGACGATTGCCGCCCGCCTCGCCAAAGAATATCCACGGTACAACACGCGCATCGGCGCAAACATAACGCCACTGCACGAGGAGTTGGTCGGAGATATTAAGCCCGCGCTGCTCATCCTGCTTGGAGCCGTTGGCTTTGTGCTTCTCATAGCCTGCGCGAACGTGGCCAATTTGCTGCTGGCCCGCGCCGCCGTGCGCGAAAAAGAAATCGCATTGCGGCTTGCGCTCGGCGCAAGCCGTTCCCGCCTGACCCGCCAGTTTCTAACCGAAAGTGTATTGCTCGCATTGCTCGGCGGTGGCTTCGGTTTGCTACTTGCACTGGCGGGAATCCGAGTGCTGAAACAATTTATTCCTGCAACCATTTCGCAAACACAGACAATCAGCATTGACGGAAAGGTGCTCTTGTTTACTGCGTTGATCGCCCTGTTGACTGGAATCGTATTCGGACTCGCGCCGGCGGCGCACGCGTCGCACTCCAATCTAAACGATTCGTTGAAAGAAGGGGGCCGCGATTCGGCCGCAGGCAGAAAGGGAAATCGAGTTCGAGGCCTGTTAGTCATCGCCGAAGTCGCAGTTTCCTTCATCCTTCTCATTGGCGCCGGATTGCTCATCAACAGCTTTCTGCACTTACGAAATCTCCATCCCGGATTTCGTGCCGATCATCTGCTGACTATGAAAATAGACCTGTCGGAAGTGAAGTATCCAGACGGGGAACGACGCTCAGCGTTTTTCGATGATGTGTTGCGGCGCATCCGCGTTCTGCCAGGCGTGCAATCAGTAGCAGTTGCAGGCAACCTGCCGCTCACTTACAACGGCGATTCGGCTGGTATTGCCGTGGAAGGCATTCCCGATCCACCGCCAGATGAGTGGCCCGATGTCATCTACCGCGCAGTTGGACCGGGTTACTTCGGCACAATGGGAATTTCGCTTATTCGCGGCCGCGATTTCACCGATCAGGACAGGACGGATTCTAAAAACGTGGTGGTGATTAGCGAGAAAACCGCGCAGCACTACTGGCCGGGACAGGACCCCATTGGCAAACGTTTGAAGCCTGGTTCGACGAGTTCGGGCGCACCGTGGCGAGAGGTGATCGGCGTCGTAAAAGATGTGCGGCAAAACGACTTCATCTCGCAGCCAAAAATGCAAATGTATTTCACGTATCGTCAGCTGAAGGATCTGGCGGCGAATGCACTGGTCGTGCGGACCAGCGTCGAGCCGATGAGCCTCGCAACCTCGGTTCGCAATGCGATATGGGCCGTGGACAAGGACCAACCAGTCGCGGACATCGATACGATGGACCATATCGTGTCAGAGGCGATCGCCAGGCAGCGGTTCAGCATGCTTTTGCTAGGTATCTTCGCCGCTTTGGCATTGGTTCTCGCGGCCGTGGGAATTTACGGGGTCATGAGTTACTCAGTGGCGCAACGCACGCATGAGATAGGCATCCGCATGGCGCTCGGCGCGCGGAGGACCGACGTTTTACAAATGACCGTGAAGCAGGGACTCAGACTAGTTAGCGTAGGTATGCTTCTCGGATTAGTGACCGCGTTCCTTCTGACGCGTGTGCTAGCAAGTCTGCTGTTCGGAATCAGCGCGACAGATCCAGTCACTTTCATCGGCATCTCGCTGGTGTTACTCGTAGTCGCAATCTTCGCGAGCTACGTTCCCGCTCTGCGGGCAACGAAGGTCGACCCCATCGTTGCTTTACGCGCGCAGTAGATTCCGCAGCCTACCCGCCGCGAACGTCGAACCTCCGAATCACCGGGCACTGAACCGGCGGTTTCGCTTTCAGAACTTTGCCTCTATCTCTTTGCTCGACTCTCAACGTTCAACTCTCAACTATTAGCTTGTGAAGTGGGCGGTATTTCTTCGCGGGGTGAACGTAGGTGGCGCCAACAGATGTCGGCCGGCCGCCATCGCCAAACAGTTGTCAAAGTTGGGCGTCGTCAATGTCGGCGCGGTCGGCACCTTTATTGTGCGCGAAAACGTGAGCAAATCCGTTCTGCGCAGTGCGATCGCGAAGAAGTTGCCATTCAAATGCGAAATCATGATTTGCCCGGCACGCGATGTCATCAAGCTCGCATTAAAGAACCCATTCGCCCGACAGCCTTCCGGACCTGACCTAACGCGGTTTGTCAATGTGCTGGCAAGGCGGCCTCCCTCACCGCCTGCGCTTCCCCTGAGTTTGCCCTCGGACGACGACTGGTTGCTCAAGGTCATCGCAATCAAAGGCAGATTTGTTTTGGGCCTGTATCGCCGGCAAATGAAGGCGATCACCTACCTTGGCAAGATCGAAAAGCTCCTCGGCGTGCCAGCTACCACGCGCAATTGGAACACGATTCAGAAGGTTGCGAAGACTCTTCGCGATCGATAGCAGAGCGCGCTTGGTTTCCTCGCAACGAGCGAAGTACCTTAACCTCCGAATATCTAGTTTTCACGCCTCCACTAGTTAGTTCCCTCAAGAATGCCCCGCCGACGGTACAAATCATGAGAATCGCCGCGGCGATAGCATCGAACCAAATTGGCGCGGTGCTTCGCTTGAAAAAGAGCAAGACAAAGATCGTATCGCCAATCAGCGGAACCACGACCAGAGAAGCATTGAGCAAGCCTCGGCCCTGGCCCGATGAAACCCGCAATGTAACCTCCTAGCAGGCCGGCGATAACCGCCACCAGCATTCCGGCCCCGAGAATAAGCGACGGACCTCCGTAAAGTGTGCGTCCACCCAGAACACCGTTAAATCCTAGAGAGGTGAGACCGACGATTGCACCATATCCAACGATCATCGCAGCGGCTCCTCGCACAATTTGGAAAATCATTTGGCGTCGCACAAGAAATCTGTTACTGGGCTATCTCATACCGGACCTTGACGAGTGGTGTCAGGCCATTCCCTTTTCGCGCGAAGATCTCGTTGTCCCATGCATCACTTCCATGCGGCGTTACTCGTGACACGTAATCTGCTGTCCTTCCGTCCGACTCTATCTCCTGGAATTCATGGACCAGTTTGCCCTCTTCCATTTTCACGGTGCCTTTGGTGAGACTTCCTTTTGCGTCGACATACCAAAAAGCGATGACGCGCTGCTGAGGGTCCCAGGCGTAAAGCCCATCAATGTAAGGACTCGCCTTCCCATCGATGACAAGTTCGTTGCTGATGCGAATGGCCTGACGATTTTGCGTCCAGGTAAATCGCGCGTGAATCTTTTTCTTCTTCCCTTCAGGTGAATCGGGCAGCTTGGCGTCCCATTCATGCGCCGTCAGGAAAGCGATTGGTTCCAGTGCTGCCGCTGACGGCGTGGAGGTTTGCGCGTCAGCGCACAGAATGGCGACCGTGAGCGCGCCGGTCAACGCAACCACTTTAGGAATTTGCATCTGTTTCATTGATCGCATCCTGCCAGACTGCGCCATGCAAGGATTGTAGAAAATTGACATTTGTTTGCCCGCGAGCGCGGACTATTCGATTTCGAGATAATTCAGAAACGGCCCGCGCCTCATTAGATAGTTGGCTGGCGTCAATCCGCTGAATGCTCGAAATTCGTGGATCAAATGCGCTTGATCGTGATAGCCACACGTTGCCGCGATACTAGCCCAGTCGACTTCCGTTTTTTGTCCAACGAATCGAATTACGCGTTGAAAGGCGCAGAGCCGGGCAAACGCCTTGGGCGTCAATCCGACGCAGCGATCGAACTCGCGCAGCAAATGTTTGTGACTGATCCCGATCGTGTCCGCAATCTTGCCAATCCGCACCGCATCCAATCTACTGTGGATCATCCGCAAGGCCTGACTGACTGAGCGGGTCGGACGCGTTCGAGAGCGCGCGCGGCGGACAAGCCACGCCTCCAACAGACCAAACCGCGAATCATCATCCGGAGCTTCGCTCAGCTGGTCCCGCAAATTCTCAATCTCACGGCCGACGACTGTTTCCAACTCCAGCACTTGATCAGTAAATTCGCGTAGCGGAATTCCGAGAAACGGCCACGCCCCTCCCGCTCGTAGCCGGGCGCCGATCAAGTGCACGTAACCGATTTCATCAATCACGATCGGGGAGAGGCGCTCACCCGAGATCCAGCTATGTCGAAAAACCGTATGCTTTATCAGATTATTCCGCGCGCAAAGGTTCTGCGGATCGCCCAGGTTGACGATCAACTCCATCGCGCCATCTGGCAAAATCATGTTACGCCAGCGGACCGGCAAATAACCGCGCACCATCCAGAGATGTTCGACGTGTGCCGCTAGCATCGGCGAGACCGGTCGGAGACGATGACTTAACACAGACCTAGGGTGGTACATCCCCCTTCCCATCGTCAAGCGTGAGGGAGGCGAAAAGCGCGGTGAACCCGGCTCGGACTCAGCGACCGGTCATTTGCTCGAGTTTTTCGGGGTAACGATCTCCTTGCACGCTAATCTTTGACGCGGCGCTTTCGATCTCACGTAGATCTTCCGCCGTAAATTGTATTTCAGCTGATCCAATATTCTCTTCCAAGCGTTTCAGTTTCGTGGTACCCGGGATCGGAACAATCCATGGTTTCTGCGCTAGCAACCAGGCGAGCGCAATCTGAGCAGGCGTGGCTTTCTTGCGTTTTGCGATCTCGCCGAGCAGATCAACCAGGGCCTGATTCGCTTTGCGAGCTTCCGGCGTAAAGCGCGGGAGCATGTTGCGAAAGTCCGCACTATGGAACGTCGTGTTTTCGTTCAGCTTTCCCGTGAGAAAACCTCTGCCCAGAGGGCTATATGGGACAAAACCGATCCCGAGTTCCTCAAGCGCGGGCAGTAATTCCTTCTCAGGATCCCGGAACCATAGCGAGTATTCGCTTTGGACTGCAGTGACCGGTTGCACTGCGTGCGCACGACGAATCGTCTGCACTCCCGCCTCCGAAAGGCCGAAGTGCTTCACCTTTCCTTCTTCAATCAGTTCCTTAACCGTTCCTGCCACATCTTCAATCGGCACGCTGGGATCAACACGGTGTTGATAAAACAGATCGATCACATCCGTCCTCAGTCGCTTCAGCGAAGCTTCGGCAACTTCTCGAATGTGTTCCGGCCGGCTATCCAGGTTACTCCACCTCGTTTCGGGTTTGGAATCAGGCTTGAACCCGAACTTGGTGGCGATCACCACTTGCTTGCGGAACGGGGCGAGACCTTCGCCCACGAGTTCTTCGTTCGTGAACGGGCCGTAAACTTCAGCGGTATCAAAAAATGTGACGCCGCGTTCCACCGCTGCGCGAAGCAGCGAAATCATCTCCTGTTTGTCGCCAGGCGGACCGTACGCAAAGCTCATTCCCATACAGCCAAGCCCGATCGCCGACACTTCCAGGTTACTCTTTCCAAATTTGCGCTTCTGCATTCTTCTGGGCTCCGAAAGCTGATCAGTACTCAACTCTCAACTATCAACCATAAACTCTTTCAATCACTCCGACTTCAGCGAAGCCATGTCGATGGAGAAACGGTACTTCACATCCGACCTGAGCAATCTCTCGTAGGCTTCGTTGACTTTCTGAATCGGAATCACTTCGACGTCGGCCGTGATGTTGTTGGCGCCGCAAAAGTCGAGCATCTCCTGCGTTTCAGGAATTCCGCCGATCATCGAGCCGGAGAGATTATGTCGCCCCATGATGAGGCTAAACGCAGGAACGCGAAGTGGCTCCGACGGAGCGCCGACCAACGTAAGGTTGCCGTCAACGCCGAGTAAATTGATGTACGCGTTGATGTCATGACTAGCGGAGACCGTGTCGAGGATGAAGTCGAAACTGCCGGCGTGCTTTTTCATCTCATCGGCATTTCGGGACACAACAGTTTCGTCGGCGCCAAGGCGCAGCGCGTCCTCCTTCTTGTTAGGCGACGTCGTGAATACAACAACATGAGCTCCGAACGCGTGAGCAAATTTTACTCCCATGTGACCGAGTCCTCCGAGACCAACGACGCCGACTTTCTTACCTTTGCCTACGCCCCAGTGGCGCATCGGCGAGTATGTGGTGATTCCAGCGCAAAGCAGCGGCGCAGCGCCGGCGAGTTTGAGATTGGACGGGATGCGCAGAACAAAGCGTTCATCAACGACGATGCTTTCGGAATAGCCACCATAAGTAAAACCTCCGAGGTGCTTATCCGGCGAGTTGAACGTGAGAACCATGTTCGCACAGAACTGTTCCAGGCCGGCTTTGCAGTGCGCGCAGGTGCCGTCCGAGTCGACCATGCAGCCCACGGCGGCGAGATCGCCCGGCTTGTACTTCGTCACGGCCGACCCGACCTTGGTCACACGCCCGACAATCTCGTGGCCGGGGACAATAGGGTAATTCGTAGCCATGAACTCACTCCACTCGTTCCGCACCGAATGAAGATCGGAGTGGCAGATCCCGCAGAACAGAATCTCGATTTGCACGTCGCGGTCAGTTGGATCGCGACGTTTTATTTTGGTTGAAGCCAGCGATGATGTTGCACTGGCAGCAGAGTAAGCTCTCGCGTTGTACGTAGTTGGATGCATGGTTGTTCCTACCTCCTTTTATCAAGAATCAAATGGATCGTTTCCATTCGATGAATTTATCGATCATGATCGAATCGCAGTCGCCGCGCGTGTGTGGGATTTTGGAGTACTACGTTAGAGTTAGTCCTGATTCCCTCCTTAAGATGAGAATCGAAACGTAATCCCGCGCCGCGCCTGTCTCAACAAACGTCACGAAGCAAACGAAGATCGAAACCAACCTTCGCTTTCTTTGTTTTCTTCTGGTCCACGGGATTTCCCTCAACTATCAACTCTGAACCATCAACTTCTTCGCTATGAAATCGCTCACTGAACATCTTTGGTTTGAGGTACCGGATCGACGCGGGTTCATCAACATCACGCCAAAGATCGAAGAGCTCGTCCAAGCGAGCGGCGTCATGGAAGGTCTCTGTCTTGTGAATGCCATGCACATCACGGCTTCGGTATTCATTAACGACGACGAATCGGGCCTTCATCACGACTATGAGCTGTGGCTGGAAAAACTGGCGCCGCACGCTCCGACGAGCGCTTATCGACACAACCGAACCGGCGAAGACAACGCCGATGCCCATCTCAAGCGTCAGATCATGGGTCGCGAAGTTGTCGTCGCCATCACCAAAGGCAAACTGGATTTCGGACCGTGGGAACAAATTTTCTACGGCGAATTCGACGGGAGAAGAAAAAAGCGAGTGCTGGTGAAAATCATCGGGGAGTAGTCAAATCGACAGGATTCACCGAATTCCAAAGAATTAACAGAAGACAACAAAGTAAACGAAAATCACGGTTGAGCCTTCCGGTTCCGTTGTTTCCTTCTGTTGGACCAATTTCTCTCAACTCTCGCTTGTCACGCCGCGTCTGACCCTAACCCCGTCGCGGTTAACACCGCTTTAGTCGAATGCGAGTCGTGCCTAGATCCGGTAAGTTCGCGCCGTTTTCGCGACCACTCACGACATTCTTTTGGAAGGCGCTCTTTTTGACTTCGGGTTTGATATAATCTGGGTGACTCGTCATGGGTAACCTCAACATGAATTGGCGTAGAACGGCACTCCTATTCGCTGGTTGGACGCTGGTTAGCGTTATCTTTGCGGCGATTTCCTATGCGGCTGCGATTGGTGAAAACAATAAAGAATTCGGCTTCATCGCTGCACTCAGACTGAATCTGGTTCAATTCTACCTTTGGGCGATTCTCTCACCGCTTCTCTTTCGTTTCAGCCGCCGATTCCCAATTGAGTTCCGTCCGCTCAATTTTCGCAACCTGTTACTTTATTTTCCGGCGGTAATTTCATTCGCCGGCGTCCATCAGACTATTCATCTGGCTGTCCTTTGGTCGATCACCCCGCGGTGGAGGCAACGGTTCCCCGCCCTCATCGATTGTTACCGGTCTTATTTCGGATTTGGATTCTATAACGATTTAATAATCGCTTCGCTGATCGTGATCGCGGTGCATGCGCTGCTCTATTATCAAAACTTTCGGGCCAGCGAGTTGACGCAATCGTCTCTTAAAACCCAGCTCGCCCAGTCCCAGCTCAAAGCGCTGAAAATGCAGCTTCATCCGCATTTTCTTTTTAACACGCTCCACTCCATTTCATCACTCGTGCTGGAAGACCCGCCGAAAGCAAACAGCATGATCGCGCGGCTGGGCGACTTTCTCAGATTGACTCTCGACAATTCCGACCAGCAGCTGGTAAGTCTCAAACAAGAGACTGAGTTCCTTCGCTGCTATCTTGAAATCGAACAGGTCCGCTTCGGAGATCGGCTGACGGTTGCGTTTGAATTGGAACCTCAAACGTTGTCTGCTCAAGTGCCCCACCTTATTCTGCAGCCGGTGGTAGAAAATGCCGTCCAACATGGGATCGCACCGCGCGCGACGCGAGGTCATATCACCATTGAAGCAAGGCGCCTTAACAGCTTGCTTCGACTCGAGGTCAGAGATAACGGGCCGGGAATAACTTCAAACGGCATTTCGCTTGGAATGAAGGGAGTAGGTTTGAGCAACGTGCGTGCCCGGCTCGATCAAATCTACGGATCTGATTTTCGTTTTGAACTCATGAACTCAAGAGACGGAGGCCTGACGGTCGTGATGGAAATTCCCTTCCAGCGAGAGGCGAATTTTTCAATGGGCGACAGCAAACATGAAGAACGCGCCGATTAGAGCTGTGATCGCTGACGACGAGGCGCTCGCGCGCAAATTTATTCGCCGAATGTTAAAGGACGATTCCGATGTCGAAATTGTTGGCGAATGCGGTAACGGCAAAGAGGCTGTCGCGATGATCCGGAAACAGAACCCCGACCTTGTTTTCCTCGATGTGCAAATGCCGGAGATGGACGGGTTCGCTGTCCTTGAATCGATCGGAGTCGAGCGGCTGCCGGAAATTATTTTTGCGACAGCCTACGAACAATATGCCATTCGGGCGTTCGAGCTTCACGCGCTGGACTATCTTTTAAAGCCTTTCGATCAGGCGCGATTTAAGGACGCAATCAGACATGCAAAAGAGCGGTTCCGTTCCGAGCGTCAGAACGAGGGACGCATGCAGATAAGCGCCCTGCTGGAGAGTATCAAGAACAAGTCGCAATACCTCGATCGTCTTATGATCAAGGCAAGCGGGCGCATCACTTTCTTGAGCACTGACGAAATTAACTGGATAGAAGCCGACGATAAGTATGTACACCTCCACACAGGGAAAATCAGTCCGATGGTGCGACAAACGCTCAGCGCGATGGAGACACAACTCGATCCGAGAAAATTCAGGCGAATCCATCGCTGTGCCATTGTCAACGTCGAACGGATTAAGGAACTGCAACCTTTGTTTAGCGGAGAGCACTCGATCCTTCTGCAAGACGGGACCAAGCTCACTCTCAGCCGAAACTACAAAGACAAATTGTTCCAGCTTCTGGGCAAACCGCTTTAGTCGGGCGCTAGTCGTGCCCTGATCCGGTAAGTTCGCGACATTTCCGCGACCACTCACGACATTCTTGTCGGCGAATCACGCTGCGGCCGTATTCTTCGCCCACAAATACGAAAGGTTCCTATGAAAAACATCGATGCGTCTTGCACACGTAAGCAATTCCTTATTGGCAGTAGTGCCGCAGCTGTCAGCCTTTTTTGCGGCCGAGCTCTGGCGCACGCTCAGCCCGGAAGCAGTCCTTCCGGCCCGGCGCTGTCATCAACTCCGGAATCGGCTGACTTTGTGCCTGATTTTCCCGAACACCATCCGCAGTTCGATCGCGCGCGTGTGAAGCGTTTCGTTATTGCCGGTCACGGGAATTTGGCGGCGGTGAAAGCAATGCTGGCCGAAGAACCGAATCTGATCAACGGCGCGATCGATTGGGGCAACGGGGATTTCGAAACGGCGTTAGGCGGTGCCTCTCACATGGGTCGTCGCGACATCGCCGAATACTTGCTCGACCATAATGCGCGCATGGACATCTTCGCAGCGACGATGCTCGGTCAGATCGACATCGTGAAAGCGGCCGTCGCTGCTTTTCCCAACATTGTGCACGTGCCCGGACCGCATGGGATTCCATTAATCGTGCACGCAGAAAAAGGCGGTCCAACGGCTAAAGTCGTGTTGGAATTTCTGCAGCCGCTTGCCGGTCAACCAAAGCCATCGCAATGATCGAAATCCGGTCCAACAAAAATCGAGGCATCGGCGTTAGTTTGGTTGCCGCATTCATTTCGCTTTTAGTTAGCCAAGCTCGAGCCAACGATATCACCACACAAGTTGCTCCAATTGTTGCGCAGATTGAACACGCGGATTACGCGGGCGACCGTGCTGCGATGCAACAGGGCTACGATGATCTAAAGCCTTTTTTGGAAGACAAGAAACTGGCTTCGCGTGTCCGGTACTGGCGTGGCTTTGCGCAATGGAGGCGGGCTATCAACGGCTTCAATGATTCCGTCGATCCAACGGAGTTGGAGCAAAACCTCAAAGACGCAATCGAGGAATTCAAGGTCGCGGCCGAACAGGATCCCAAATTCGTAGACGCAAAAGTGGGGCTTATCTCGTGTTTGGGTCATCTGGCGTTCATGAATCGGAAAGATAATCCACCGCGCGCTCGGGAATTCGTCAATCAGGTTCTGCCGTTGTTGAAGGAAGCCGACGAGATGGCGCCGGACAATCCACGGCTCATTTGGGTGCACGGCCCAATTTTCTGGAACACACCACCGGAGAAGGGAGGCGGCCAGGACAAAGCAATCGAAAATGACCGCCGTGGCTTGGAAATTTGTTCCAAAATCAAGCCGAGCGAAGACCCGCTTGAACCGTCGTGGGGGAAACCCGAATTCATGATGGTCCTAGCCTATTGCTATCTGAACGGGAACCACCCTGATCTTGACGCGGCTGAACGCTACGCACGCAGCGCCCTCGAAATTGTTCCCTACTGGCATTACGTGCGCGACATTTTGCTGCCGCAGATTCTCGCCGCTAAAGCGAAAGCGCACTAATTCTCCGGAGCAGAATGAAAACTCCGAACCCAGTTGACCTGTTGTTCGCGGACATGGACAAGCTGAGTCCGGGAGATGACAGCCTGAGTCTTTATGTTTTGCGCTCTCTGCCGCAACACCGGTTTGAGGTCGTTGTTGACGCGGGTTGCGGCGCAGGACGTCAAACCATGGTGTTGGCGAGGGAGCTTGGGACACCTATTCAAGCGGTTGATTCCTATCAGCCGTTCCTGAATCGCCTGCAACGGCGCGCCGAAGAAAAAGGCCTCGCCCATCTGGTGCAGATGCATTGCATGGATATGAAAGACATCCCGACTGTCTTTCCTACGATCGATCTGCTTTGGGCTGAAGGCGCAGCCTACAACATCGGTTTCGCTAACGCACTGCGCACTTGGGCAAAGGCGATCCAACCGAACGGTTTCGCGGTAGTGAGCGAACTTTGCTGGCTCCAAGAAAAAATTCCCGACACGGTGAAGGAGTTCTTCCGATTGGGGTATCCGGACATGCAATCCGTTCAGGAAAACATCGCGATAGCAGAAGAAGCGGGTTACAAAATATTCAACACCTATACGCTGCCCAAAGAAGCGTGGGTGGAAGACTATTATGACATTTTGGAGCCAAGCGCGAAATCGTTCATGAATCATTCGGATGTTGCCGTCAGGGAGCTCGCTGCCGAGACACTCAAAGAAATTGAGACATTTAGAGTTTCAGAAGACAGCTACGGATATGTTTTCTATGTCCTCCAACGATCAAACTGACACCAAATGAGACTGTCGCTACTACGAGCGCCGACCTGCTGACCTCTGACTGTTTCCTCCTCGTTACCGATCACTGATCACACACGATCCCCGCTAAGACTGTTCCTCATTCACCTTTTCCATCCATCAACGCTTTAAGCCGCCGCGCTGTGAATGAACGAAGGATTAGCGGAGCAATGCGGCCAGAAAACGGCGTCGATTCGAAATTTTATTGAAAAGACAATTGAGTGTCCGGAGATCGATCGGTCATTCGTCGTAAGAGTGAGGTCGAATCTGCATCGCGCGGCCGCGCCAAACAATGTCCAAATTCACACATCAAAAAAAGTTTCCCAGGCGGGCGAAGTTCTTAGCGCCCGCTGGAGTGTCGTTGGCTACGGGCGCCTTATCAGGGACCGACGCCGCTTTCGGGCAGAAGAGCGAAGAGATCAGACCGTTCGCTTATCATGCGCCACAAAACGCGCTTGATGATCTGAAACAACGTCTGGCGCAAGCGCGTTGGCCTGAGCACGAGACGACTAACGATTGGTCGGAAGGTGTTCCCCTCGACAAGCTGCGCGCGCTCGTCGACTACTGGCGCACAGATTACGACTGGCGGCGCTGCGAGAAGGCGTTGAATCGTTTCCCACAGTTCCGCACCGGGATCGATGGTCTGGCCATTCATTTCATCCACGTACGGTCGAAACACGCGAACGCGCTGCCGATTATCCTCACCCATGGATGGCCCAGCACGATCCTCCTCTTTCGAGACGTGATCGGGCCACTGACCGATCCAACTGCGTATGGCGGAAAAGCTGAGGACGCGTTCGACGTAGTGGTTCCGTCGCTACCCGGCTTCGGTTTTTCCGAAAAACCTGCCGAGCGCGGCTGGAATGCGCAGCGCACTGCGCGAGCCTGGGCTGTCCTGATGCAACGTCTGGGCTACAAACGATACGTCGCGCAGGGCGGAGACTGGGGGGCTTTCGTAACAACGGCATTGGCGCAACAACACCCGCCCGGCCTTGTTGCCATTCACCTCAATTTCCCGCAGGTAGTGCCGGATCGTATTCCTGAAAAACTGACTCCCGATCAGCAGCGAGCGGTGGAAATCCTGAATCGTTTCCGCAACGAGGGTTCCGGTTATCTTATGATGCAGTCGACACGCCCTCAGACGATCGGCTATGCGCTAATGGACTCGCCCGCAGGTCAGGCGGCATGGATCTACGATATTTTTAACGCCGGCACTGGTAACCATGGCAACCCGGAGGAAGCCCTCACCCGAGACCAGATGCTCGACGAGATCACCCTTTATTGGTTAACGGGGACAGCGGCTTCTTCCGCTCGTTTCTATTTTGAGCAGCGCGCCTTGCTTGGAAGACCTAACAACGCCGGACGGGTCGATCTCCCGGTGGGAGTCAGTCGTTTCCCTAACGACCTTCCCGCTCCCCGCAGCTGGGCCAGGGACATGTACCCAAACTTGTTCTATTGGAACGAGCTCGACAGCGGAGGACATTTCATATCGCTCGAGAAGCCCGAACTCTTCACAGAAGAATTGAGGAAGTGTTTCCGAAAGGTGCGTCAATCAGACCATCCCGATACCATTCCAGAAAAGGAGTAATACCATGACCGACAAGTCTCTGATCGAACTGATCCCAATCTATTTCAAAGCGTATGAAACAAAGGACCGGTCAGCTCTCGAATCGACCCTGAGCAACGACTTCACCTTCACTAGTCCGCACGATGATCACATCGATCGTGCCACATACCTGGAGCGTTGCTGGCCCAACAGCAAACACACCAGGGCGATCCACATTCGGAAGCTTTTCGATCGCAGCAACGAAGCCTTTGTCCTCTACGATTTGGAGCCGGACAATGGACAACGTTTTCGCAACACAGAATTCTTCACTGGAAACGGCGGCAAGATCAAAACGATCGAAGTTTATTTCGGTTCGAAAATCGGCAGAGTCGAGGACATCAGGTAACTCCTCGAGTCCGCTCCTTACCGTCACTCTTCGCAGTTAACGGGCTCGCCTGCGCGTGTGCAGCACGGTAGCATGCGCGGGCCATGACGAACCGCTACCTAAGTCCAGTATTTGCTTTCTTCGCCGTAATTGCGTCCGCGCAATCAGGTCCACTTGCGCTAGTCGGTGGTCGCTTGATCGACGGCTTTGGCGGCCATCCACTAGCGAACAGCGTAATCATCATCGACAACGAGCGGATCACCAGCATTGGCACGGTTGGCGCACTGCAGATTCCACCCGATGCCGAAATCATTCCCACCGAAGGCATGGACGTGCTGCCGGGCCTCTGGGATTGCCACGTCCATACGATGATACTCGGTCACAGCGATTACGCGTATTGGGACAAAACATATCCGCCGCGCCTCGGTGGCGAGATTATGCCAGCGGCCGCACGACAACTGCTCATGGCGGGTGTGACCAGCGCTCGCGATCTCGGCGGTCCGCTAAAGGAGAGCATTAGTCTGCGTGACCGGATCAATCGCGGTGAAATTCCCGGCCCTACTCTTTACGTCGCCGGTCCGTTCATTCAGCACGAACCTTATCCTGGTACCGATTACTTCCGCTGGGGTGTCAAAGGCGCGGCCGACGGCAAGGCAAAAGTGAAACAGCTCGCTGACGCGGGAGTTAATATCATCAAGCTCATCGACCAGGATCAGATGACGATGGACGAAGTGAAGGCCGTCGTCGATGAAGCGCACGCGCACAAACTTCCCGTCGTCGCCCACGCACATCGCCCGGAAGAAATTCGGCGCGGACTCGCCGCCGGTGTCGATTGCTTTGAGCATACCGGTTTGGCAGCAGCGCCTGGCTATCCCGACGACATCTTGAAAGCCTTGCATGAACGAACAGCGAAAATGAGTCTGGGACCGCTCTTTTGGTGTCCAACCATCGAAGGCTTCATCAATTACGAGTCATTAGTCGACAATCCCGAGCCGCTCGACAATCCAGCCAACTACGACGGCATTCCCTCCGACATCGCCGCAGACATCAAGCGTTCGATCGCGCACCCGAATCAGCTCGCCTATTACCAAATCACACCGCTGCGCGCCAAGACAGTCCGGCACAAATTTAAGCAGCTACAGGACTCCGGCGTGGTCTTGCTCATCGGCACCGATAGCGGCATTCCGATGAAATTTCACAACACCTCCACCTGGCACGAGCTCGACGCATGGGTCAACCATCTCGGCGTCGACTCAATGACTGCGATTCGCGCCGCAACTTACTGGCCAGCTGTCATGATGAAAGTAGATAAAGACTATGGCTCAATCAGCGAAGGCAAGTTCGCCGACATCATCGCGGTCCGAGGCGACGTGCTGCGTTACATCGACCTCTTGCAAAGGGTCGACCTGATTATCAAACACGGCAAACACGTGAAGTAGCGAGGCAGCCTCTTTCGGGTTTTGGAACTCATTCGCTGCCCACACTCCGTCACTTCGCTCGTCACTTGTCACTTTTGAACAGAATCGAGATCTACGCGCTCTGGACAAATTTTGGAATCGCCCACTGCTTGCTCAACCGCTCGCTTTGCATCTTTCTCGACCGGATGCCAGTGAGCCACCACGAGTCGTTCGAAATCTAATGCGAGCAGTGCGCGCATGGAACGAGCAAACGCTTCCTTGTCGCGGATTACGAGTAAACGATAGAGCGCGCTGATTCCAAATAATCGCGGCAGACGCATGACATGCCGGACAAAAAAACGCGGCCACCCGGACGTTTCCTGTGGAAACGAAAAGAACAGGTCAGCCACCACCAGTGTGCGCGACCGCCGGTGAAACAAAGCGTGCTCGTCCATCCGTACTCCGTCGATGCGCAGCACATCAATCTCGCCATCCCACTCTCGAGGTGGAGGCGATAAAGATTCTGCCTGCACTTTGGTTGCCTCCCCGAAACCCTCCGGAGCCAGATAAGGAATATTCTGCAAAGCCTGCCGACCTTCTTTAGCAAAGGTGTCGTGCATCAACGTCGCTTCCACTAACCAGCTTGGTTCACCGAAGCGCCTGATTGCTGCAATGTCCTGCTGAGTGAATGGCGCTGTGGAATGAACCACGACTCGGCCGTCTGCGAGTCGCAGCAATGTCACATTTCGCCTGAAGTCGATCCCAAGCACGCGCCACGGAAACGATATCAGCGCAACATCGTTAGCAAGTTGTCGCCACGTTGCTCGTTCGCCTGTCATCACGGATCCCCGATCACTCATCACCGATCACTTCTTGTATTGCTCATCAGTAACGTGCTCCATCCAGTCGACGACCTTACCATCGAGCGCTTCTTGAATCGCTGTGTGAGTCATCGCGGTAGTCGGCGTCGCGCCGTGCCAATGTTTCTCGTTAGGCGCAAACCAGACCACGTCGCCCGGCCGGATTTCTTCGATCGGACCACCCTCGCGCTGCGCCCAGCCGAGCCCGGCGGTGACGATCAACGTCTGACCGAGCGGATGCGTATGCCAGGCGGTGCGAGCACCAGGCTCGAACGTGACGCTTGCGCCACGAACGCGCGCCGGTTCAGGCGCTTCGAGCAACGGATCGATTCGCACTGCGCCGGTGAACCAATCAGTGGGTCCTTTAGTGGACGATTGTGAACCAACTCTTTTGATTTCCATTGTTGAATCCTCTATTGCTGAACCTCGACTTGGGCTGGGAGGAAATAACGGCTCCTTCCGGGAATTCAAGGAATGATAGCCCCGGTGACGAAAGATGAAAAATTCACCCGCTTTTCTGGAACTGAAAGGGGCAATTTGAGCTCTCGCTTATCACCTTGTTTCAGCTTCACTCTTCAACACTTCACAGCCGACAACGGTAAAGCTGGTGCCGCCTCCTCCGCAGCCGACAAAGAGCTTGCCACCTTCCGCAATGGCATAATCTGTGTCGTCGTCGCCTGACTCCGAATGCTTCCGAACGGTCGCCCGCACCGCGCGGTTCTTGTGCATATTGTCAACGTATACTTCTGTAAAACCTGAGTTTCCCCCACAGCAACCCGACACTACGCGAATCTGTGCACAATTACCGAGGTCGCCTGACTGCGCCTCCACCGCGAAGCGTTGCTTCTCCACAGCACTTTGGCAACCGGTAAGGACAGGAAACGCGGCAGCGGCTAACAAAATGATTCTCACGCCTGGCTGGTTTTGCGATCCGGCGACAACGGCGTCAAGCCTTATCACCACTCTGTGAAATCGCTTTTCTCCTCGTGGGTTTCGATCACGTTGCCCGCGGCATCATAAACGCGGATCATTGCATCACGCGAGCTGCTGTAGAACTTTGCGTAATCTACAGCTTCGCGAATTTCTAGATACAACAGACAACCGAAGGGGAGCACGTCGCTGATTAGATTAACGCCGTGATGATCTTCGCGGGGGCGCACTTCGTAGATGTGCATTTCTTGATCGGGATCGTTCGCCGCCCCATCACCGATCCTGGATGCTGTAACGTTCTGCCGCCATGTTTTCATGGCGTTGTTTTGCGCTCATTACGACGAGGCGCAAGAAACGTTTGGCTGACAATTGTGTGGCCTAAATGAAAACGCGGATCCGAACCGTTGGGAGGCCACGTCCTACGGATATTTTGATGTTACAATTGTGTGACAACGCTGTGCTGATCGCCAGCGCAGTGGGATGAGTGATCTTAGCCGCGGGTGCGGAACTGATCGTCCTTGTTCTTGAAAAGGATATTGAACGTCGTGAGCGAGCCGTAACAGCGGGTGATGTATTGTTGCAGATCGAATTTGTCGGCATCGCTTAGTTTGTCGCTCGCATTCACCTTCTGCTCGAGAACCCGCAGGTTGTTGCGGATCATGACGATTTTGTGGAAGAATGTCTCGAGCGGGACTTCTTTCGGCTGGAGCGAAGTGTCGGCCGATTGCATGACCAGGGTTCCGCGCTGCCATCGAGTGGCCAAACCTTCTACGATCACATCCTTTTGTTCTAGCCCGAGTGCCTCGACTACTGCGTGAGCTGTATCGCGGATAAGATTCGCGAGCGGCATCTCTAACTCGCTCACCGTAGCGGTCGCCTCCGCAGGCTGGAGATCGCTGGAAGCTGGCGCAACTGTTCTCGGCGCATCCTCAAACGCGATCTCGGCTGTCTGGTCGGTCAGCGATCTCACGACACCAACGCCGTATTGCGGATGGCGTACCTTCATTCCAATATGGAGCGTTTCGATGTTCATAATATTCCGTAGCGTGCGAGATCGTCACGAAAGTGCAACCATCCTCGCACGCTGAACCCGAATCTTCCGCAACGCCTGAAACGCCGCAATGCACAATACTACTTAGGGTGCGTTAGTGCGTACGCCCACTCTATCGACTCGATTCCAATTCCCATCATCGGGGAGGAACATGAAGGACTTCCTCCATGTAACGTTCGGCCGCGACAGCTGCCTCCTCCGGACTGCTGCCGTTCTGGCGCGCGCTCAGATACGGCGCGTACCAATTCCACCAGTCATGCTTGGCGTGTGTCTTCTCATATTGGCCGTGGTGCTCCTCGGTGTCGCGGAGGAGTTCTGCGAGGGTTGCAACGTCCATGCCTCGTGCTCGCATCAACTTCCATTCGCGGCCAGGAAGGCGCTCCTTGATTTCCTGGAGCACCCAGCCGTTCCCGTCCGGATCCTCGAACGAAGCAAACGAGTAGTAGGAACGACCTTCCGGGTCGCGCCCGTTCACGCGTGAGTTCTTCCCGGCATCGTTAAACGGGCCGCCAGCGAAGTGGAAAACCTTGCTCACGTCGGCGCCACGGGCGATCAGCTCTTTGCGTGCGGCGTCGATGTCGTCCACCGCAAGGGTGAGGCCCTTCGCCAAACCAGGTTTGGCCGATGCGATTCCCCTGCCAAAAATGATTGAGGCTGCCGAGTTGTGTGGCGTCAGTTGTACGACGCGGAACTCGTCGCCCTTCGCGAAATCGGCGTCGAGCCGCCAGCCCAGTTTCTCGTAGAATGTCTTCGCGCGATCGACGTCGGAAACGCCGATCACCACGACTTCCAGCTTCATGTCTACCGGTTCATGTTTTGCGATCTTTGTCGTTGCCATAAATTCTCCTCGTTCTTCTATTCCTGTTCGCGAATCGTCTCGGCGAAGAGATTGATTCCACGATCTCAGCTTTGGCTTTCACTCCGCGGATCGTCATTTGAGTTAATGTATTCAATGCCAAGGGGCCCAATCCCGGTCACCTGCGTGATGTATTCGCCGGACTTCGCCCAGTGAAAGTGAGATGTGTTGCCAGGCAGAATGATGACAGCGCCGGGCGGATACCCCATTAACTTTTCTTCGTCGAACTGGTCACCCAGTCCGATGTAGAAGATGCCTGAAATGACTGTGTAAATCCGGTCCTCGGGATGCTTGTGCGGCATCAACTTCACGCCGCCGGGCACTTTGACCCTGATTGTATAAAGGCTGTTTTGAAGAGGCTGACCAACAACCACCGCGAGACGCGCCGAAGGCGGAAATGCAGCGAACGGTTTCCAGTCGATATCTTCAGCCAGAATTGCTCTAAAGGCGGCCTGACCCGGCTGATGGGGGCGAAGTGTTGCTCTCGTTGCTTCTTTTACGAGCGCCGTTCGTTTGCGTGACATTGAAACCTCCAGTTGTGCGAGCTGACCCAACGTTCGCCGTCTCCCGGAGGAGAGCAGCTCAGGCACCTAAGTGCAGTTGCCTAACAGCTTTCGCGCGCGAACACCTTCGGACGAAATAGAATAGTCGGTCAAATCGCAAACTGCGTTACAGGCTGGCACCTCGGATCTTCTTCCTTTTTCCTTTTTCCTTTCGGGATACGATGGTGGCATGTTAAACACGATCTCGTTTTTGCTCGCCCTGACTGCGACGAGCTTTGCGGCAGATTCGGCCAATACTGCCAATCCGTCTCGGACCGAAGAGCAAATCTGGAACCTGGAGAAAGCGTATTGGGAATACGTAAAGACTAACGACCTGGAGAAGTATCGTGCGCTCTGGCATGACGATTTCGTCGGTTGGCCATTCGTTAGCGCAGCACCCGTTCAAAAAGATCACATCACTGATTGGATCACGAACAACACATCAAAAGGCCTGAAGCTGCAGTTGTACTCAATTGAACAATTGGCTGTTCGCGTGACCAGCGACGTAGCGATCGATCATTATCGAATCAAAGCGAACTGGGCCAGCAGCGACACCGGCGAGGTAGTGCGAACAGATGCAATGCGGATCACGCACACCTGGATCAGGACTAACGGCACGTGGCAAATTCTCGGCGGCATGTCAGCGCCCGTAGACGCCGTCGGCAAGTAGACGCTCAATTGATCCCGCGCGTCAGTGGACTTCTTAATTCTTACTTTTGCCTTCTAACTTTCCGCAGCTACTGCTGGAAGCTAATCGCCGACGAAGTCGGGCAATGACGGGTTTCGGTGGTAGTGCTGGGTGTCAACCCGCTAGCGTGCAAAGTCCAACATTCGCCGAGCGTCGAGCAGTAGCAGATCTCGACCGACACGCGTAAACGTTCCTTATTCATCTTCACCCAGAGCGGATTCGATCTGTCGTAATTGAGCGGATTATTTTCAGGATCGTGCGGAGTGAAGACGGTCCGCGATTCGCCCGCGGCAAGCACATGAAAACTCATGTCGCTCTCTGAAAACAGATGCTCCCCAGGTCCGAGTATTTTCTCGAGTGCCTCTTTCCATCTCCTCACCGGCTGCTCATCTACCATTACAATGACATGTCGAATAATCGCCGGTCCTACCCCTTTGTTGGAAAGGGTATAGTGAATGTCGGGTGCATTGCTGCTGTCGAACTCGAGAATGGGCCACACTGCGGCACGCACTTGCTGGCGCTGCATGTAGGCGGTGTAACCGGAAACACACAGAGCCAAGAATCCAACAAAGGTCGCGATGACTGCGTCATATCGGCTGGCGCGACGCGTCTCCCTCTCTTCCGGCACGGCGGCGAGCATATCGGTGGCAGATTAAGTGTCAATTCAGTCGGGTTCTCTTCCCTCTGCCGCCTGCGAAGGCGATCCCAGCACTGAATACCGCTGGGGTTGACCGTGTCGAAGCAGGGCACCTGCGATACGCATCGGTCCGATGAACATCACAACCTTCCGATCGTGATCACCAGCGCTGGCACGAAAAGTACTGACTCATTCCGCACGCAACACAATCATCGGCTCGACCCGACTAGCTCTGCGCGCCGGGATCCAGCAGGCGAGAAGCGCGATGCCGGACAAGAGCAAAGCAACACACGTGAAGGTGATCGGGTCGGAAGTGCTTACGCCGTAGAGCAAGCTCTTCATCATGCGAGCGCCGCCGAAGGCAATGACTAGCCCGCATGAGGAACCAATCGCGGCGAGCACCATGCCTTGTTTCAAGATGAGCTTCTGCACATCGGAAAACTGCGCGCCGAGCGCAATGCGCAATCCAATCTCGCGCGTGCGTCCGGCGACGACGTGCGACATGACACCGTAAATCCCGACCGCGGCGAGAATCAGGGCGAGGACACCGAAACTGCCTAGCGCGATTGCGGCCATGCGCGCAGGGAAAAGTGATGTGCCCAGGTGCTCCTTCAGCGTCTTTGCTGCGTAAACGGAAATCGACGGATCGAGCTTTTGCACTTCGCCGCGCAAAGCGCTCAACACCTGCCTAGGATCGCCGCGTGTGCGGGCGACAAGGGTAACCCCGCCGCTGTAGTCGCGATAGAGCGGCGTGTAGAGCGCAGGCTTGGGGTCTTCGCCTAACGAGTTGTATTTTCCGTCGGACACGACGCCAACAATCTCGAAGAAAGGATCCTTGGGCCCATGCCAGTTGAAGCGCCGGCCGATCGGGTTCTGTCCATTGAAGAACTTTTTCGCGAACGTCTCGTTCACGATCGCGACACGGCTTTCCTTTTTGTTTTCGTCATCGCGAAAATCGCGGCCGCGCAGCGGAATGCCCATCACATCGAAGTAACCCGGGCTGCTCTCGATCGGGATCGCGACCGGCAACGTGCTCGCGCCTTTAAACTCCGTGCCTTCGATATAAATCGTGCTGTCGTTGTAGTTTAATCCGAGCGGGAGGTAATCAGTCAGCGCGGTGTTTTCGATTTGCGGCAGTGCCTGCGCGTGCTCGAGCACTTGTCGTTGGAAAACGCGGCCCCGTTCCTCGTTATACCCTTGCAAGCTGACATCGAAAGAAATCGCGACCGCGTTTTCTGGATTGAAGCCCGGCCGCATCTTCTGAGCGGCTTGCAGACTGCGCACAATGAGGCCCGCGCTGATAAGCAGCACTAACGAAAGGCTGATTTGCGCGACAACGAGGAAGTTACGCAAACGCGAGCGATGGAAGCCGAACATCGATGATTCATCTTTCAACGCGGGCACGAGTTGCGGCTTCGACGATTGCAGCGCCGGAATGAGGCTGAAAAGAATTCCGGTCGCGATCGAGAGCAGCAGCGCGAAGCTGAGCACGCGCCAGTCCGTGCGCAGATCGAACAGCAACGTAACGTCGCTGGGCAAGCGAATGCCTCGCACAGCGCTATTGATTGCAGCAGCAAGGAAGACCCCGGCCGCGCCACCACTGAGTGAAATGAGAAGACTCTCAGTGAGCAGTTGTCTAACCAGTCGTTGTCGACTTGCCCCGACCGCGAGCCGCACGGCAATTTCCCGCCGCCGTTCCGTCGCGCGCGCGAGGAGCAGACTCGCAAGATTCACGCACGCGAGCAAAATCACCAGCGCACCCACAGCGGCGAGCACTCCAGTGAAGGCGAAGACAGAATTCGCAATATCGGGAATGAACAAGCCGGGTTTGCCGAGTCGGATGCCGCGGCCGACGTTCTCCGGATAATCCTGAGCAAGTTGCGCGTTCAGCGTCTCGAGCGCGGCCTTCGCTTCAGCGAACGACACGCCCGGCTTCAACCGGCCGACAGTGAAAAGATTGTTCGAGTCGCGCTTGTCGATCCACGTGCTCCCGGGTTCGATCGTCTTCGCCATCGTTACCGGAATGAACATCTCCGGATCGTAGGCGACTTCGGTGCCAATAAATCCTTTCGGCGCGACGCCGATGATAGCAAACGGGCGACTGTTAAACTCAACCGTCTTCCCCACGATTGCCGGGTCGCCGCCGAAGCGCCGTTGCCAGCAGTTGTAACTAATCACGGCAACGGGATGTGAATCAGGCGTTTGATCTTCTTCGGGCAAAAATGCGCGCCCGAGCATCGGCTTCACGCCAAGAACATCGAAGTAATTTCCGGAAACGAGATAACCCCAGACGCGCTGGCTGGACTTGTTGACTGTGAGACTGCTGACGACAACGCGATAAACAAACAGACCGGAGAAGACAGTGTTCCGATCGCGGTAATCTTTGTAATTCGGATATGACTGCAGCGACCAATCCGCGCCATTATTAAATGTGCCGAAAAGCTCTACCAATTGCGAAGGGTCCTTCACCGCAAGAGGCCGCAGCAAAGCCGTATCGACCAGACTAAAGATCGAAGTGTTAGCCCCGATGCCGAGCGCCATCGATATGATGGCGAGTGCGGCGAAGCCGGGTTGTCTCATGAGTTGCCGAAAACCGAACCGGACATCCTGAAGAAGTGTTTCCATAAGCGCGCGAGGTTCTGCATTGTGAGATGCAGCGCCGGCGCGTTTTGGATTCAGGAAATTCGCTACGCGCGATTATCTCGCTCAGGTCATCTGCCTTTTTGCGGCGGCGTTCTACGCCGGGCTCGATCAGCCCGGCACTTGTCATTCACAAGACTTTAAGACTTGGCGCCGCGAGGACGTCGTGTGGCCGCTCGACAAACACAGCGTGCGGCCGACGCTGAACAAAACGTCGCAGACCGCATTGGATGGGTTAGCGTTTCAACTCCTTGCACCTCACAGAAATCTGTTTCAAGAACTCATTCGCCGCGCGACCCAGCGGACGTTGCTTCGGCCAGACCGCCACGATCTTCCGTTCGGGCTTGGGCGCGAGAAGCGAACGATACTCAGGCAAGTCTTTGCGCTCGCCGACCGCGGCCATCGCAGGAACGAGCGATATGCCGACCCCGGAACGGACGAGGGCTTGAATCGTTTCCAGCTGGGCACTGCGAAAGTTAACGGTCGGCTTCAAGTCGCGCCGTTCGCAAAAGTTCAGCACTTGATCGCCGAGGCAGTGCCCCTCCTTCATCACGATGAAAGGCTCTTTTTCGAGGTCAGCAAGGCGCACCGTCCGTTTGCGTGTTAACCGATGGCCGCGGGGCAAGGCCAGTCTCAACTCCTCGGTAAACAAATCCTTCACCTGCATCCGCTCGTCCTGGATTGGTCGGCTGGCCAGCGCAAAATCGATTTCATATGCCTGCGCGAGCTTGAGCAAACGCGCCGTCGTGTCCTCGTGCACCACGATTTCCACTCCGGGGAACTTTTCCGCAAACGTTACCAGCGCCTCCGGCAACAGATACGGCGCAATTGTCGGCAACACACCTACGATCAGTCGGCCGCGCAGCAAACGACGCGCATCAGAAGCTTCACGCCTGGCAGCGTCCACTTCCTCAAGAATCTTGACCGCCCGAGGCAAGAATGCCTCGCCGTGTGGCGTCAGCTTGGCCTCGCGTTTCGTGCGGTCAAACAATCGCTCGCCCAGCTCCTCCTCGAGTTTGAGGATTTGTTGACTCAACGAGGGCTGGGAGACATAGCATTGCTCCGCGGCGCGAGAGAAGTTGCCCGCGCGCACCACCGCCACCGCGTATCGAAGCTGATGCATCTCCATAGGCAATTCCTATGGTGATCGAAAGAAACAACTATTTCAACAATCAAACCAAATCTCGTTAGTTGAGGTGCACCGCTCACAATTCTTCCACAGAATTCAGTTCAACCCACCTAAGGAGAAAACATATGTCAACCGAAGCCAAATGCCCCATCCACCACGCCGCCAGCGGCCCGTCGAACCGCGACTGGTGGCCAAACCAGTTGAAGCTCGAACTTCTGCATCAGCATTCGTCCAAGTCCAATCCCATGGGCGAGGACTTCAACTACGCCAAGGAGTTCAAGAGTCTCGACTTGGCCGAGGTGAAAAAAGATCTTGCGGCGTTGATGACCGATTCGCAGGACTGGTGGCCGGCGGACTTCGGCCACTACGGCCCGTTGTTCATTCGCATGGCGTGGCATAGCGCCGGCACGTACCGCATCGGCGACGGTCGCGGCGGCGGCGGCAGGGGCCAGCAGCGCTTCGCGCCGATCAACAGCTGGCCGGACAACGTCAGTCTGGACAAGGCGCGCCGGCTCCTTTGGCCTATCAAGCAGAAATACGGTCGCAAGATTTCGTGGGCCGACCTGATGATCCTCGCCGGGAACGTGGCACTCGAAACGATGGGCTTCAAGACGTTCGGTTTCGGCGGCGGGCGCGAGGACACATGGGAGCCGGACCAGGATGTCTATTGGGGCCGGGAGACCACGTGGCTCGGCGGCGACATCCGGTACGCGCACGGCTCGCATGGTATCGAAAAGGACACCGCTGTGCTCGTGTCCGACGACGACGCGGATGGAGACATGCACTCACGCAAATTGGAGAATCCGCTGGCCGCAGTGCAGATGGGCCTGATTTACGTCAACCCCGAAGGTCCGGACGGCAATCCGGATCCCATCAAGGCGGCCTACGATATTCGCGACACTTTCGGTCGCATGGCCATGAACGACGAGGAAACCGTCGCGCTCATCGCCGGTGGCCATAGCTTTGGCAAGACTCACGGCGCCGCTGCGGCGTCCCATGTGGCGCACGAACCTGAAGCAGCGGGTCTCGAAGAAATGGGCTTCGGGTGGAAAAACGATTTCGGCACGGGCAAAGGCCCGGACACTATCACCAGCGGCTTGGAAGTTACCTGGACAAACACCCCGACCAAGTGGAGCAACAACTTTTTCGAGAACCTTTTCAATAACGAATGGGAACTGACGAAGAGCCCGGGCGGTGCGCACCAGTGGGTGGCGAAGGGAGGTGACGCTACGGTGCCGGATGCGTACAACCCGTCGAAAAAACACCGGCCGACTATGCTGACCACCGACCTCTCGCTGCGGCTAGACCCGGCCTACGAAAAAATTTCGCGGCGCTTCATGGAGCATCCGGATCAGCTCGCCGCTGCGTTCGCCCGGGCGTGGTTCAAGCTGACGCACCGCGATATGGGGCCGCGCGCGCGTTATCTCGGCCCGGAGGTGCCTGTGGAAGAACTCATCTGGCAGGACCCCATTCCCGCGATGGATCACAAATTGATCGATGCGCAGGATATCGCTTCGCTAAAGTCCAAAATCCTAGCGTCCGGCCTGTCCATCACCGAGCTGGTTTCGAGCGCGTGGGCGTCGGCGTCCACTTTCCGTGGCTCCGACAAGCGTGGCGGTGCGAACGGCGCCCGTGTTCGTCTGGCGCCTCAAAAGGATTGGGAAGTTAATCAGCCCGCCCAGCTGGCGAAGGTGCTCAAGACTCTGGAACGCATCCAGAACGAGTTCAACAGCGCTCAGTCCGGCGGCAAGAAGGTCTCGCTGGCTGACCTGATTGTATTGGCCGGATGTGCGGGCATCGAGCAGGCGGCGAAAAATGCCGGTCACAAGGTCACGGTTCCTTTCACCCCGGGACGCATGGACGCCAGTCAGGAGCAGACTGACGTCGAATCCTTCGCGGTGCTCGAACCCATCGCGGACGGCTTCCGCAATTACCTCAAGGGCAAATACACCGTACCGGCGGAGGCATTGCTGGTTGATAAGGCGCAACTGCTTACCCTGACCGCTCCCGAAATGACCGTGCTCATCGGTGGCCTTCGCGTTCTCGGCGCCAACGCCGGCGGTGCGAAGCACGGCGTCTTCACCAAGCGACCCGAGGCGCTGACTAACGACTTCTTCGTGAACCTGCTCGACATGGGCACGGAGTGGAAGCAGCTCTCGCAAGACGTAGACGTGTTTGAAGGCTGCGATCGTAAGACGGGTGAAGTCAAGTGGACCGGCTCGCGTGTAGACCTTGTCTTCGGCTCAAACTCTCAACTCCGCGCACTGGCCGAAGTCTACGGAAGTTCGGATGCGGAGAAAAAATTCGTCCACGACTTTGTAGCGGCATGGAACAAGGTGATGAACCTCGATCGCTTCGACGTTGTTTTTCCTTCTTGATTGAAACTCGCTCGTTACCCACACTCACTCGCTGCTGCCCTCGCAGCTTTACCTTCTATGTCGCTCATCCCACTCGCTCCATTGAAACTCACAGACGCGCAACTTTAGCGGGCAACGTTAGCGACGCTCGCGCAAAGTACCTCGTCGGGGACCGGCGTTGACATCTGGAACTTCTTCACCGAGGGCAGTGGCTAAATCGATTTGATGGTCCTGCTCTTGCACGAGGATCTCGCGAATCTGTTCAGCCATCGCATATTCTCCAAGCGCTTCACACTGTGGAATGTGATCGCGGTAATTACGAATGGTTTCGTTTTCATTGTCGAGATCGTAGCGGAGCATGTCTTTCGCGTTTTTCGATGTGCGGACCGGCTTCGGGCTAACGACCGGCATTTTGCCGAGGTAATCGATCTGCCGCGAGAGAATCAGGGCATGATCGAGCTCTTGCTTGGCGTGAATTTCGAGCTGAGCAGCGATGTCCATGTATTCAGCGCCTTTAAGCACCTGGGAATAGACGACGTAAGCGATGATGGCTTGATATTCGCGGGCCAGGTCTTCGTTCAACAGCTCTGCGAGACGGTCGCGGGAGATTTCGTTGGATTTTTGTTCAGGCATTGATTCCTCCTTTAGATTGGAAGACGAATTATACGTTAGAGCGCTTTGGACGCGCCGCTAGTGTAAGAGCTCTGACCCCAACTTGAACACGCGAGCTGGAATAGTTTGGCGTTCAGTTAGCGCACACTCACCGGGCAACAAAACGTCAAACAGCCCGCTCGCGAATCCCTTCGGAGTTTACATCTAACCCTGTTTTGAATTCGATTTTTACAATTTTCGCGCTTCGTCCGTCGTCGAGTTTGATCCAGTCGCCCATGTCCGCGGCCAGCAGCGCTTTGCCGAGAGGGGAAATCCAACTGACGGCGTCTCGTTCGAAATTGAGTTCGTCGACGCCGGCGATGGTAAACGTTTCGTTCGCGCCCTTTTTATCCTGCACCGTCACCGATGCGCCGAACGTGACGCTGTTAGAGGGCGCGTCCGGAGGATCGACAACATGGACGGATGCCAGAATTTGTTCGAGTTCGGCGACACGCTCGCTGCTTGCGTTTGCTGTTCGAAGTTTTTGCAGTTCGTCGCGCAAACGCTTCGCGCCGCGCGCGGTGATGTAATTAGTCGCGCCCGGCGGCAATCCAGACGCCGATCGCTTCCGTCCGCTGCGCTCCGGAAGATCCACATCTTCTTTGACGAACGCTCTGCTCATTCAAAAGAATATCGCACCAGCGTTTCCTTTAGCGTTTCAGATTTCGCACAACCAATGTCAAATGTTTAGACGCGACCCCGATTTTCCCAGTAACTCGCTTTATCTCCATGTCTTTTCTCTCTATTCTCGACGCTCAACTATCAACCGTTTCAACCGACACCAATGGAAACGCCGCTGACTCCCCTCGAATTCGCTCGGCGCGCGCGCAAACTCTATCCCCAGCGGGTCGCGGTGATCGATGGCGACTCACGCTGGACCTATGCGCAGTTTCTCGATCGATGTGATCGTTGGTCGGCAGTTTTGCAGAAGCTTGATATCGGTCCGGGTGACCGTGTCGCCTATCTTTCACCGAACACTCACGGGCAGCTCGAATCATTCTATGCCGTCCCGCAGATCGGCGCTGTGCTGGTGCCGTTAAACTATCGCCTGAGCGCGGACGACTTCGTCTACCTGATCAATCATAGCGGTGCGCGCATGGTCTGCGCAGATCGCGATTATCTTGGCACGATCGACAGTATTCGGTCCCGTCTTCCATGCGTTGAACACTTCGTCGCTCTGAACGGACAAGGCGAGGACTGGCTCGACTATGAAGCGATGCTCGACGCGAGCTCGGCTGAATTTGTTCGTCCGGAAATTCGCGAGACTGATCTGCTCACAATCAACTATACCAGCGGCACCACCTCGCGTCCTAAGGGCGTGATGATGACGCAGCGAAACGCCTGGATGAATTCCATCGGCACGCTCCTTTATGTGCCGATGACCTGTGCTGATCGTTATCTCTGGACGCTGCCGATGTTTCACGCCAACGGCTGGACTTTCGTCTGGACCGTAACAGCCGCGGGAGCAACTCACATTTGTCTACGCAAAGTCGAGCCGCGCGCTGTCTTCGAATTGATGGCGACCCAACAGGTCACCACGCTGTGCGCAGCGCCGACAGTTCTGATTTCGCTGGCAAACGCGCCAGAATCTCTCCGTCGTCTCGCGCCTAAGGGAATTCACGTTGTCACAGCCGGTGCGCCGCCAGCAGCCTCGACCATTCAGCGACTTGAAGAGGATTTGGGCTGGACGATCACGCACGTTTACGGACTGACGGAAACAGCACCGTTCATCACCGTATGCGAGTCGCGCGCGGAACATGCGCCCCTCCCGATCAGTGAACGAGCCGCGATCAAAGCGCGCCAGGGTGTTGAGTTGATTACATCGGGCGAGTTGCGCGTAGTGGACACACACGACAATGACGTGCCGCACGATGGTGTGACTCAGGGTGAAATCGTCGCGCGCGGCAACGTGGTCATGGCCGGCTACTACAACGACCCGGAAGCGACCGAGCGGGCGATGCACGGCGGATGGTTTCATACCGGCGACGCCGCGGTCGTGCATCCGGATGGTTACGTCGAAATTCGGGACCGTCTGAAAGATGTCATCATCAGCGGCGGCGAAAACATTTCTTCTGTTGAAGTTGAAGGCGTGCTTTTGCGACACCCGGCCGTGCAGGAAGTAGCGATCGTCGGATTCCCGAATAAACAATGGGGCGAAGCGCCGCATGCCTTTGTTGTTCTCCACGAAGGCGCGCGCGGCGATGAGCGCGAGCTGCGCGAGTTTGCGCGCGCGAATCTCGCGCACTTCAAAGCGCCGCACAGCGTAACATTCGTCAATGAGCTACCCAAAACTGCCACCGGCAAAATTCAGAAATATATTTTGAGAGCGCAACGGCCCGCGATCGCTCCGCAGTGAGTGAAAGCGTGCAAGTAATTCGTAACGGCTGATAGAAACCCTCAAAATTGTAGACAACCATAACTCGAGCGGAGGTATGCCCATGGCAACTAAATATGATGCGATCGTTATTGGCACTGGCCAGGCAGGACCGTCTCTTGCGGTTCGGCTGGCAGACACCGGAATGAAGGTAGCGATTATCGAGCGCAAGCGGTTCGGCGGCACCTGTGTCAATAACGGCTGTATCCCAACGAAGACCCTGGTGGCGAGTGCCCGCGCAGCTTATGTCGCTCGCAGGGCCGGCGATTATGGCG
>JBKPLX010000235.1:0-15604 GCA_046731855.1 Verrucomicrobiota bacterium | reverse complement strand
CAGCGCAAAGCCGGAAAAGGCCGCGCCCGCCGTCATCGACACGTCGAAGATGGCGAAAGGTCAGCGGGAAGCGCTTGAATTGGCGGAGGCGGCGCGCGATCCGCTCGAAGACCGCGGTAGTTTTGCCAGCAACCTTTTTGTCGGCCGTTACGATTTCAATCGGATTTACCCGTATCCGGCGCAAAGCGCTGAAGATCGCGCCGCAGGCGAAGAATTTTTGCAAAAACTGGAAAGTTATCTGCGCGAGCACGTCGATCCCGACGAGATTGATCGCACTGGCGAAATTCCACCGGAAAATTTCAAGGGATTGGCGGAAATCGGTGCGTTTGGAATCAAGGTGCCGAAGAAATATGGCGGACTCGGTTTGTCACAATCCAATTATGGACGGGCGGCAGTTTTGCTTGGGAGTTGGGATGGAAACGTTGCAGCGCTAGTGTCCGCTCATCAATCGATCGGAGTCGCGCAACCGCTGCTCCTGTTCGGCACTGAAGAGCAGAAACAAAAGTATCTGCCACGCGTTGCCGGCGGAGAAATCTCAGCATTCGCATTGACGGAAACACACGCCGGCTCAGACCCGGCGACGATGAGCCTGCGCGCTGAGCCCAGCCCTGAGGGCACTGAATTCGTTCTCAATGGCGAAAAGCTTTGGTGCACCAACGGCGTTAAGGCAGGCGTACTGGTGGTGATGGCGCGCACGCCATCGAAGATGGTAGGCGGGAAAGAGCGCAAACAAATCACGGCATTTATTGTCGATGTCGATACGCCGGGACTCGAGATCACGTATCGCTGTCGGTTCATGGGGCTGCGAGCGCTTTACAACGCGGTCGTGAAGTTCACCGACGTGCGAGTGCCGCGCGAAAACATCATTTCGAAGGAAGGCGCCGGATTAAGAGTCGCTCTCACGACGCTGAACACGGGACGACTCACATTGCCCGCAGCGTGCGTGGGCCTTTCCATGCGGCTCCTCGAAATATCACGCAAATGGGCAAGCGAACGAATCCAATGGGGTGTGCCGATCGGTAAACATGCCGCGATTGCTGGAAAAATTGCTGAGATGGCCGGCAACGTTTTTGCCATGGAAGGGATGACATTTTTGACGTCGTCTCTACTGGATCGGAAGGCTGGCGATCTGCGTATCGAAACAGCCATGTGCAAAATGTGGGCAACCGAAACGACTTGGAGAATCGCCGATGACGCGATGCAAGTCCGCGGTGGCCGTGGCTACGAAACCGCTCAATCGCTGGCTGGAAGAGGTGAGCCGCCGATTGCAGTGGAGAGATTTCTGCGAGATTGCCGGGTCAACACGATCTTTGAAGGCTCCAGCGAAATCATGCGCTTGTTCATCGCACGCGAAGCACTCGATCCGCATTTGAAAGTTGGCGGCGCGATTTTCAACACGCAATTGCCGATGTCCGAGCGCGCGAAAGCTGTTTTCAGTTCCGGAAAATTTTATGCCGGCTGGTATCCGCGCCAGTGGTTACTGAACGGCCCGGGCAACATTGAGAATTTGCATGCGACACTTCGCGGCCATGTCGATTATGCCGCGCACACCTGCAAGCGACTCGCTCGCGGGCTGTTTCATGCCATGGCGCGGTTTGGTCCGAAACTCGACCGCGAGCAATTGCTCCTTTCCAGATTTGTCGGAGTCGCGACGGAATTATTTGCTATCAGTGCAACCTGCTCGTACGCGCAATGGTTGCTTGGCCAGGGCAAGCCCGCGGATGAGATTCTTTCTGTCGCGGATTACTTCTGTCGGTCCGCGCGGATGAGAATCGATCATCATTTTGCGGGCACCATGCGCAACGTGGACAAGCGCGGATACGCCCTGGTGCAAGATTTGTTAGCTGGAAAACACGAGCTTTTACATCAAGGGATTGTGTAGCGCGCCGCTGGTTCGGGCCGAATTTTCTCTGGTATATCCTGCGCGCTTGGCCTCCATAATTGAGAGGCCACGCGATTCAAATGTGTATGAAAAACCCCCCGTTTGAATCCGCCTTCTTTAACCTCCGCGTTTTATTTGCTCTGTTTGCAATCTTGGCTGGCGTGTTTCTCGCGCTGTTCGCGACATCGGCCCAACTGAAAGGACCAGAATCCACAATCAAACCCATAGCACCCTCGGGTGTACCGCAGGAATGGGTTGCCCTCTATAACGGAGGATTTGGGCCCGATGTCGCCGGAGCCATTGCAATCGATGGTTCTGGCAATGTGTACGTGGCGGGATCTAGCGTCGGCCAGGGCACCTGTAATTTGGCTTGTGTTGATTACGCTACGATCAAATACGACCCATCGGGAACGCAACAATGGGCTGCCCGGTACAACGGTCCGGCGAGTGACAGCGACCAAGCGAGCGCCATTGCAGTTGATGCTTCGGGCAATGTCTATGTTACGGGATCGAGCATCGGTACCACCTGGCCCGATTACGACTATGCCACGATCAAGTACGACAGTTCCGGACAGCAGCAGTGGGTGGCCCGCTACAGTGGACCGGGCAACGACCTTGATTTTGCCTATGCCATCGCCGTTGACGCTTCGGGCAACGTCTATGTTACAGGAGGCAGTTTTGCTTCCGATACTGGTTTTGATTATGCCACGATCAAGTACGACGGTTCCGGACAGCAGCAGTGGGTGGCCCGCTATAATGGACCGGGCAATGATGAGGACGAAGCGGTTGGCATCGCCGCTGATGCCTCGGGCAATGTCTATGTGACCGGATATAGCGCCGGCTCAGGCACAGGTCTCTATGATTACGCTACGATTAAGTACGACGCATCCGGCAACCAACTGTGGGTCGCACGCTACAACGGGCCGGGGAATGGCACTGACAATCCCAATGCCATCGCCGTTGATGCCTCCGGCAATGTCTATGTGACGGGATTCAGTGATGGCGGCCCGGGTACGGGTTTTGATTATGGCACGGTCAAGTACGACGGTTCCGGACAGCAGCAGTGGGTCGCGCGCTATAACGGACCAGCGAATGACGATGACGAAGCCTATGCCATCGTCGTTGATGCCTCAGGCAATGTCTATGTGACGGGATATAGCGTCGGCTCAGGCACACAAGAAGATTACGCCACGATCAATTACGACGCCTCGGGCACAGAAGAGTGGGTCGCCCGTTACGACGGACCTGCGAATTTGAATGACGATGGCCGTGCCATCGCCATCGATGCCTCAGGCAATGCTTATGTTACGGGATATAGCATCGGCTTGGGTACTGGTTTTGATTACGCGACCGTCAAGTATGACAGCTCTGGAGCGGAGCAGTGGATTGCTCGCTACGACGGGTCGGCTCGAGCTGATGACCAATCCTACGCGATTGCTATTGATGTCTCGGGCAATGTCTGTGTCACCGGATATAGCACTGTCGATGCAAAAACTGGACTAACCGATTATGCCACCATCAAGTATTCTCAATTAGCTCCCACCCCAACGCCGACAGCTACTCCTAGGGCTACTCCAACACCGCGGGCACGTCCCACGCCAGCGCCACGCCCAACTCCGCGATGAGGCCTGCTGCTTAGAGCGACTCCTGATTAGTGACAACTGATTAGTTGCAGCTGAATTCACTAGGTCGACACGGCGTGATGCGATTTATGGGACACTACTGCCTCCTCAGCGTCCTGCCTTGCTTTTCGTGCGAATTTTTGTTTGGATCGCAATGTGCCTGCTGATGATCAGGTGACGCCGCTGAACCGGGATTCGTCAACGCGCGCAAAAAGCGGTTGGCGCATTTACCAACACTCGCTGGAGTGTAGTGCTGGAAGCACAAGATCAATCACCCGCAGCACGTGAGGCATTGGAAAAACTTTGCCGCACTTATTGGCGGCCTGTGAACGGGCTCATCAGGCGACAAGGCATCAGGGAAAACGAGGCAGAAGATCTTACGCAAGGCTTCTTTTCGCTGCTGCTGGAGCGCCGCGACTTCAATGCTGTCCGCAGGGAAAAAGGACGCCTGGTCATCCTCAACACGCGCCGGAGAGCCTCTCCATAACTTGATGGCACTGCGCTATCGCCTTTCGCAGTTTTGCAATCCTCCGCGTCTCCGTCTACGACGCAGTTGAAATACGACCCGCTTGGTTGACCAAGCATTTCGACACGAGCTGCTGCGCCAGGGAATTGTGTAGTTAGCCCTAGGCGAAAGATTTCGGTTCACATTCTGGCCTTGCGAGTCTACGCGCCAGCTTCCTCTCCATCTAATGCTCTTGTTTAAGGGACCAATAGTTACAAGACTGTTACTATTCTCGTGAGTCTAGTTGCCGCCGGAGAGGCGAAGTGAAAGGCAAATTTGGGAGGTTTGAACGATGCATTTCCGGAAATTATTTCTAACTAGCGTTGGGGCGGCGATCGTTTGGGGGGCGGGGACGGACAGTCCGCCTTCGGCTTACGGTGAAAATTCAGGAGCTGTTCCGAGCGACCTGACTCGGGCGCGACCAATCGTCACAACCGTCGATGATGTCGTTGACTTTCCGTCGCCGAAGACCGTGGCACAACTCCCGGGTCCGGATGGCAGGGTGTCGTTTCGAGAGGCTGTGATCGCCTCCAATAATACGCCCGGACCGCAAACCATCGCGTTCGCCATTCCTGAGAGCGACTGGTGGTTGTTCACGAACGTGGCGCTCTTGAAACTGGAAAACGGCATTTTCAACATTACTGGCGATCAAACTACGGTAGATTTTTCCACCCAAACCGCCTTTACCGGCGACACAAATCCCAATGGCAATGAAGTTGCCATCTACGGTCTCGAGCCTAACGGGTGGGGCTCACCGGCGATTGTTGTAAACGGAAATAATTGTGTGATTCGGGGGTTGGACAGTGTTTCCCAGAGAGGGTATGGCGTTATGCTTCGCGGAAACAACAACCGCGTAGTTGGTTGCACAATTTCAGGACCGCTTCATGCCGCGGTTTATATTAGCGGTGGCTTCGGCAGTCCACCGGCCAGTGCAAATACTGTCGGCGGCACCGCCCCTAACGCTGGTAATATTCTGTCGGCTGGGAATAGCGGTGTGCGGATCGATGGCCCCGCGACGGATAACATTGTCATTGGGAACAAGCGCTTGAGCGGCGCGTTCTATGGCGCCGAGGTGCGCAGTGCTCCCAACTCGAGTCTCTTTGCCATCAACAATCGTATCGGCGGGCCGAGACCGGCAGAGCGCAATCTCATCTCCGGCTCGGGACATTACGGCGAAGAGGGCTTTCCGGTCGGAGCTCAAGTCAGCTTGCAGGACGCGGTGGGAACGATTGTCCAAGGGAATTACATTGGAACTGATGTCACAGGCACGTCGAGCTTTGGGCAAATAGGCCCAGCCGGGATCGTGGCAAGGAATTCGACCGGCACCCAGATTCTGGGAAATCTGATTAGCGGTATTGTGGTGGTGGGCATCAATCATTTCGCGGGCCAACGCTTCGGCACCGGGATCGTGCTTCAGGGCAATGTGACCGGTAGCGTTGTTCGTGGAAACCAGATTGGCACCGACGTGTCGGGGCAAAATGCCATTCCTAATCACGCTGGCGTCGCCACCAGTTTCTGGCCGGGTTCGCCCCCGCCGAGCGCTGTCACGATCGGCGGTACTGGTGGCGAAGATGGTAACAAAATCGCTTTCAACGAAACCATTGGCGTGGCCGTGGATGTCACCGCTCATGGTATCCGAATTTCCGCCAACAACATTAAATCCAACGGAGCGCTCGGCATCGATCTCTTTGACGAATCTGGCGCAGGCGTGACTCCCAACGATGCCGGTGACGGTGACGACGGTGGGAACGGATTGCAAAATTTCCCGGTGCTTCAATCAGCTAACGTCGTTTCGGGAGGCACGGTGGTGGCTGGCACCTTTAACAGCCTGCCGAACTCGCAATTTTCGCTGGAGTTTTTCGGCAATCCTCAATGCGACCCGAGCGGGTTTGGAGAAGGCGCTCGTTTTCTCGGGTCTCTCACGGTTACAACCAACGGTTCTGGGAACGCCTCATTCCAAACGACGGTTGGCCGGGCTGCAGTCGGTTCTTCTATCACCGCAACGGCGACAGATTTGTCGACCGGGAACACCTCCGAGTTTTCGGCTTGCCAGCTTGCGACCGGAAGCCGGCTGGATTGAGCGAGCTAGATTCGGAGTTGGCGCCGGTTAGCAACGCCTATTGGCGCTTGATACAAGCGCTCCACCCGGGTTGACCGCGCCTTTCGTCACGGCTAATCTCAACAATGAGTATGCCGCCCGTGCTCACGGAGGCGGCTTCACCTCGAAGCCGCACCACAAAGAGCGAAAAACAAAAAGCAATAGTGCCTTCGAAGATCCTCGAAACTATCGAGCAACACGTCTTACTCGATGGGTTCAAAGTGGTCGTCGATCTCGACAAAAGTCGGGGTTCCTACTTATACAACGCCGTCACTAACAAACCGCTCATCGATCTTTACGGATTCTTCGGTTCGAACCCGATCGGATTCAATCATCCGCACTTCGATGATCCCGCGGTGCAACGCGATCTTCTTCGTGCGGCGAAAATTAAAATCGCCAATTCGGACGTGTACTCGGAGGGCTATGCGGAATTTGTAGAAACCTTCGAGCGTGTAGTCGGTTTGCCGCCGCTGCAGCGATACCTTTTCATCGAAGGCGGCGCGCTGGCAGTCGAGAATTGTCTGAAAGCAGCGATGGATTGGAAGGTGCGTAAGAACATGGCGGCAGGCCATGGCGAACGCGGCACGCAGATTTTGCATTTCCGCCGCGCTTTTCATGGACGCAGCGGTTACACGATGAGCCTCACGAACACCGATCCGCGCAAGACGGATTTGTTCGCAAAATTCGATTGGCCGCGGGTCTCGTGTCCACACATCGATTTTTCACTGCCGGAATCGCAGCGCGAAGCCGATGTGATCGCGCGCGAAAAGAAGGCCGAGAGCGAGATCCGGGATTTCATTGAGCAGCGCAACATCGACATCTGCGCCATCATCATCGAGCCGATCCAGGGCGAGGGCGGTGACAATCATTTCCGCGGCGAGTGGCTGCAGAAGTTGCGAAAGATTTGCGACGAAAACGACATTCTTCTCATCTTCGACGAGGTGCAGTGCGGCATGGGGGCCACAGGGCGCAACTGGTGCTGCGAACATTTCAATGTGGTGCCCGATCTGCTGGCGTTTGGGAAGAAAGCGCAGGTATGCGGAGTGATGGCTGGCCCGCGCATTGATGAAGTGAAGGACAACGCGTTTCGGTTATCCAGCCGGTTGAACTCAACGTGGGGCGGCAATTTCACTGACATGGTGCGCTCGACGCATTTTCTGCGCATCATCGAAAAGGAACACCTGGTGGAGAACGCTGGAAAGGTCGGGGGATATTTCCTCGAGCAACTACGCGCCTTGCAACAGGAAGAGCCACGGATTTCTGCGGCGCGCGGCCGGGGATTGTTTCTGGCCTTCGATCTGCCCGACGCAAAAACGCGCGAGGAATTTTGGAAAGGCTTTTTCGATCTCGGCGTTCTGACGCTTCGGTCGGGTGAAAATTCAATTCGGTTTCGCCCGCCGCTCGATATCACCGCGGAAGTGATCGATGAGGCGATCGATGCGATGCGAAAATTTTGTCGGAAACGAAAATGAGGCCTAACGAAACGACAGCGTTCGCTGTAGCCGCGGTCGCTGACCGCGGGAAGAGCCGCAGCCAGCGGCAACGACAACAACAATCTTTCAAGATGCAACCTGCCTTAGCAAAACTCGGCATTACTGATGTAAACGAAGGTGTCTTCGATGGCGAATGGCGCGGAGAGGGCGCGAAGATCGATAAGATTTCGCCGATTGATGGGCGGAGAATCGCCAGCGTACGCACCGCATCGGATGATGATTACAACAAGGCGATTGCGCGTGCGCAGGAAGCGTTCTTAAAATGGCGTACGACTCCAGGTCCGGTGCGCGGTGAGACCGTTCGCCGTCTTGGCAATGCATTGCGCGAACTGAAACACGAGCTCGGCCAGCTCGTCACCCTCGAGACCGGAAAAATTATCGGTGAAGGCGAAGGCGAAGTGCAGGAGATGATCGATATCTGCGACTTCGCGGTCGGCCAGTCGCGGATGCTATATGGTCTGACAATTCAATCGGAACGAGCGAGTCACCGGCTCATGGAGCAATGGCACCCGTTGGGCGTCATCGCGGTGATCAGCGCATTTAATTTCCCAGTCGCGGTTTGGTCATGGAACGCTGCGCTCGCTGCCGTTTGCGGCGACGCGACGGTTTGGAAAGCTTCGGAAAAAACGCCACTCACGGCGATTGCCGTCACAAAAATTTGCGAGCGCATTTGCCGCGAGACCGGAGCAGATCCTGCGATTTTTACTCTGCTGATGGGAGACCGCAAAACGGTTGGCCAGAAATTGTCCGAGGATCCCAGGATCCCATTAGTTTCGGCTACTGGATCGGTGGCCATGGGTCTTAACGTCGCGAAAACAGTTCATGGCCGTCTGGGCAGATCAATCATGGAACTTGGAGGCAACAATGCGCTGATCGTCGCCCCGAGCGCCGATATCGATATGGCGACGCAATCGATCTTTTTTGGCGCGGTAGGCACGGCCGGGCAACGTTGTACTTCCACAAGGCGAGTGATCATGCACGAATCGGTCGCATCAAAAGTTCGCAAAAAACTGCTTGCCGCTTACAAGAGTCTGCCAATTGGAAATCCGCTCGATCGTAAAACTGTGATGGGACCGCTCATCGACAAGAACTCAGTCGATCTTGTTCAGCATTCGATCCAGCGATTGAAAGATGAAGGCGGCGAAGTCCTGTACGGCGGGGAGCGACTCACCGTTCCGGGCGGTTGTTACATGAAACCGTGCCTGGCAATGGCCAAACCGGATTTTGAAATTGTGAAGCACGAAACCTTCGGTCCGCTGCTTTACTTGCTGACATATCGCGATTTCGACGAAGCAATCGCGATCCAGAACGGTGTGCCACAAGGATTGACCTCTTCGATTTTCACAAATGACGTGCGCGAAGCGGAAAAATTCGTAAGCGCAGTCGGAAGCGATTGCGGCATCGCGAACGTGAATACTGGCACCAGCGGCGCGGAAATCGGTGGCGCGTTCGGCGGCGAAAAAAATACCGGCGGCGGACGCGAGAGCGGAAGCGATTGCTGGAAGAGCTACATGCGCCGCCAGACGAACACGATCAATTTTTCAAGTGAGCTGCCACTCGCGCAGGGTATTCAATTCGGCGCGGGCGAGGGGAGTTCGACCGCCTAGCCGGGCGTTTGTAGCGCGTTCAATCCTTTGGCGCGAGCGAGGCCACTAATTTTTCAAAGCGCGGGTCACCCCGCAACGGGTCCCAAAACGGATTGAGTTTAAGATCGCCGTAGCTGCCGTCGCCCGGATTTTTGAAAAGCGTTTCAAGCTGGTCGATCGCTGAACTTTTCTCTCCCGTAGCTGCGTAGATAATCGCTAGATTCATAATCAGATGCGAGCCGTTGATTGCATCCTGGCCGATAGGCAGAAGTTCCACTGCGCGCTGGCCTTCGCGAATAGCATCCTCCTATGACCGAGCATGGCGTCGATCATTGCCAGAACACACACCGGCGGGCCGTATTCCGGACGCTGCTGCACTTCGCGTTCGATTTCTGTGCGAGCGCTCGAGAAGGCTTCGCGTGCCGCGGCAGAATTTTGATTTAGTTGCGCCGCCAAGCCTTGGTACCAGTCTCGGGGAAAACGAACGGCGTTACTGCCGGCACCGGTCTTAGGCATAGAGGTTGCCGCCTGCGTTGCCTGATTGGCGTCACGGCCATACCACGCCACGGCGAACCATTCGGAAGCAACGTCTTCCTTACTCTCCGGATTGTTTTCCAGAATAAAGCGCACGGCCTCGCGGTAGGGTTCGAGGTTTGCGTGCCGCTCTACCTCTACAAAAGCTCGACTAACTCGAAGTCCTTGATCTTTAGGTGTGAGTTTCAGCAGCCGGTCAAGGGCAGCCGCTTCTTCGTCAAACTGACGAAGATATGGATAGAAGTTCGCGATCTGTTGAAGAATAACGACGTTACGCGGATCTAGCTGCTGCGCTTTTTCCAGGTCTCGGCGCGCTTCTTGCCAGCGTCCCTGGCGGCGTTGGATATAGCCACTCAGTTCGTAAACGCGAGAGCTGTTAGGCAACACCTGTGCAGCCAGTCCTAGTTCGGCGAGCGCTCGATCATTCTTCAGGTAACAGCGATAGAGGTACTCGGCCTGAGCCAGGTGCGTTTCTCCTGCATCCGGTCGCAAGCGCACGGCATTTTGCAACGCTGTCTCAGCCATTGTCCGACGCTCCGGTGAGTGATCGAAGTTGTAAAAATACAGCTCAGCATGCGTGTGCACGAGGTTGCAGTAGGCGCGAAAGAAATTCGGATCATGTCCGATGGCTTGATTAAGCAAATCCACGGCGTGCAGAAAAGTGGCTTTGTCCGGATCGCTCGAGGATGCTGCCACTAACAAGGTTTTCGCCTGGCTGTAAAGCGCGAAGGCGGCGTCGTTCGACGTAGGTCGCCGTGCGATTTCGGCCTGCTCACCCGGCGAAAGGTTTGCTTCGAGTTGATCTGCAATGGTCTTCGCGATCTCGCTTTGGATTGCGAAGACATCAGCCAGGTCACGATCATAACTCTGCGCCCATCGATGCGTATCAGTTCGTGCATCGATTAATTGAGCGTTTACGCGTATTTTCCCGCCAGCGCGCTGGACACTCCCTTCGAGAAGATAGGCAACCCCCAATGCTTGGGCTATTGCGCGCGCATCCCGCGCAGTCCCGGCCTTGTAGTACATCACGGACGTGCGGCTGATCACTTTGAGGTCAGCAATTCTGGCCAGGTCTGTCAGAATTTCATCCTGTACGCCATCCGCGAAGAAAGCGTTCTCCTTTTCATCGCTGCGATTTTCGAATGGAAGAACGGCGATGCTTTTTTCTGAAATAGTCGCAAGTGCGCCTTCACGTTTTCGCACACGCTGATATGTGCCCCATCCGATAAAGACCGCCATTAGCAGCAACGCGCCGGCCCATATCAGGCGTTTCTGACGAACCAGTCTCTCTTGGCGTCTGGTTTGTTTAATCCTGGCCGGCAATTCGCTGTTGCCGACTCCGTCGAAGCAAAAATTGACGATATCGATTTTGACTCCGTGTTTTACTTCGACTTTGCCTAAATCGCTTAAATGGGGCCGCCACTTTTCGTATTGGGCGAGATCATCCGCGATGTGTTTGCCAAGAAGTATGTGGTTGGCATCGCCGCAACTCATCACGCGCTGCGCCATATTAATCCCCGCGCCCGAGACATTGACTCGATCATTCACGTCCTCCACACGATCGATAGGCCCGCTATTCACGCCCATCCGCACTTGTAAGCGCGGGTATTGCTTTAGAGTGCGGCTAATCTCCAGCGCGCATTGAACCGGTGCTTCCGGGCTGGCAAAAAATATCAGGACCATGCCGTCTCCAGCTGGCAGGCGCACCAATTGCCCGGCCATTTCCGCGCGCCGAAACTCCGGCGTGTCTCGCACGATATCCGTTAGCTCGCGCAGCACCTTCGTTTGCTCTTCGCCTCGAAGTTTCGAATAGCCGACGATGTCGATGAACAGGATGTAACCAATGTCGAATCTTCGCGTTGCCGATTCCGCTGGCATGAGCGTGCCCGAGGATATCAGGACTCGGCCAACCAAACACAATCAATTTTTCGAGTCAGTTGGCGCAGGTGAAGGGAGCGGAACGGTTTAACGGAAATTCTGCGTGCAAATTGCGCCGCCGCTGTAGCCACCGCCCTGCGGGCCTTCCAATCCAAAGACGTGGTGCCGTTCGTTACATTTACCGGCCCCAGGCCGGTGGCTACAGAGAAACAGCTAGCGCGCGATCGTTAACGCGAGCAGTTCGTCAACTGTCTTCGCGCTGTCCAAACTCATGATGCGCTTCCGCAGTTTCTCACATTGCTCTTTGCCAATCACATCGCCGCCGAGCGCGGTGAACTTGACCGCGATTTCTTCCTCGGTCATTGGATCGCGCGGATCGCCCTTGGGTACGTCGACGCGAGCGGACTGTGATTTGCCGTCGTTCGTTGTGATGGTCACGCGGCTCGGTTGGAACTTGGGAAAGAGCGCTTCGAACTCTTCGTTCGCCACGACTTTTATCTTGTCCATGATCGGGATGAGCGATTTGTCGAGGACACGTTCTTCTTTGAATTGCAGCGGCGTGACCATTCCATCCACGAGCCCGACTGCCATGCAATAGGGCAGGGAATGATCGGCCGTTTCTTTAGAGTCAGGTCGATACTTGTGTGGATCGCCAAGAATGTCCGCGGCACGCGCGATCACTTCGACTTTGATTTCCTTCACCCCCTCGGCTTTGAGGTTGTGTTCCTTCAGGGTCTTCATCATCGCCGTGAGCGGCGCGTGGCTTAGCGCTTCGATCGGGAAACTTTTCATCCCGCAATCAAGAATCCGGTAGTGCGACTTCGGTGAGGTCGGCAAATCCTTGACCAACCCTTCACCATCGAAAGTTGCTGGTTGTCCCTTGTATTGCACATGGTGGAACACGGCGAACAAGCCTTCCTTTCCATCGATGATGTGCTCGGGACCGGAAAACCCTTCTCGAGCAAGAAGCGCACTTTCCGCGCCCATGCGTCCCGCCCACGGATCCACCGTGTTTTTCATGTTAGTCAGCTTGCCGGCGGTCACCGCGCCTGGGCAAAAGGTTCGCGAGGCGCTGATGCCGATTGCCGACACCATTTGGTTCGGTGTGAGATTCAGTACGCGGCCCGCAGCAACCGGCGCAGCAAAGGCGCTTAACGTGGCGTGATGCCAGCCGTATTCGCGCACGCCTGGGCGTCCGATTTCGCAAAGACGCATTTCGATTTCGTAGGCAATAATTGTGGCAAGAATTAAATCTTTTCCGCTCAGGCCTTCGCTTTCGCAAAGCGCCAGCGGCGCGGCGATGAGATCGCTCGGGTGACATGGATCGGCCTTCCAGTAGATGTCGTTGTAATCCATGGCGCGGATCATGTGACCATTCATGAACGCGGCATCGATCGGGTTCGTTTTGAATCCCGAAACGAATGCGGTCGCTTTGCTCCCGCTTGCGGGACCCATCGCGCGGTGATGTTTCAGTAAGATCTTCGCATCTTCCTGCTGACTGCCACCAAGTGCGCAGCCGATGGAATCGAACCAGAATAATTTCGCTGCCTGGATCGCTTCCGGCGAAAGATCTTCATATTTCAGTCCGCAAGCCCACTCAGCGATCGTGTGCGACAGCAGACGTTTTGATTCGGTTGTTGGTCGTGACATTCTGGTTTCCTCGATTAAGATTTGTGCCCACGAAACACACAAATTACGCTAAAACAAATCAAAGCTAACGAGTCCGACGGAAAGGCTCGTCTCCTCCTCGCCATTCAGCGGTCTTTTCCTTGATTGCAGCTATGGCAAAACCAGAACTATGAATCCGGAGAGTTTCTTCGGGGAGCTGAAGCGGCGCAACGTCATCCGCATGGCGGGACTTTATCTCGTTGGCGCATGGCTGGTGGTGCAAGTGGCCGGGACAGTGCTGCCTATGTTCCGGGCACCCGAGTGGCTTCCCCGCACCATCGTTATTTTGCTGATGATCGGGTTTGTTCCGGCAGTGATTTTTAGCTGGTTTTTCGAACTAACACCCGAAGGTCTGAAGCGCGATGAAGATGTGGCGCCCGGGCAGTCGATCACTCCGCAGGCGAATCGACGGGTGGACCGCATCATCATAGTGCTCCTGGTCCTGGCGCTTGGCTATTTTGCCTTCGACAAGTTTGTGCTCACTCCCAGACGCGAGGCTGCGCTGGTGGCCAACGTCGCACCTAACGAGTCAAGGTCTGTCGTTGGCGCAAAATCGATCGCGGTGCTGCCGTTCGAGAACCGGAGCGAGGAAAAACAGAACGAATATTTCGCGGATGGTGTACAGGACGAAATCCTTACCTACCTGACAAAGATTGCGGATTTAAAAGTCATCAGCCGCACCTCTGTTTTGCAGTATAAGAGCGGCGTTGCACGCAATCTGCGCGAGATCGCGCAGCAACTGGGAGTGGCGAATGTGGTAGAAGGAAGCGTTCAGCGCTCGGGCAATCGGGTGCGCGTCAACGCGCAGTTAGTCGATGCCCGCACCGACGCGCATCTGTGGGCGCAAACCTATGATCGCGATCTGGCCGATGTATTCGCGATCCAGAGCGAGATTGCCAAAACCATCGCCGACCAGTTACAGGCCAAGCTTTCGCCTAACGAGAAGAAAGCCATCGAGCAGCCGCCTACGACAGATCTGGCGGCTTTCGACCTTTACAGCCGGGCGAAGTCACTTCTCCTGACGGCAAGTTTCAGCGCGACGGGCGACACAGACGTGCGCAAGGCAATCGAGTTTTTGGATGAGGCAGTGAAGCGCGATCCCTCATTTTTCGACGCTTACTGCCAGCTTGCCCTTGCCCACGAATGGTTCTACGCAGTTGATGGCTCTGATCACACGCCGGCCCGGCTGGCGCTGGCTGAAGCTGCGGTGCAAGCCGCCGCACGGCTGCGGCCGGATGCTCCGGAAGCGCATTTGGCGCGCGCACAATATCTCTACTACGGGTTGAGCGACTATGCCGGCGCCCTCGCCGAATTGGAGATCGCGCGGCGAACGTTACCCAATGATCCCCGTCTCTTCCAACTCACCGGCTACATTCTGCGGCGGCGCGGCCAGCAGGAGGAAGGTCTGCGCAATCTGGAGCGTGCGGTAGAGCTGGACCCCCGCAACTTTGATATTCTGCAACAGATCGCGCTCAGTTACCAAGAGTTAAAGCGCTATGCCGAATCAATCGCTGCGCTGGATCGCGCTTTAGCGATCATGCCCGAGAACGCCGAAACGCGGGCCGATCGTGGACTAGTTTATCTCTTCTGGAAAGCGGACACCCGGCCGGTCCACCAGACAATCGATGCAATCCTCGCGCAAGGGCCGGGCGCCATTGTCAGTGCGGGGGTCATCTGGTTCGTTTGCGCGCTGGCCGAACGCGATCCGGCTGCGGCCGAACGAGCACTCGTCGCGCTGGGCGACAATCCATGCGTGGTCGAACGGACGATTAGTCTGAGCCACAGCTTTGGGGAAGGTCTGGTGGCGCGCATGAACAAAGATGAGGCACGAGCGCGCACTGCGTTTGAAACGGCTCGCGCACAGCAAGAGAAGATCGTTCAGGCGCAGCCGGACTATGGCCCGGCGCTTTGCGTCCTCGGCTTAATCGACGCTGCTCTTGGGCGGAAAGACCTGGCGTTGGACGAAGGCCGTCGAGCGATCGCACTCACGCCACTGGAAAAAGATGTCATCAACGGCAGCTTCGTCCTTCAGTATTTCGCCATTACAGCGGCGTGGGCGGGCGAGAAGGAGCTCGCCTTGCAGCAACTGGAAGCTGGGGTGCGTGGTCCCGTCGCAGCGAACATGCTAAGCTACGGTTGCTTAAAACTGCTCCCTTTCTGGGATCCGCTCCGCGGCGATCCGCGCTTCGAGCAAATCGTCGGCTCGCTCGCGCCGAAAGAACCGCCCAAGTAGAAGAAGGATGAACTCGCGCAATCTGTTCGCCGAACTAAAGCGGCGCAATGTTTACAAGGTCGCGGTTGCTTATGCGGTGGTGGCCTGGTTGCTCATCCAGGTCGC
>JBKPLX010000234.1:0-9837 GCA_046731855.1 Verrucomicrobiota bacterium | reverse complement strand
AAATTCTGGCTGCCTGCCGCCGCGGCCAGCCATCGGCGATGCTCACATTCGCAGCGCGCGTGCCAATTCTTGGAAACGCACTCTTTCCAAATCTTACGGGCTACATGATGAAGTTTGTGAATCGGTTTCTTCCTGCAGCCGCCGACCAGTCGGGCAACCAATCGCGGACTGGCGCGCACGTGCATCAGCGGACACCGAGGTGGCTGACGCGCTTGGCTGATCGTGCGACACAGAAAAACAACGAAGAGAAAAGCCAAGCATCGTAACCGCCATCGCTCGTAGCACGTTCGGATTTCATTGAACGGTGGACGTTGAGCGCTTGCTCGCGACGTGTCGGAGTTGGACGTTTGCTTTGTGACTTCGAACCGTCTCTTCGTAGCGATAGATCTGTTTGAGTCAACGCGTCAATCCCTTGCAGCCCTTGATCCGCATATTCGCGGTGTGCGATGGACCGAGCCGGCGCAGATGCATCTGACGCTCGGTTTCTTCGCGGAAGTCCCCGCCGAAGCCGATCTCAAACTGCGCGAGAAACACAGCGCAATCGAATTTGGCGCGTTTTTTCTGCCAATTGTTGGCGTGGGAGCGTTTTCCGCAAAAGGCGCGCCGAAAATTATCTGGATTGGCGTTGGCAAGGCGCACCCGCATCTGTTTCAAATTCACAAGCGGGTGCAAGAGGCCGCGCTTGCGGTAGGTCTCGAACCGGAGCTTCGCCCCTGGCACCCACACATAACCATTGCGCGTTGCAGGAATGTGTCGGCGCAATCGCTCCGAAATTTTCTAAAAGCGAATGCCGAGTTCGATGCCGGAATGATCCACGTCGAAGCTTTTCATCTCTATTCCAGCACGCTCACTCCGGCGGGACCAATTCACACGCGCGAACTCACGGTCAACTGTGGCGGCGCTCCATGACTGCCGAACGAACAAATCGGCGGCGTCCGCCGCGGCGGACGCCCTACAATCCTTTGCTCGAGAGTGGCGCGGCCACATGCTCCAGGGATCGGCGCTCGGCCGGCACACCAATCCATGCTTCAGTAACCGCGCCAAAAATCATCAATGCCGCAGCCACCAGATATCCTACGACCAATGCGGTAATCGATCCTGTGCCGATGATCCATCCAAAGAGCAGCGGCGCGCCGACTCCGCCTGCAAGCGTTCCAATTGCGTAGAAAATCGCTATCGCCAGTGCGCGGATTTCCAATGGAAAAATTTCGCTCACAGTCAAGTATGCGGAGCTCGCCGCAGCCGACGCGACGAAGAAGATGATTGTCCAGGCAAGAGTTTGCGTTTGCGCGGTGAGCCCGCCGGCGTGAAAAAGCCAGCCGGTCAGCGCGAGTAAAATCCCGGCGAGTCCGTAAGTGATAGTGATCATCGGCTTGCGTCCGATTGTGTCGAAGAGATGCCCGAGCAAAAGGGGACCGAGCACATTTCCCAATGCAAACGGCAAGAGATAGCTGCCTACATTTTGCTCGGGCACATTATAAAACCGCATCAGAACCAGCGCATAAGTGAAAAAGATTGCGTTGTAGAAAAAAGCCTGCGTCAGCATCAGCATAAAACCGAGAAATGAGCGCCGGCGATGTTCGTGTACGATCGCGTCCCAAATTTGATGCCACGGCGTATGTGTGCGTGTTCGAACGCGCGTAGGGAAGAACTCGCTGCTGCTGTAGCCGCGGACGTTGACCGCGGCCTGGTGTGACGTCGCAATCTTCGCTTCCACTTCGGTGACGATTTGCTCCGCCTCTTCATTGCGACCATGAATCATCAACCAACGCGGACTCTCCGGAATCCAACGGCGAAAGAAAATCACAACGAGACCGAGCGTAGCGCCGATTCCAAAAGCGAAACGCCATCCCAGCCAGGTTGGTATCCGACGCGGATCGAGCAGAACAAGCGTGGCGGCTGCCCCGAGTGCGGCGCCGACCCAGTATGATCCATTGATGATCAAATCAACGCGGCCTCGCACGCGCGCCGGAATCAATTCGTCAATGGCCGAATTGATCGCAGCGTATTCGCCGCCGATGCCTGCGCCAGTCAGCGCGCGAAAGAATGCGTAGCTCCAGAAGTTCCAGGAAAACGCCGACAGCGCTGTTCCTATGAGATAAACGGCGACGGTGATGAAGAACAATTTCTTACGGCCAAATCGGTCGGTCCCATAACCGAAAAGCAGCGCGCCGAGCACGGCGCCTGCGAGGTAGCAGGTCGCACTCGCGCCCACCCGCGCAGGCGTTAACCCGAGCGTTTCGGGAAGTGTCAAAACTCCACCTAGCGCTCCGGCCAGCGTAACTTCGAGCCCATCGAGAATCCAAGTGGCTCCCAGCGAGGCCACGATTAACCAATGCCACGAACTCCACGGCAACCTATCCAACCGTGCAGGCACATAGGACTCAATCGTTTCGCCGTTTGGCATCCTGTGAGTCTTCGCGCAAAGAAGCGCGCGACGCAAAAACGCACGTTGGCCTAACGAAACTGATTATTTAGACTTCAGAGAGTGAGCGCTTGTCATGTCGAGCGGAGTCGAGACATCTCTCGATGCGGTCTGACTCCCCCGAATAATACAGAGATTCCTCGACTCCGTTCGGAATGACAAAAGATGCAGCAGTAACAAAAATGAAATTAATCGAGCACTTCTATGGGATCACCTTTGTGGAGCATGCCTTCTACCAGGATTGCACCATAAACACCGGCCATGCCGTCGTGAGCTTGCGCTACTTTCTTCAGTAGCGCTGGTGCTTGTTCTCCGGTATCCGGATCGAGCGTAATTATCATGCAGCGTGAGTCGCGTTCCAAGACAGTGACGACTGCCTTCGAGCCGATGCGCACGGATCGACCGACAAGTTCGTTTTCAGCGAAACCTTTGGCGGACGTTAAGTCTACGTAGACGTTTGCTCGGAAACGCCGCTTATCCACCTGCGTGCCTGTCTCTTCAGCGAGTTGCTGCGCCGATTGCAAACTAAAGATCGACACTGGACGGCAATCCGTCATTGCGCGTTGTGACCGCATCAGCGTGACTTGATGTTTTTGATCGATGTTTGCCCGGAGCATCTCGATCAAGGCAGGATCATCAATCGCAAGCGTTTCTCCATTCGGAGTCTCAACATCGACAACGAACTCTGCGAGGTCGGCCAAGAGAGGATTCGCGTTTCTGCTTTCCGCCTCGACCAAGTTGATGGGTCGCGCCGCTTTGTCTGGATACCGGAAGCGTGGACGATATTGCAAAAGTTTTCGCTGTTCGCGCGCTGTGAAATATGGGAATCCCTTGTGATTCGCCGAACTCCTGAAGGCAAAGACGCGATCGCCATAGATTCCAGAGTAACCGGCAAAGACTTCATCTAGTTCTTCGCCGCGCATGCTTTTGACGGGGTACCGCCAAAGGCTATCGACCTTTCCGATGAGGCTCATGAACGTAAACGTATCTTCATAAACGCGCAGGTTGTAGCCACGGCGCTGCGCCGCCGTGCTCGCGCGGGCAACAACGCTTAAGTGCCTCGACACAGCGAGGCGGCTACAATTCGTAAGTTACATTCGGGATTTTCCGCTTAACTTTTGAGCTAACGCCTACTTCTGATCGAGAAAAGTGACGGCGCCAGTGTCGAGGCTGTAATAGCCGCCGATTACCTGTATCTTTCCTGAATCAATTTCGGCCTTGAGAATTGGCGTGGATGAACGCAGCGCTTGCACCACATTCTTAACGTTCGCTTTTATGGTCGCGTCGAGATCGTCCTTCGCTGTGGCTTCGACTGCAGGTTTGATGGCGGTGACTAACGATTGAATGTGTCCCGGAGCCTTGCCTTTGGCAGCAATTGTTTCTCTTGCTGCGTCCACGGCGCCGCAGCTCTGATGCCCAAGCACAACAATCAGGTGTACGCCCAGATGATCGACTGAATATTCGATACTCCCCAAGTTTTCGTCGTTGATCACATTGCCTGCGACGCGGCATATAAACAGGTCGCCGAGTCCCTGGTCAAAAACCATCTCAGGTGGAACACGCGAATCGGAGCAACTAATAATGGTCGCGAACGGATGCTGATTTTTTATTAGTTCTGAGCGTCGCTTGGAGGCCTGTTCAGCAGTCATGCCGAGAAATGTCATGCCAGCATTTTCATAGCTGTTGGTTGCCATGTATGACCGCTCCTCGCGCGATTCGTGCGGATGCTGTTGATTGCCGCTTGTGTAGCGACTGTTACCTTCCTTGAGCTTCGAGATTGCCTCAGCGGGAGCTACCATAGGTTGGTCTGAATGAGCGGGATCGGCCGCTCGGGTAAAATGGTTCATCCCGATAAAACTAACGACGGCGATGCAGGAGGCGAGGTGTGTTTTTTTCATGTCGCAATTTATGACGGACCTGTGTTGTTCGATCAATTCGAAAGTAGATCGACCAGGGGCCAGCCTTTATCAAAGCGACTGCAGCCTGTGGGGCCTTTGCCGTTCCAGCGGCATCTGCTTTAGTCTCGCGCTGAATACCAGTCGAGCACTCGTAAGGCGCGCAGCGTGATCCAACGGCTTGGCCGGCTTTCGCCATCGTCCGTCTCGATCGGCATCTCGCCCGGGTAGCGAACCTCGAGGGGCCACCGGCCATCGCTGTCGCGCTTGGACGCTACCAAGTCGATCGCGTCAGCCACGCGCTCGTCGGGGGCGACACCGGCGCGGCGCAGATACTCAAGCCCGCGCAGCACGTCGTAGTGCCACCATGTCGGGAAGGCGAAGCGCGTCCACACTGCGCCGCCCTTGCGATCTCGCTCGATCACCTCACCGGTTGACCGGCGGCGAAACAGGCGGCGCTTGAGGAGATACTGCTGTCCGCGGAGGCGAGCTGCAGTGAGTTCCGCGTTGTTCCCGACGCGCAGTTCGTACTCAAGCAAGGCCTCCAGCACGCAGATCGTGGTGTTGAACGACGACCGCGTCGAGCCATTCGCGGCCTCGCAATTCCAGCCGCCATCGGGCAGCTGCTCCGTGAGTAGCCGGTCGATGATGCCCCGGATGTCCTGGCCAAAGTACGCGCCGACCGCGCCCACCTGTCCATTGATACAGGGCTCCACTTCACCGGTGAAAAATGGATTGCCATCGCACTCCTGCGGGCCGCAACCTTTCCAGGTCACGCGGTCACGAACAAGCTCCACCGCGCGACGTGCCTGCTCGCTCTCGGGATCGAGACCCATTTCCCGCAGCAGCATGAGGACGTGCATCGTGGAGTTCCAACCACGGTTCCACGCCGCGCCGCTCCACCGCCCGTCGACGCCCTGAAGGGCGAGCAGGCGGGAGCCCGCGCCGTCGGTGGCGACCCGCGCGCGCTCGGCCTCGACCTGCTCCGCGGGCGCATCGGTCAGATCTCGCATCACCTGCCAGCGGATTGAATGGTCAGAATCGAGCAGCCACTCTATGACCGCTCTCTTTGGTTCTGAGACTCGTTTTTTGGATGGATTGCTCGCCATCCGCTCCTGCTCCTTACGTTGTTGAGTTTCTCCAGCGGTCGCGCCGCTCTGTAAGTCGCTAACGTCGTTGCCGACTTCATCGTGCATAAAATGAGACTTTGGCCACGAATGCACTCCATTTTGGACCAAGACGACCGCCATCGAGCAGGATTCTCGGGCATTTTTTGAACCCCAAATCGCGCCCGTCACCGTAACGGATCATACGCCAGTGCATGTGCGGAACAACATGATTAAGAGGGATATCATATTGACGCATCAGTCTGGCTGTGAGTTGCGCGGTGCGGTCGATGGTGCCGCCAAGATTGTTGCCCCGATTTACACACATTTCGATCCCGATGGAGGACCTGTTTCCCTGGCCTTCGTAATCGGCATGCTCTCCGGTTTCGTTAGTCGGGAGGCTTTGGTAAATGGAATGATCGTCCACAGTAAAATGCCAGGTGAGAAATCCAGTGCGATTGTGACGGCCTCTGAGCCCCTTGTTCATGGCGAGCGCGTGGTGCAATGCGTCGGCTCTACGAGATCTATTGTCGGTCGAATGAATAGTGATAAATGTCGGACGCATCGGCCGATGCAAGGGACGTCCGCATTTCCCTGGGGGGATGATGTCCTGCGTGATTTTCAATTCGGCTACACCGGCAGCAGGCGGGCCGACGCGTCGAGGAGCCACCGCACAGGAAGAAAAGAGAAGCCCCACAAGGACAACGGCAAGAAACCCAAATGTGCGAAATTTTACCGTAACCATTCCTGCCGTTGCGAGAGCAAACCGATTAAGCGCTGCACGGCGAGAATCGTGCCGGATCATTCGGCGTTTAGAAAGCGGAAATCAGAGTGAGCTGCGTCGATCTTTGCGCGGGGTCACTTCGCCATCGCTTGGTTGGTGACGGCGTTCCATGGCTCGCCATGATCTCCTCGGACCTCGTAACAAAGCTCCACCATGCCGCTCTTATAGGCTTTGACCTCCGCCAGATGGAGGGCGACGTCTCTGTCCAGCTTTTCGAAGAATGGGATCCCATCGCCAATCAAGATCGGCAGGATCGAATAGCGAACTTCATCGGCCAGCCCGAGACGAAGGCATTCGCCGGAAACTACACCGCCTCCAACAAACCAGATGCTACCGAATTTGGGCCGCAGGTGCTCATTCACGAACTGCGCAAGATCGCCTGAGTAGAACTCGACGGTATCCCGGGTTCGCGGCAGATCGCGACTAGTGAGGACGAAGGTGGGTTTGTGGCCGTATGCCCACCCCAACCCTTTGGCTTCAAAACTCAACGCGGTCTCATACGTTCGTGACCCCATTACGTAGCAGTCGATCGTCTTGAGGAACGCCTCAACGAATCCTGGATCCAGGGTGTCCCCGCCCGCGAATTCGTCTGAGGTCTCCATCCAGTCGACGCGCCCGTCCTTTCGAGCGATGAACCCGTCGAGGCTCGCCGCCATGTGAATCGTTACGCGAGAATCAGTGTTTGCCATCATGTCGCCCTGTCATTGAGTGCCATGGCTCGCAGAACTGCTCGGCGCCGTCACTTGAGTGCACCCCAACGAGATGGAGCCGAGCCACCCGTCAGTTTGAGAATTGGCGTGCGAATAAAGCGAGAGCCTACAACAAGATGCTGGGTTAGCTCGAGCGGTTAGTTAGGCCTTTCTTAATTTCCGGCGAGAACGCTGTTTTGCTGACACTGAACGGATCACAAGCTTTCCGCGACCACTGGTTGGTAGTGGAGTATTCGCCCGCTCTGCGGCAACTGAAAGTAGTGCCTGGACCGCCGGCTGATCGAGAACGTCTGCCGAAGGTAGGCGGACAAAGCGCGTCTGCTTGCCTGAACCCACTAGCACTTTGTCTGGATCTGGGAGGCTGACACCTTGAACAAAGCATAGACCGACGCCGTTGGCAGCGGCTGCGATCGTGACGATGCAATCGGAAGGGCGGTCATTGGGGCCGAAACCTATGACGAAAAAATTGTAATTGTCGTACACTAGCTCAGTCGCCGTCGGGAAGCGTTTGCGCAGCTTCTTGCGCGCGGCGCGGATTATTGCTTGGTGCTGCGGCTCGAATTTCTCGATGAAGCTTCGCAGTTGGTCCTCCGGTGCGGCTGACTTGCTGATGGTGCGTGACATACGCCTAACGAAAAGGAGCTCAGCCACCGCTGGCGAGAGCGAGTTTAATCTGCGATCGAACTGTTGAAGTCATATCAAAGATTCGCTTCGGAGCGGCCAGCGGTTGGCTCGATCGATTGGTTAGGCACCGTGGAACTAGATGTCTTTCGTCCATTCGCTAAAGTCTCTTGTTACGTTCGGCATGGGTTCGCGAGCCGCAACTGCGGGGAAATCAGCTGCGTGTCCCCACCACTCGTTGATAACCAGCTTTTCTGTGGCTCCGAAGGTCAAGTAATATCCATCAGGTACGTGCTGGTCTTTGTTCGCCGGTGAAAGCACCGCGACCGCTATAAGTCCGAAGATGATTCGATCACTGAGCTGAATTGCGCCTCGCACGACCTTCACTGTCGTTTTCTGCGCTGGTCCACGGGCATCGGGTATCAATTCAAAGCCGCCCGGCAGCTCTTCACCGTGGCCATGACTGCAGCGGTGGATCGCATAGATCACGTCCGCGAGGTCCGCTTGCCGCCGGGCGCCTTAGGTCGGTTCACCTTCACTGGAAAACGCGTCTCCACGACATTGATTCCTGGCATGCCCATTGGGCCCAGAATCCCGTAATTGTCACGAAGCAGTTGTGTGAATCGAGCGTTGCTCCCGAGCTTCGGATGAGTTTTCTTAGCTGTGCCATCTACGGAATTGCACGCGTGCAACATGGCGGCGTCCGCTTCGCCACTCTCCCAGTCATCAATTGCTTTACGGATGGAGCGTCCCACGTTCACACGAGATATGCTTACTCTGGCCTAACGAGAAAGAGCTGAGCCACGCCGCCAGTGACTCCCGCCAACTAAAAACCCGAAGCGAAAACTGACCGGCGTAACCGGTGTTGGCTCCAGCGCTGTGTTAGGCCACTGATGTCTCATGTTCAACCCTCTTGTGAACATCTCAGACATTAATTAATAATTCGCCCTGTGCTATTGGCCAACTTTTCACGCCATTTTTGGAGTTCCTCAGGTGTTTGTCTCACCCAATCTGTTACTTCGCCGACGATTCTTAATGGAGCTTCGGAGCGATATGAGCGTGTCGGATTGCCCGGAAATTTTTTGTCTGTAACATTCGGATCATTTTCAAAACACCCTGTCGGCTCAACGATATAAACACGCTCACGTCCATCACCTTTTGCTAATGCAGCAGCTAGTCCTGCCCCATTAGCAAGGGCTGTGAAATAAATGTGATTCATTTTGAGTTCGGGTTTGTAATTGGAACCGCCCCCTGCTGTCAGCAAATCGCCAACCTGCAAATCTGCTTTCGTCCCATGATAAAAGGGACCTTTGTCAGACGGTTTGTCCTGAAACGAAGTTGCTAATTCATAATTCTTTTTTGCCTTGTCAGGGTCGTTTAAGTCCTCATGGCATTTGGCAATGTTTGAATATAGAGAAGGGAAAGCACTCTTAACAGCGTCGTTATTTATTTTTAATGCAAACTGCAAAGCCGTTTCTAGCCATTTTAATTTGTCGGAAGCAATTTTTTGATCCCGGACTACCTAATGAGCTGAAATAAAGCGTTCAAAGTCGTTTGTCGCTTCGTTCCAAGCTTGAAGAAACAGTTTACTTGCTTCTTCAAGTTTGCCTTTTTCGTCCATGCCCATGCCTTCAAGACAGAGTTTAACAACATCGTTGTTTGGATTGAATTCCATAACTATTTTGTCTCTTAATTATTGTAACAGAATATCAGTGACATAGCTCTCGTGGCCTAACGAGAAAGAGATAAGCCACGGCTATCGTTGCAAAACAATACGGCGGGAGTGCGTGAGCGCGAAGACATGAATCGCACTAGGGAAGCCGGAACCGAGACGAAGTCGAGGGTGTCGTGGCAAACACGCCGAACCTAGTCCGTATTGGGGCCGTTGGCTTCATCGATTGGTTAGATGACGGCTACTCATCGTGAGAGGCGAATCCCTCCTGGCGGTGGTGTCGTTCCTGGAGCCATTGTAAACGTTACGCCTATATCAACCTCTTTCCATTTGCCGGGCTTCCACCGCCAGCGTTGTAATGCTTCGATGGCCGATTGATCTAAGGTAGGATGACCCGTGGACTTGATGATAGTGACTCGGATAGGCGCACCAGTGTTCGCATCAAGAAACACGCCAAAGAACCCTCTACCCTGGCGATGCTTCGCTCTATCTTCGAGCGTGTACGCTGGAGCAACAGCCTTTGTGCGATCAGCAAGGTCCCACGGTGCGTGGTGGCCAGGGTATTCGCGGGGAGTGTGGCGAACACCCTTAATGTCAACTGCGGTGCCGCCGGTGGTCTTTTGG
>JBKPLX010000233.1:0-11679 GCA_046731855.1 Verrucomicrobiota bacterium | reverse complement strand
CTTAGTAAGGACGAATACGCGAAGGCGCTAAAAGGCAAACGCCATTTCAAGGACGAAGCTTTTTAAATTGTCATCTCGAGCGCAGTCGAGAGACCTCTTGATCAGACCTCAGTTTCAACTGGACGTGACCATGGCCACTTGTCCATTACGGACAGACTGATCGCATGAACGAAAATTTCGAATCCAAACTGCTAACGAATTGCATCCCAAGTAGAGAGAGATGTCGTGGTTTGGAATTCATTTAATGTCGCGTCGATTGATCGTCTGCGCGCTTTCAGCCATTTGTATCGGCGCAGCTATTGCCGGTGAATCCAAAACTGCGGGGCCCGACGATTGCCAAATCGCCACGTATCGCTTTTCGGACGGAGAAATCATCGATATCGCACGATCTGAAGGAAACACGTTTCGCTGGCGTAAATTCGACGGTACAACCGGTGCTTTGCACAAGAAGCAGGACGGCTCCTGGACAAGCACAATGGGATGGACAGATCGTCCCGACGGACACAGTGCATCTTTCACTCACTGCGCGACGGGTGAAATCGAATTCGACGATAAGAAAGCCCACCGGGTCCCATTCGATGTGACTGACACGGTGTTTGAGGGTCATGGCGGCATTAAGCTTGCTGGCAGATTAGTACTGCCGAAGGGCAGTGATCCGGTTCCGATCGTGGTTCTCGTTCACGGTGCGGAAAGGGAATCTGCACGCGAGTCGTACGCGCTCCAACGCCTGTTACCGGCCGAGAATGTTGGCGCCTTCGTTTATGACAAGCGCGGAACCGGCGGATCGGACGGCAAATATACGCAGGATTTCGATGTGCTCGCGGATGACGCCGTGGCTGCCTTGCGGGAAGCGAAGCGAATTGCGCGCACGCGTTGTGCCAGGATTGGATATCAGGGCGGTAGTCAGGGAGGCTGGATCGCACCGCTGGCGGCAACCCGCGCGTCCGTCGATTTCGTTATTGTCAGTTTTGGGCTAGCCGTCTCTGTCATCGACGAAGACCAGGAAGAGGTTGCGCTTGAGATGCGCCTCAAAGGTCATAGCCAGGAAGAAATTTCGAAAGCGCTAGAGGTTGCATCAGCGGCCGAAGTTGTATTTGAGAGCGGCTTCACCAAAGGCTTCGAACGTTTCGATGCTGTGAGAGTCAAGTACCGCAATGAGCCTTGGTACAAAGACTTACATGGTAATTATACGCATTTCATTTTGCCGTACACGGCGGCCGAAGCGCGCGCGAAGTTTAAGGATTCTCTCCCCGGCACGCCGTTTCGATACGATCCAATGCCTACGCTTCGCGCCGTGGAAATTCCACAATTATGGATTCTCGGAGAAGACGACCTTGAAGCTCCGAGTGCTGAAACGAGTCGACGTATCAAGACGCTAATCGTGGAAGGGAAGCCAATTACACTCGCGCTGTTTCCTCACGCCGAGCACGGGATGACCGAGTACGAAATCGCTTCAAATGGCGAGCGTCTCTCAACGCGATATGCGCCCGGCTATTTCGCCATGATGCGCGACTTTGCGCGAACCGGCCAGCTTTCTGGCTCCTATGGATCGAGCGTGGTCGTCAGGCCCACTTGTCATTCCGAGCGAAGCGCAGCGCAGTTGAGGAATCTCTAGTTATTGAAAGCGTGCGGTTCCACAGCTGTCTCGACTTCGCGCCTCGCTCAACCGATAAATGCTCAGATGTCATCTCGCAGAAAATTTCTCCAGTAGAGTAGCCTAGGTCTGTTGTCATTGCTCGCTTCGCCGTCGGTCGCTTCTGGTGAGACGCACACCGGTTTCGAAGGGTTGGTGGTCGGTGAGGATCAGGGAGAAGCGTTCCGGCTGAGAGATGGGTCCGCTATCGTGAGGATCAAGATTGCAAAGACGCAGGGATCGGCATCTATAACCTTTTTGTCTGAATCGTTTTCCCCAGGTGATGAGCTGCCGGTTCACAAACATGCGAACGAAGATGAATTGATCCTTCTACACCGCGGTTCAGGTCTGTTGACGCTTGGAGAAAAAGAATTTCCCGTTCATGAAGGAGCTGTTGCACTGGCTCCGAAAGGGGTATGGCATGGACTCAAGAACGCTGGGGCCGAGACTATCGAAATGCGTTTTGGCTGCACACCATCTGGGTTCGAAGAATTCTTTCGCGAGATAGGAACGCCGATCGACCAGTCTTTTGTTACAAAAACGAAAGAGCAACGCAGGGCGATCGCGGCGAAATGGGGAATGACCTACAAGAATTTGTAAGCGGTTCGTTCAAAACAGCCGCAGCCGTTGCAAGCGACAGCGAACGAACTTATTTCGGCGAGGACTGCAGCGCTGTCTGGTATTCTGGCTTTTTGTGATACTCGACCAGGCGGAATCCCCAGCCAATTAGTGTCGAGAGATCTTTGGTTTTCTTCTTCTTCTCGTTTAGGAACTTTTCGATTCTGGCTTTCAGTTCCGGCTGTTGATCAGTCGTATCGAGGATTTCAAAAATTTCCATCGACAATAGCCAGTCCTCCGGGTGTTCGGCCTGCTGTGTCTCCCAAATTTCGCCGAGGCGCTCATAGCCGGTTTTGCCTTCGCGAATCTTGCGGACCTGTGCGTAAAGATTTTCCAGACGCCTGCGTTTTGCGTCCGAAGGAACTTTAATGGTCCGTTCCTTTGGAATCAGTGCTACCTGATTGTAGGCGTCCTTATCTGCAGCACCGTTAAAGACCGAGCTAATTCGTTCTCCAATGGCCATGTCGTAAAAGCCCCAGTCAGGCTGGAACAGGACGCGGTCGCGATATTTCGCGCTGCAGTTTACAAACGTGATCAACAACAATCTCCCGTCACGACGCAGGATTTTCTCAACCTTCCCCGATACGACAATGCCGCTGATGAACTCGATCTTCGCTTTTTTACCTTCAACAATTCCAAGGGCGTGGAGTTGGTCGTTCGTGAGCAGCTCTGGCGCCGTTGATGTTTGCTTCCATTTGCCGGCCGGTGAACCAAAACCCTCCTTATGATAATCGATGCCGTGGCCTTCCAGTTCTTTGTTCTTAAACGCCAGCGCAGTCTTGCCCGTTGTCCGCAGATAAATCGGAAAATCGTTTTCGTCCGTGATGACCTCTGTGAAAACCCCGCTGACTTGCAGCCCGGATGAATATTCACAGGTCGCAGTGTTATTGCATTCAATGGCTTTGTTGATCCCTTCGAGTCCGCCAACCGTGAACGCCATCTTGCTGGCGAATTCTTCCAGGACGTCCTTCAAGTGTTGAAAATCGCGGCAGACAAAGAGCTGCGGTTGTTTTGTGGTGATGTCGAACGCGCAATTCTGAGCGTCGATGGAGTAGGGGATCTTCTTTACCTGCGGTTCCAAGCACGAAACCGATTCACCGATCGAGGAAAGCAATCCTGCGCCGTAAATTTTTGGATCCTCGAGTGTGCCTATGAGTCCGTATTCGACCGTCCACCAATGCAAACGCGAGAGCAGCGCCATTTCGGAGGGCGTGCCGAGATTTTTCTGCCGATGTTCGACCAGTTTCGTTGCTTCATCGACTTCTTTCGGATCGGCGTTCGGCCGCTCTTTCAGGATCGATAAGTGGCGGATCGCTTGATACAGCTCGAAATCTTTTTTGGAGGACATTGCTTTCGCTCCGACTTCGCCAAAGCGTTGCAAATAATTTGAGTATTCGCGGTCGACAATGATCGGCGCATGACCGGCGGCCTCGTGCACAATGTCTGGCGCCGGCGTGTATTCAATGTGATGGATCTGGCGCATATCACAGGCTATCACCAGCACTTTGTAGGCCTGAAACTCCATGAATGCCGCTGGCGGAATGAAACCGTCCACTGCCACCGCTCCCCACTCGATCTTTGCCAGAATATCATTCATCTCTTCAATGCGCGGGATGCGATCGAAGGAAATGCCTGTGTTGAGGAGGCCCTGAAAATAAACTTTGTGCGCGTACTCTTTCAGAAAAAAAATGTTCTGGCGCATGATGAATCGCCAGACCGCGTGATCGACTGATGTGTAATCGTCGTATCGCTGATCGACCGCGAATTGGAGTAAATGTTTCGGACAAGCAGCGACCGCCGCGTTGCTATAGCTGATACCGCCTTGAGAATTCATCGGCAAACCTCCAGAAAACATAAATAACTTATGACCCGTTTGCGAAGCGGGCAAGAATGATTCCGTTGTACTGCGTCATCCCGAGCGGAGCGAGGGACCTCACGCAAGCAGATTGATCACACAACGTAGCGAGAGCGCATGCACTCCGATTGTGAGGTCCTTCGCCCTCTTCGCGGCTCAGGATGACAAGAAGAGTGAGCACGGGTCAGGATCTGGATTGACGAGCGCGAATTACGCGTCTCGTAATCCCGATTAGCGCGACCAACGCAATCGCCCACGGCGAGAGAAACGCGATCGCCACGCCAATCATTCGCAAGCTCCACATAATTGCGCTCGCGCTTTGAGCCAGTGTACGCCGCAGCGTGGCAAGCAAGCCGCTTTCCTCGGTAACAATTTTGCCCTGGCTGTAAACCTGGATCGAAACATCCGCCGGTGCATTTGATTCGTCGATCTGTGCGTCCGCGCGGTCCTGACGTTGCACACTCACATTTTCGACTCTGCCTAACGAGTTAAGCGATTGCATGAGCGCCGGGTAATTCTTCATCGCCACGCGCAGCGAAACACTTGCCACTTCACGTCCATTCGGGTCACTGCTGAAAGTCGAACTGCGAACACGTCCACCTTGTTTCTCGGCCAAAGCACGAAGCTCCTTTGACTTTTCGTCTACCGACGACGTGCGAATGCGCAGGCTGGTTTGCTGGAAAGCTTGCTCCTGTTCCTCGCGAGAAATCGCGACATTGAGTTCCACCTTGTCGCGCTTGGTCCTGGCATTTTCCGACATCCCACTGCCCCCTTGCGCGAGGCGTTGAGTCTGCATTTGAAAATTTTCCACGCGCCCAAATCCTTTGACACGGCCGATTACAGCATCGCTTTCTTCCGGAGCGATCAGCATGCTTAACTGCGCTGAAACGCGTCCAGAGTAATCGCGGTTTAATTGCGCAGTTGTGATCTGCACCTTTGGCGAGGCCAGGCTCTTGGCCTCGTTGTAAATTTTCTCCACGTCAGGGGTGTAAAGAGAGAGTTGCGCGCGCTCCTTGAGCAGGAAAGCCGCTGGTTCTTCCATGTCCTTTTCGGCCAGCGAAATCGTTACCGTGGCGAATTGCACCTGCGAATCCCAATATTTTAGTTCGCCCTGCATCTTTTCGATCTCTTCACGCACACGGCCCAGTTCTCTTTCCACCTGAAGCAGATCGGACACTTTACCGGTCTTCGTTTTCAACATGTCAATGAGACGCTGCTCCATCACGTGGGCGTTCTTCAGTCGCGCATCCGTATCGAAATACGCCTTGGTTACGTCTTCAGTGCCAAGTGCCTGGTTCTTTAATTCGCCGAGACCTCGAATCTTTTGCAGAAAGCGATCCAGGTTTTCGGGCAGAACCTTCACGACAACCCGGCCCTTCAGTTTCCCGTTCGCCTGTTTCTCGGAATCTGTCGTGGCGACATATCCGTGTTCTTCGTTCGCAAATGCTGTGAGCTTCTGGACAGCAGTGTCAAAGCTGGCCACCTCCAGCTCGACTGTCGCGTTACGAACCAGTTTGCGATTGGCTAACGCCGGAGCAGGCTCCTGGACTGTAGCTTGCGCGGCTTCTTCCGCAGCACTCGGAATATTTGATCCAGTAACGATTGTCTGTTCCACCTCAGCGCGCGCTCGTTCCTCGTCCTTTGACTGAGCGGGAACCGGTGGCGGTGGCTCCTTCAGCGCCAAACCTTGTGGTCGGCCGGCGGCGACTTCGTCCGTCTTCGCTAAAGCACCCGATTGAGCTGCTCGCGATGCTGGAACCTGCGACGGGTGCGCGGCAAACTGTTCTCCGACGTAGCGTTCGCGTTCAAGGGGCGCAGTTACAGCTTCACCGGTGATCATTCGACCGATTTGCACAAGCCCAAGCAATACAGCGGCGACTGCTGCGATTTGAGTAGCGCGCAAGCGCATTAGGTCGACGAGCAATTTTACAAAACCGCTTCGTTGAGGGGCGCGACTGCGAAAACCAGCCAGCATACGCTGTTCGAAAGCAGGATCGGCTTTTTCCTGTGCGAGAGTTTCTTCCAGAATTTTGTTCATAGCTTTGATTTCCTTATGAGTTTTTCGGCACACGGCGCAATCGAGCAGATGGGCGTGAAGCACGTTGCGTTCGTTGTCAGAAAGCTCGCCATGCAGATCGGCGGCCAGCCAAGTGTCGATTTCGTCGTGGATCGTTGCCATACGTTTAATCCATTGAAGTCAGAGCAGGGCGAAGTTGTTTGCGCATGGACGCCAGCGCCCGTCCGAGAATTCCTCGCAGCGCCCCATTAGTCAGACCCAGGCTGTTTTCGATAGTGCGATAATCCATCTCTTCGAAATAGCGCAGCGTGAGGGCAGCCCGATGGAGTTCCGGCAACGCTGCAAGCGCGGAGTGCAATCTTTGATCTAAAGCACTCGTGTTCGCCGACTCTGGTTCGATCAGTTCGGGCAGTTGTTCCGACAAAGGAACGGTGGGGCGTTTACGAAAAACGTCATGTGCTTTGTGTCGCGCAATGGTCGCGAGCCAGGCAGGAAATTTTTCCGGATCGAGTACGCGCCAGCGTGTTTTCCATGCTTTGACCAGCGAATCTTGCACGACGTCCTCTGCCTCCTCGCGGCTTTGCAGAACGCCGTAAGCAATGGCGAAAAGTGTCCGGCTATGCGTGCGGATGATCATTTCAAATGCCTCTCGATCGCCGTGAATGGCTGCCCGATACTGTTCGCGTTCACTGGGATCCATTGGTTCGATCTAAAGCCTAGACGTTCCAGCTCGCGATTCCGCGCGAACTTTTTTCGAGAATTTGCTAGGGCGCGCTCGCCGAGCACGCCGGAGGGCTGAGCCGTTCCTAGAAAATAAGGACAGTGTTCCCTACGCTTACGAGGTCTTTCACGCGTGCGGCGTCCCAGTTTGCCAGGCGAATGCAACCGTGACTAGCGGCGCGGCCGATTGTCTCGGGGTTGTTCGTGCCGTGAATGCCGATGCCAGGCTTGTTCAAGCCCATCCATAGAACGCCGACGAGATTGTTCGGGCCTGGTGGAAGGTTGTAATAGTTTTCGGTGCGCACGCCGTAATTGAGCATCCCTTCGTCGTAGCGGAACCACGGCCAGACGTTTGCGCCGAGAATCTTCCAGGTCCCCACTGGCGCCGGCAACGTTTTCGATCCAGGCGTAATCGGAAACACACAGACGAGCTGATCCTGGTCGAAGACCTCCAGAAGTTTCTCGTAAGTGTCGACGAAAACTTTTCGGGAAGCGAAAGCCGGGTTTTCAGGAACTTTCCCCTCGGTGAACTTCTCGACCTCAAAGGGCAATACATTCGGGACCTTCAAAGTTTCGCCGGGCTGAAGATGCTCCCAGTTCTTTCCGGGATTAAGTTTCTGAATGTAAGACTCGGCCGAATGATAACGCTCGGCGACGAACTCGAGCAGGGAGGTATAGGGCAGCCATTTTAATCTGGCCTGCTCGGCACGACTGCCCGGCACGTTGCCCACCAACTTCAGATCTTCATCCCTGATCGTGTAAGTAGTGTAAGTCACAGGCACTTGATCGAGCATCCATTGATCGACCGCGCCAGTCTTCGGCATGGCGTGCGCGTGCTTGTATGAGATGAGCGCTTTGCGGAAGAATTCGCCCATTCTTCCGTCAATTTTCCCAGGCCCGAAATCGCTGTTGTCCAAAAAAATTTGCAGTCGCGTAGCGGTCTCCTCGTCATAATTCGGCAATGCGACGGGATAAACGCGAGGCGGCGGAGTGGTTTTCTCCTGCGGTGGTGGTGTGGTGTTCTCCTGCGCCAGCGCGAACGTTGTCACTGCGATAATCCCGGAAATGTAAAAAACGACCTTCATCGGCGGAAGTTATGCGCGGTGAATCCCGCGGCGCAAACGCGATTTCAAGTCCGCTCATCGCATCGCAGCGGTTTCGTCAAAAACTGTGTTGTCCTCCCGATAGCCCATTCGTCCTCGCGTAGCCGCAATGAGCAGCAGTGCTAATGCGCACGCAGCTATCGCGAGATTTAGGTAGCTTCCGAGCACGATCGGAGAGTGGAACAATCGAATTAGGGCGGCTGAATAAAAAGTGTTCCATGAAGCATGTACCAGCATTGCCATAAAGACGCTGTTCCTCGTGTTATTGACGACCAAAATTATGATTAGACGCAGCCCAATTAGGGCGAAGGAAAACACGACGAAGTCGAAGACTGTACCTCTCGGAGGTATATCGGTCACGCCCTGGGACGGAATCAAGAACCCAGGCAAATGCCACAGAGCCCAGAGACAGCCGAGGATTAGGCCTCCGATCAGAGAACCAAATAGTTGCTGCAAGCGAGGCTGCGCGAAGCCGGTCCAGCCTGGCTCCTCGAAGAGCGGGCCTCATATGAGAACCATAGAGACGAATGCACCCGAATAGTCCAGAAAGGATGGCCCGGCGGAAATGTCAAACGACTCTGAGGCACCGGGCCGGATGAATGTGGCAAGCACCATGGTTATTGGGAGTCCAACGAGAGCGAACACGTACCATCGAATCCCAACGCGCCAGCAGACCATTCGGCGAAGCAAGCGCGCTATGCCGGGCCGCCCTTGGGTAACCACAGTCATGATGAATCCCGATAGGATTGGTCCGAGCAGGCCCGCAATAGCCAATAAGCGGACCACGTCGTCGCTCAGACTTATGACGCCATAGTACGTGAGCGGACCCGGCAGGAACATTAGCCAGGAGAAACCGAAGGCGAAGAGGAAATAGAAGATCAAAGGATGACGAGCAGGCAAGCTGCTGAAATCGGAAGGCGACTGTGCGGCTGCGGTAGTCAACGTCGTAATCTCTCCTTGAAGGAATTAGTCCATTGATAGGAAGGCGGGCAATGTTCGAGTTTTGATGACGCGTCGTTTTTTGTCACGCGAGGACACGTTCCCCGCGAAACACGCAGATCGTATCAAGAATTGCAATACCAAAGCGGATCCACCGTTGATTCACTACGGGGCGTAGGCGTCGTGAACATGCTCACGTTCTATCATTTGAATCGGATTGCTTGCCATTTGGTAAGCCAGTTCTAGTTTTGGCGCGGTGAAAAAGATCGAGGCAGTCATCAAACCTTTTAAAGCAGAGCCGGTGAAGGAAGCCCTGATGGCGGCAGGCGTAGAAGGAATGTCTCTCAGTGAGGTGAAAGGCTTTGGTCGACAGAAGGGCCACAGCGAAATTTATCGCGGTACCGAGTATACCGTTGATTTTCTTCCGAAGATAAAATTCGAGATGGTTGTTCCAGACGATCGCGCACAGCGAGCTGTCGAGGCAATATTGGGAGCGGCCAAAACAGGGAAGATCGGCGATGGCAAAATCTTTGTAACCGAGGTCGAAGAGGCGGTGCGCATTCGGACGGGTGAATGGGGAAACGAGGCACTGTGAGGACGCTGGAGCGTCCAGCTAAAAAATTAAATAGTTGAAACGTTAAAAGCGAAGGCGATTCAACAACTCACCGATCTCAACCTCTTGACCATTTAACTTCTTTTAACTTTTTAACGCTTTAATCCGTGCACGAATATCTGTTGTCAGTCTTTCTCGGAATCGTCGAAGGGCTGACGGAATTTCTTCCAGTAAGTTCAACCGCGCATTTGCGCATCTGCGAAGCGCTGTTGCATATCGATCTGCACGACGGCTTCTGGAAAATGTACACGATCGTTATCCAGCTCGGCGCCATTCTTGCGTTACCGGTTTATTTTTGGCATCGCATCCTGCAGTTTGTTCGTACGTTTCCAAAAGGCGAACGCGGCGATCGCACAATTTTCACGCATCCGTTGAGTCTTACCTTAATCGCGTTTGTTGTAACCGCGGTCCCAGCGTGGGCACTTACGAAACAAATCGGCAAAAACCTGGAAAATCTGTGGGTAATGGCCTTGGCACTTCTCATAGGTGGAATCGTGATGTGGATCGTTGACGCTGTTTTCACGCGGCCGCACACGATGCATATGGAGGAAATGACTTTGCCGCAGGCGGTCTGGATTGGTGCAGCGCAAATTCTTTCTGCCATTTTCCCAGGGACATCCCGCTCGATGTCCACGATCGCGGCTGGTCAGGTCGCAGGTCTGTCGCGTCCAGCGGCGCTGGAATTTTCGTTTTTCTTATCGATGCCAACGATGGTGGTGGCTACGGGGTTTGACTTTTTGAAGACAGTTATGCCACACCATCACGAGGCGGATATTGCACCGCTGGCAATGAATCCGCACGCGTGGATTGTGCTCGGCATCGGATTCATTGTTTCGTTCGTCGTAGCCCTGGGTGTGGTCGCCTGGTTTATGAGTTGGGTGCGTGCCCGCGGATTTGTGCCATTCGCGCTTTACCGGATTGTTCTAGGCATAGCACTATTGACGCTGTTGATGCGTGGCATCATGTAATCAATCAGTCATGGGGACCGATGTTATTCTTCCGGATCTGCAAAGTGCTGTTCTTTGTGAGGACGTCCGATGCGAGATCAATGGTATGCAAACGCTCGTGGGCGTGCTGAGTGTCGTTCCCGCGCCCGCCTTACCGATCAATTACATCCGGCTCTGCATCTGGACGCGCTGGTGCAGCGGATCGGGAAAATTTCGGCAAAAATCCCGCATTGTCGGCGTCGACGAACAACAGGTCATCGCTCAGGCGGAAGTGGAATTTGTGTTGAAGGAGATGGAAGGCCACGCGACCAATGTTCATTATTTTGGCGGCGTGCAGTTTCAGCAATACGGATTACATCACGTGGAAATTTATCTGGAAAACGAATTGCAGCTGCGTTTTCCGCTGCCTGTGATCAAGGTCGCGCGGCCAACGGGATAAGCGACGTCTTGTGAATGGGGGGTTGCGAACGGGTTGGAGTTGCTCGTTACGACGATTTATGCCGAGGAGACTTTTCATGGTGCTGCTCTCCAGCTTCATCCTCGTCGGCCACACGCACGCGCAAGAGGTAATCGTTGCTCGCGAAACGAAACCGGAACCTCCCAAACAAGCAGCGCCGCCCCCCAAGCAAACTCCCTCAGAGTCAGCAACCCCCGAGCAAGCCAAACCCAAATCACGCAAAAAATCTACGTCTGCAGAGCCTACGCTTGAGCAAATGCGAATGGCTGGAGAGCGTGCTGCTGAGCGGCTGACCAACCCAAGTCCCTCACAGAGGAACAGGTCTGGCCAATCAGATTCCGAGGCTGCCCCGACGCCGAGCCCAGCTGTTCCAGAAACCCCACGGCCGGCAAGGAAAGAAACCCGGTCCGAAGAAGCGGGCACATCCCGTCGGGCAGGTTCACGAGCTGCGAAGCCGGTGCCGAGCGGCGCGGTGCGGCCAACCTTTATGGAATCCGGAAGAGAGCAGCCAAGCCCTTCTCCTTTGCCAAAAGCGCAAACACCCGTGCCTTAATCGGCTGTTCAGCTGTAGGGGATCCTGCCAGCTTCCCCTACAATAAGAAGGCACGTCAGTGCAAATTCTCTTGCGCGTAGATGCGGCCAACCTATTATTCGTAGGCAGTCCCGACTGTGTCCTGCCGGATGCATCGGGAAAATTTTTTGCCCATTTCTGATTGCAATGGCCAATACGATTTTAATTGGAGCGCAGTGGGGCGACGAAGGTAAGGGCAAGATTAT
>JBKPLX010000232.1:0-21282 GCA_046731855.1 Verrucomicrobiota bacterium | reverse complement strand
GCGCCCTGCGCCAGAGCCTGTGGTGGTCACGGCTTCGAAGGAAAGATCGACAATCGATGATCGGCGAAGGACTCCAGAGCACGAACCAGCGGAAACATTCCTACGTGAAGGATCATGTAGAGGTTGGCTTCTTCACCGATCCCACCGTTTGCATCGGCTGTAAGGCTTGCGAAGTCGCGTGCAAAGAATGGAACCAGGTGCCCGATGACGGCTTCACCTGGACGGGAAACTCGTACGATAACACCGGCCATCTCGGCGCATCGACATGGCGCCACGTCATGTTTCTGGAACAAGACCTCCCAAAAGGAAATCAGGTCGCCGGTCCAATGTCACTCGACCAAGATCCGTTTCGGTGGATTTTTCTCTCCGATGTTTGCAAGCATTGCGAGGAAGCGGGCTGCCTCGAAGCGTGTCCGACCGGGTCAATTGTTCGCACCGAAACCGGTACCGTTTTGGTGCAGGATGATGTGTGTAATGGATGCGGCTATTGCGTCGTCTCCTGTCCATTTGGTGTGATCGATCGCCGGCCGACGCCGCTGCCCAATGCCGGTGGCGCGTTCAAGTGCACATTCTGCTACGATCGACAAAAAAGCGGACTCGTGCCCGCATGCGCGAAAGTTTGTCCAACCGAATCGATCGTGTTTGGCCGGCTTGATGATTTGCGCGCCAAGGCATCTCAACGGGTGCAACAGCTCCAACAAAGCGGTTACACCGATGCGCAACTTTACGATCCAACGGACACTTCGGTGCGTGGTATCCACGCGTTCTTTTTATTGCTAGGCGAACCGGAAGCTTATGGTCTTCCGCCGAAACCACAGGTGCCGACGATTTATTTGAAATCCGCATGGACCGCTGCATTTGCGACGGCACTCGCATCAATTATCGCCACCCTGGTGGCGTTTGCATTTTCATCCTGATGGACGCACCGGCATCAGAAAAGCGGCTTGAACAACTGCGGGAAAAAGCGTGGCAGGAAGGTGTTGTGCCCGGCCGCGGAGTGGATGTGATTGGGGGGCCAATTCCAAGAAAACCCGGCTACTATGGGGAGCCTGTGGTCAAACCGCCGGTGTGGACGTGGGAAATTCCTCTCTACTTTTTCTTTGGCGGAATCGCCGGGATGTCGGCGGTGATCGCGCTCGCCGCGATCCTGTTTCATCATGTCGACCTAGCGCGCGCAGCCACGTGGCTCGCCGCGATCACCGGGGCCATCCTCTCGCCAATTCTACTGATCCTGGATCTGGGCCGTCCGCATCTCTTCCTCAACATGCTGCGCGTGTTCAAACACCGCTCTACCATGTCGATGGGCGCGTGGATTCTGACAGCATTTGGCGCGTGCGCGGTTCCGGGGTTGATTGCGCTCGAATTGCACGCGCATCAGATTTTCTCCGGCATACTTGATCAACTCCTGAGCGTCGCCGCCGGGATTTTCATTTTTGGTGCGGCAATTTTGGGAACTTTACTCGCGACTTACACCGGCGTGCTCATCGGAGCAACGGCGATTCCCGCGTGGTTTTTGCATCGCACATTGCTGCCGATTCATTTTGGAACGGCCGGATTGGGATCTGCCGCCGCCGTGTTGGAATTGCTCGGACATCGAATTTCCGCGCTTAATTTCATCGGATTCTACGCTGCAGCCGTTGAGACAGTACTTTTGATCTGGCTCAGTGTTGCCAAACACGGAGCAGCCGATCGCGCCATCCACGAACACGGATCCGGCTGGGTCATTCGCATCGGCGAAGTTCTTAACGGACCGCTCGCATTGCTTTTCCGTTTCTTCGGGTTCATTCCGTGGGCGGCAATTTCGTTTTTAGCCGGCGCGCTCGTCAGTCGAATCGGCTGGATCGCGGTAGGCAAAGTCTCCGGCGCCGATCCCGAAGCGGTGTTCGCCTCGCAGCGCTGATGCTGTAGCCGCGGCGCTGACCGCGGCATTCATGGGCGTCGCCGCATCGCAAATTGCGCATTCCGTCACCCTCCGCTACAGCGGTTCAAGAATCACCCGCTCGATGTGCGAATAAATATTGAATGATGGCGGACGCAGAAACCCGATCAACGTTTGATTGCTTTCACGGGCAAAATCGACCGCCAGCGTGGAAGGCGCTGAAACCGCCGCAACGATGGGAATACCAGCAGCAAGCGCTTTTTGTACGATTTCAAACGAAGCACGGCCGCTTACGAGAAGTATGTTACGGTTCAACGGCAATTGCTTGTCCAGGAACGCGCGGCCAATCGCTTTGTCCACGGCGTTATGGCGACCGATGTCTTCGCGAACAGTTTTTAAGTCCCCGCCCAAATCGAAAATTCCTGCTGCATGAATTCCGCCGGTGCGAGCGAAATCGCTCTGCGCCTTTCGTAATTTTTCCGGAAGCGATAACAACGTCTGGATATCGATCCGAATCTCTGCTGATCCAATTGCTGGAAAATTTTGCCGGATCTCGTCGATGCTCGTCTTGCCGCATAAGCCACAACTTGATGAAATCGTTCCGAAGCGTTGGGCGGAATTGAGTTTCAGTTTCATGCCTTCGGCGAGACTAACGACTACTCTGTTGTCACCATCTCGCGAAATCTTCACGATCGCGCTTTGATCACGCACGATCGCTTCGGACACCAGAAAACCTGCGGCGAGTTCATCATCGTGACCGGGCGTACGCATCGTGGTGGCCAGAGTTTTACCGCCAATTCGAATTTCGAGCGGCTCTTCGATGGTGAGATCGTCCCGCAAATATTCGAGCGAACCGTCTTTTTTCCGCCGGATGATTCTTCCCGGACCGATGCTATGCAGTTCTTTCATCTACGATGATTTCAGATATTGTTGCAGCCGGTGGAAATCTGTCACTTGTACATTTCGCCGGGGCATAATTTCGTCGGTCATCATGGTCGGGAGCCGGACACGCATCCCATGATCGAAGTGCCCGTGATGGAATGCGTCGCGGGCCGTGGGATTCGCGGTGATCGTTACTTCGATTTTAAAGACGACTACAAAGGCCAGATTACGTTTTTCTCGCTCGATGTTTTCGATGAGCTTTGCGCTGCTCTGGGTGTACATGATTGCTTGCCGGCTGCAGCGCGGCGCAACGTGATTACACGCGGCATCAATCTCAACGATTTCATTCACAAGGAATTTGAGACTCAAGGCGTTCGCTTTTATGGGACGGAGGAATCCGCACCGTGTTACTGGATGGATGGGGCATTTGCGCAGGGCGCGAAAGATTTTTTGAAAGGACGCGGCGGTTTGCGCGCGAAAATTCTCAGTGATGGCGAGCTGCGTTCGACCGCCGCTAAGGGGTCATCCTGAGCGGAGCGAAGGATCTTACGAAGTCTGCGATTCGCAGTACAAAGAGCGTGACCCATTAGCCCGTGTGAGGTTCCTCGCTTCGCTCGGAATGACCATTTAACACGAGAACATGAACATCAGCGCGGTTTTGCTTGCCGGTGGAGAATCACGGCGAATGGGCAAGGACAAAGCGACACTTTTGTTTCGCGGAAAACCACTTTGGCAAATTCAACTCGAGTTGTTGCGGAAATTGGAGCCTGCAGAAGTCTGCGTTTCCGCGCGCACCGATCCGGTCTGGCGCCCTGTCGGCGTGCAGTTTGTCGCGGACGATCCCCCATCGTGCGGACCTCTCAGCGGGCTTGCGGCAGCCTTGGCGCGGATGCGAGCCAAACACTTGCTGGCACTTGCTATCGACATGCCATTCATGACCGAAAAATACCTGAGGTTTCTTTGTAGTCAGATTGACTCGGGCCGCGGCGTTCTTCCAAAAATCGACAATCGCGCTGAGCCGTTGGCGGCGATCTATCCGCAGGAAGCGCTCGCGAACGTTCAGAGCGCACTTTCTGGAGAGGATTTTTCACTGCAAACGGTGACTGGTGGTCTCGTCGCAGCCGGAAAGCTTCAGGTCATGCCTGTCACGACACAGGAAAGAAAATTATTCTGGAATATGAATGAATTGGCTGGCTTGCGATCGAGCGAATCATAGCGTGGTGTAGCCACGGCCCTGTGGGCCGTCCCCACCGGGAGAACCTTTGAATCTGCATAACCGGCTACACGTTGGTGGTTACAGAATCGTTCAAAACAATGCAAAGATGCTCTTGCAAGTCAGTTGCGTTTGTCCGATAGGTTCCGCTGCGATTTGGGATGGTGATGAGATTGTCAATCTTGCGGGCTGCGGCTTTGTTTCTTTCGCTGCCGGCGTGTGCCTTTTCCGCCAGCAACGTAGTGAATCTCTCTCATTACGACATGATGCGGCCCGATTTCGCCGCCATGAAACGCGAAGGCATTATCGGTGTGATTCATGAAGCCACGTACCCGCCTTTCACACGCGACGCGAAATATCTGGACCGGCAAGTGGCAGCGACACGCGCAGGCTTGCTTTGGGGGGCTTATCACTACGCCAACGGGAGCGATCCGGTCCGCCAGGCTGATCATTTTCTAAGCGCGGTAGCCAGCGCGTGGGCGCAAGTCGATTCGGCGGCGCGGGGCCCGGGTGTTCTGCTGGTCCTTGATTTCGAGAAGAATGGTCATTATCCCGGTGGCACGATGCGGGTTGATCAGGCTGTCGCTTTTGTTGAGCGAATTCGCGAACGCACCGGCGTATATCCGGGCCTTTATTCCGGGGAATATCATCTGCGACAGGCAATGAATAGCAGCAAGGTGACTAATGCCCAAAGAAAGGTCCTGGCGAATTGCTGGCTATGGATGGCAAATTATCACAGCGAACCACGCGCAACGGCGCCGTGGAGCTACTGGTCTCTTTGGCAACATTGTGGCGACGGCAAAGGCGCTCGGCCGCGCTCCGTTTACCCGATCAGTGTTGCCAATATTAAGAAGGCGGAGCGCAACATTTTTCGCGGCAATCAATCGGACCTGAAGGAGTTCTGGCAACGACGCGCCTGGGAGCCTTCAGGAGGAAAATCTCGCCGCGAATCTGAGCGGACTGTCGCGGCCGATTAAGGGCCCGCCTTTTCCGACGCGCTCTTCGCCCGCTGCGACCCTGTCGTTCCTTCTTTTTGGATACCGCGCCGCGTTGTGAGGTAAACCGCAAAACTGCCGAGCCAGTGTCCGCCTTCGTAATGCGCACCGGTAACCGCTGCCAGACCTGCGCGCTGATGCGCGTCCGCCGCAGACTGTAGCGCCGGTCTGCGCCGATCATCCAATGGCAGCGCCGACAGAATTCCTTCCAGCATCCAAGCGCGGCTTAGGTTTAGGCCGTCCAGATGCGCGAGCTTGGGATCGCTCGGATCCGGCGAGACAACCGGTTTCAGCCAGTCGCCGTTTCCGGTCTTCGGGATCTGCGGCATGAAATCGTTGAGCCACTTCGCGAATTCCGCTTGCGACAAAACGCGACGCATCACATCCGCTTCGCCCAGGCAGGGTGACAGAAAATCTTCTCCCGAAGGTTCGTAATTGAGCGGGCAATCCCTATCAGCGAGGAAGAACTTTCTCGCTGAATCCGCAACCATCCTGGCAAAGGAATCGTTTTTGGTTGAGCGGGCATAATCCAGCATCAGGCCGAGTCCGAATGCTGTCTGGTCATGCTCGCCGATGCGCACCGGATGCGAAAGCTTCGGCAGCCATGTTTTCAATCGTTCGATTGCTGCGTCTTCGAGTGGACGCAGGTTCGCTGACATCTCTCGGGCCTGGTCGTCATCCCACTCGCGCAACTCGGCGCATAATTGCAGCAACCATGCCAATCCATACGGGCGCTCGAAACTGGCACGGCCTTCTCCGCGAAGATATGCAGCTTCCTGCTTCAAATTCTCCGTCGTAAGACTTTTGCGCAGCGCATCGCGCGCCTGCGCGGCAAATGGTGCAGTTGGAAACGTGCGCAGCAGTCTCACCAGCAGCCAGTGTCCGTGCACTGACGAATGCCAGTCGTAACATCCGTGAAATGCGGGCGTGAGCTTGCGCGGCGGCGCAACGTCCGCATCGCTGTTCAGCACATGACTTATTTTGTTGGGGTACTCCTTTCCGACGCACGCCAGCGCCAATTTTGCGAACCGTTCTGCTGCCTTTTCGTCGAAGGTCGAGGCCGTGTTCGTTGCTGCCGCTGCGACCCATGGCGTCAGCAGCAAGACTGCGAAAAAACGTTTCATGCCCTGTGCGCGACCGTAATCGCTGTTGCCTGGCAGCGCGAGCGCGCGAAAATCCCAACCATGCATCTCTGTTTTCGTTCGCTAGTAAAATCACCATCTGCCAAGCCGGCACCGGGCATAATTGTGGCAATCATGCACATCGCAGCTATCTCTGTCATCGGGCAAACGTCACCTGTGCAAAGTCCTAATAACGCAGATAACCCATTGCTCACCGAAAGCGCGCTGCCGTATCACGTCCCGCCGTTCGATAAGATCAAGGACGAACACTTCGCACCTGCGATCGAAGCCGGAATGCGAGAGCAGTTGAAAGAAGTCGAGCCGATTGCCAACAATTCTGAAAAGCCAACATTCGACAACACTATTGTCGCGTTGGAACGCACCGGCCGTTTGCTCGATCGCGCACAGCGCACTTTTTCGAACCTTAACGCCTGCAACACCAATCCAACCCTGCAAAAGATCGACAAGGAAATGGCTCCGAAACTCGCCGCGCATCGCGACGAGATTTTTTTGAATCCGAAGTTGTTCGCGCGGGTCCAGGAGTTGTATTCCAATCGCGACAAGCTGGAGCTCGATCCGGAATCGGCTTATCTGCTCGAGCGCTATCACAAGGATTTCGTGCGCGCCGGCGCGAAGCTCTCCGATGCCGACAAGGAAAAACTCAAGAAAATCAATGCCGAGCTTGCAACTCTTCAGACCCAATTCGAACAAAATGTTTTGAAGGAAAAGAACGCATCCTCGGTCGTCGTCGATCACAAGGAAGACCTGACCGGTCTTTCCGATAACCAGATGGCAAGCGTTACCGCGGCAGCGCAAGCGGAGCACAAGGAAGGCAAATTTGTCGTTCAAATGCAGAACACGACCGGACAGCCCCTGCTTAGCTCGTTAGAAAACCGGCAACTGCGCGAGCGTATCATGCAAACCTCTCTCGGGCGCAACAGCCATGGCGGTGAGTTCGACACGCGCAACATCGTGTTGCGAACAGCGCAGTTGCGCGCGGAAAAAGCGAAATTGCTCGCTTATGCGAATTGGGCCGCGTATCAGCTGGAAGACCAAACCGCCCACGATGTTCCTACCGTGAACAAACTCCTGGGCGACCTCGCGCCGCCCGCGGTCGCAAACGCGAAACGTGAAGCAGCCGACATGCAGAAGGTTGTGGACCAGGAAAAAAACGGCTTCCAGATGGGGTCATGGGATTGGCCTTTTTATTCGGAGAAAGTTCGCAAGGCGCGTTACGCCTTCGACGAGTCAGAGCTGCGCCCGTACTACGAACTGAATCACGTCATTCTCGACGGCGTATTTTTTGCCGCCGGAAAACTTTATGGTCTCACTTTCAAGGAGCGTCATGACATTCCGGTTTATCAACCGGACGTGCGCGTGTTCGAAGTGTACGATCGCGACGGCAAACCGCTGGCGTTGTTCCTTGGCGATTATTACGCGCGCCCATCAAAACGCGGCGGCGCATGGATGAACGCGTATGTGCAGCAAAGCGATCTGTTCGCGACCAAGCCGGTCGTTGCAAACCATCTCAATATTCCGAAGCCGCCTGCCGGGGAACCAACGTTGCTCACCCACGATGAGGTGCGCACTGCTTTCCATGAGTTTGGCCACGCGCTGCACGGGATGTTTTCCAACGTAAAATATCCGCGGTTCAGTGGAACAAGCGTGCCGCGTGACTTCGTCGAGTACCCATCGCAGGTAAACGAAATGTGGGCGACATGGCCGGAAGTGCTCAAGAATTATGCGAAACATTACAAGACCGGCGAATCAATTCCGCAGGCGTTGCTCGACAAAGTGATCGCTGCCGAAAAATTCAATCAAGGCTACAAAACAACCGAATACCTGTCGGCGTCACTTCTCGATCAGGCGTGGCATCAACTGAGTCCATCTAATGTTCCGCAAGACGCAGTCGCCTTTGAAACCGAAGCGTTGCACAAGGCCGGCGTCGCCTTTCCGCCAGTGCCCCCGCGTTATCGCAGCTTTTATTTTTCACACGCATTCGCGGGCAGTTACTCGGCCGGTTATTACTCCTATATCTGGAGCGAAGTACTCGACGCCGACACGGTCGAGTGGTTCAAGGAACACGGCGGATTGAAACGCGAGAACGGTGACCGATTTCGCGCCATGTTACTGTCACGCGGCGGATCGGCTGACGCCCTCGGGCTATTCAAGAATTTCGTGGGACGCGATCCTTATGTCGAGCCGTTGCTAAAGCGGCGCGGGCTCGATCGCGTGCAGAGCGAGAATGGAACAAAGCCAGCCAAGAGAAAGTGAGAGGCTACGGCAGGAAGGCGTTCGTTAGAGCGCCAATGTGAAACCCATTCTCGTCCTCGTAACCTTCGGGCGCTCGAAGCAGCGCGCCCAGCAGTATGGATAAAGCGAAAAGACCGACCGAGCCGCTAACCAGGGTCCCGAGGCGCATCACCAAATCGTACTCAACGCTGGCGGCACTCACCCAAAGCACAACCGGAACGATAAAGGCGACCACGGATTTCGCTCTTCTCATAATTTTCTGAGGCCCTGGCGGTTGTTGGTTTCTGTCGTATAAGATTCGGGAATTCGTGTAGTGGCGACTGTGTCAGCCGCATGTTTAAAGAATGCCGTAAGCCTTCGCGCCGCTTTTTCAAGGGAAATAGGCGAATAATCTTCCCGGCACGCAAAAAAATCGGGAAAACCGCCGCAGCGACAAGCAACCTTACGGTTTTGCTTCGTACAAATTGTTAAACGGATTTTCCAGCGGTACACGCCGGACGCTGCTGAACCCGGCCTTCTCGCAAAGCTCGCGGACCTTCGCTTCATGAAAACCTAGCGTGCCCAGCCCTGCGCCATGGTTCGCCAGTGAGGTGGTCATGCAGTAGAAAACGCTTACGCCGTGAAACATCGCGCCGAGAGGATTCGCATTCTCCTCGAGCCTGTCTGAACAATTGATATCCAGGCACACATAAACGCCGCCTGGCCGAAGCGCGCGACGAATCGATTGCAACAACTGAAGCGGGTCGACCGCATCATGCACAACATCGAACGTCGTGATCACATCAAACGGCGCCGGCAATCCTTTTGAGACATCGCGCTCTTCGAAACGCACCCGGTCTGACACACCCGCTTCGCGCGCATTCGCCGTCGCGCGTGCAACGGTCGGGCCAAAGTTGTCGTAGCCCACATAACGCGATTGCCGAAACGCCTGCGCAAGTTTGATGATACCGCGTCCCCTTCCGCATCCCACGTCAGCAACATCACAACCGCGTTCAAGATGCGCTTTCACGTCAGGCATGGCGGGGATCCATTGTTGCAACAGCAAATTCTCAAACCACGTGGATGTGAATCGTTCCAGGCCGTCCCACATCATGTCGCTGTACTGCGATTGAGAAACGCCACCGCCATTGCGAAACGCATTCACAACCTGGTCGAATACTCCGGCTTGCGCTGGCAGCATCTGATATATACCGCCAACAAAAAACGGGCCGTTCTCCTGCGCGAGCACCGAAACGTGTTCGGCCGGGAGAGTGAAACGCTTGGTCGATCCATCGTAATTCAGGTAACCGGCCGTGGCCATCCCACCCAGCCATTCGCGCAGATAGCGCTCGTTCAGCTTTGTTCGCGCCGCGAGCTCGGACGAGGTCGCAGGCCCCCGCTCCGCCAGATTTTTAAATAACCCCAGTCGATCGCCGATTGCCCCGAGCAACGTCGTCATCGTGCCGCTGATTTGCTCGACCACTTTCCCAACGAACTCCTCCTGACGAGTCGCATCAATTGTTGCCGCTTGGGCCATATCTGTTTTCAATTATCCAGCGCTCTCGCAACTTACTGGTGGCTCCGTCACCCGCAATGGCGAAAATCCATCGAGCGCGTGCTAGCGGCGCGACCACAGTGCTCGTCGTGGCGAGCACACATCGAGGTGAATCGCGATGCACCTTTTCTCACTTCCCTTGGCCTCCTTGTCCGTGGGGACACGCGGACTACACCTTAATTGTCATTGGAAATGATGCGGCAATTCCGTTAGTCTCTGTCCCCGGTGAGCGAGACTCCGGCTGTGACGGAAGCTTCCTCTTCGCGAGGAAGAGTCACAATCGCTTCTGTTCTGTTCCTCCTGGTTCTGTCGCCGGCTTACTCTCAGATCCCTAGCCCTTCGCAGACGCCATTGCCGCGTAATCGTCGAATGTTTAACGAGTACCGCGCACCCACACCGGGTAACGATGCTATCGCAAGCCCGACCGCGCCGCGGAGATTGCCGCGTGGGGACAACACATCGAGGCTAACCCCACCGCCGCGCCCGCGGCGCGCGGACAACACTCCATCCCCTTCGACACCGACACCCCGGCCACGCAAGTATAACACCCAAAGTCCCATCGCACCGACGCCACCACCGCACAGGTACAACACCCCAAGTCCCATCACACCGATGCCACGGCCGCGCAGGTACAACACCCCAAGCCCTATCACACCGACGTCACCACCACACAGGTACAACACCCCAAGCCCCATCACACCGACGCTACCACCGCACAGGTACGACACCCCGACTCCTATCACACCGACGCTACCACCGCGCAGGCCCTACACTCCAACTCCCATCACACCGACGCTACCACCGCACAGGCCCTACACTCCAACTCCCATCACACCGACGCTACCACCACCCAGGTACGACACCCCAACTCCTATCACACCGACGCTACCACCACGCAGGCCCTACACTCCAACTCCTATCACACCGACGCTACCACCACCCAGGCCCTACACTCCAAGTCCTATCACACCGACGCTACCACCACCCAGGCCCTACACTCCAAGTCCTATCACACCGACGCTACCACCACGCAGGCCCTACACTCCAAGTCCTATCACACCGACGCTACCACCGCGCAGGCCCTACACTCCAGGTCCTATCATACCGACGCCACCGCCGCGTCCGGAAAACACAACGAGCTCCGAGACCCCGCCGCAACCGCGGCGTCCAGATATCAATGCAAGTCCGCCCATTCGTTTCCCCCTGCCGCCTCCAAATCCCACCGCAATCGCAGCCAATCAGACGCTTAATGTGAGCCCGTCACCGCCAGTTGAAGTAGGAGAACCCGTACTGTTTGAGGTTGTCTTGAGGCAACCACCACCGCCCGGCTGGGACCTCCAATACCGCTTCGATTTTGGTGATGGTTCGTCCACTGATTGGACTCCTGAGCGACGCGCGACACATACATACTTCTCACCCGGAAACGGAAGTTACCTGGCCCATGTTGAAATTGTCACGACAAACCGGAATGGCGCGAAATCAACTAAGACGATCGACAAAGATGTCGATGTTATCCCACCATCAAATCCGACACCGAGCGCAACGGAGTCACCTCCCATCACACCCTCGCCAACTCCCGTTACACCGTCGCCAACTTCCATCACACCCTCGCCAACTTCAATCGCCACAGCCGTGTCGACAGCGATTCCTTCCATCACCCCGATTCCGTCCCCATCGCCGCCTTTGTGGGCTTCGAAAATGCTATGGCTCTATGTCGCCGTTGGCATGGGCGTCGCCGCGCTGGCTTATTTAGTATATCCGAAACCGAAGCCGGTGATCACAGGGCCACTCACGTTTTATGCGCGTTCGGATTGGGACGCTCCGCAGGCGTCGCCGAAAAACCTGACGATCAATTACGGGTTATATTTTCATTCCAATCTATCCGCCGGCCAGGACCGGCTCGAGACTGACGGAGCAAGCTCGATTCTGAGAAAGAAGAAACAATGAACAATCCATCTCTCAACCTGCGTACGCTTTTCTCATTTCCCGACCCTGCTGCGACTACCGCGCCTTCAAATCAATGGCAGGAGTTTCAAAGTCGCCTGGGTCGCGAGGTCAAGACCATCAAGTGGCCGGCTGCGATGCCCGATCTCGTTTCGAAAGTTGGCGAATTGTTCAATTTTGAATTGCCCGGTCTATTGGTTCCTTCCTGGAAAAAGGCCAGGGAGCTTCAAGAAGCGCTGGAGGAATCCAAGAAATCGCCCGATGAGGTCATCGTCCTGGAGCTCGCCGAACATAAGATAACCAACGAGTATCATCCATACGTCGAGATACGAATTGCCGGACTGCCGTTGCCGAAAAAAATCGAGTTTAAAGTGCAGATTGTAACGCAATTAAAAGGGATCAATCTCAAGATCCAAGCCGGGACCATCACAGAGATTCAGGCGGGCAGCTGTGATTTCGAAGGAAAAGTTAAATACCAGGACCTGACCATCGCCGAAAAGAAACTCGGTCCAATAGAACTGCTGGGCGTGTCTACGGTCGCAAAGCAGGGACCGGGCCCCATAAAGTAGCACGGGCTACGGCCAGATCAGACGCTCGCGGTGATTCAATTGCCGGTGGAATGCTGCTCTAATTCTGTTAGTTTTATAATCCCGTGAACGAAACTCCTGCTGTAACCCAGGGCGATGGCACACATGCGACCAGCCCGACTTCTAGTACCACTCCACCTTCGGACCGAGCCGATCTGCGGCCTGAAAACATTCAAGACGCCGTAATTCGTCTCGCCGGCAATTCTCAGGACGGAATTCAAACCGCCGGCGCATTCCTCGCGCGGCTCGCCGGACGCAGCGAACACGACGTCATGACGTACATGACCATTCCCGCAACGATCTCCGGCGGCCCATCGATTTTTCAAGTGCGCATCGGTTCCGGCGAAGTGTTGTCAGCCGGCGACGAAGCCGATTTTCTCGTCGCGTTTTATCAGCACAGTTACCAGGACCACGTCCATTTCCTGCGCGACGGCGGCGTGCTGCTTTATGATTCCGACAACGTCGAGCCGAACCTCGACGACAAACGTTTCGTTTATGTCGGCGTACCTATCACGGGTCTAACGGTCGAGGCGCTGGGCGGCACCGCGAAGGACAAAGGCAAAAACATTTTCGTTCTCGGGTTGATCGCAAAGATTTTTAATCTCGACGGCGATAAATTGAAAAGACTGATCACCGAAAAATTCGGTGGCAAAGACGAGAGCATCGTAAACACGGCTTTGATGGCTTTCCAGGCCGGCTACGCTTATCCCGTCGGCAATGTTTTGACGAAGCATTATCGTTTCGAGCACATCCCGAGAGCGAGTGGCCGCGCGCAGATCACGATGGATGGCAACCAGGCACTCGCGTTTGGACTCATCGCCGCGGGAGTCCGTTTCGGCGCTGGTTACCCAATCACGCCGTGGTCGTCCGTCATGGAAGCATTGCGCCGTGAGCTGCCGAAGTATGGAGGCATCTTCGTCCAGGCAGAGGACGAGCTGGCATCGGTCTCGATAGCTATCGGTTGTTCGTATTCAGGATATCTCGCCGTGACAGGCAGCGCCGGCCCGGGCATTTCGCTGAAAGCGGAAGCGATTGGTTGGGCGTCGATGGCCGAAATCCCGCTCATTATTTGTAACATTCAACGTGGCGGCCCGAGCACAGGTTTGCCCACCAACGTCGAGCAAAGCGATTTGCACCAGGCAATCTTTGGCAGCCACGGCGACAGTCCGCGCGTGGTGCTCGCAGCATCGACAGTGGAAGATTGTTTTTACATCGCACTGGAAGCGGCGCGGATCGCGCGCAAGTACAGCACGCCGGTGTTCATTTTGAGCGACACGTCGCTGGCCACGCGGATTGAAGCGTTCGATGAACCGGATCTGCCTAAGCTGATGCAAAACCCAAAGCCCGATCTGACTTCGCGACAGACACACAAGCCGTATCCCATCGATCAAATCACACAGCACGCCGCGCCGGGCACGCGTATTCTCGATGGAAAATACCCCCTCCTGGCCGGGCTCGAGCACGACGAGATGGGTCATCCCACCGGAAGCCCGAAGCTGCACATGGCCATGACGGCAAAGCGCCGCAATAAATTGCGTAAACTCGCCGAAGAAATTCCGGTGCCGGAAGTTTATGGCGATCAGGAGGGCGATACGCTGCTCGTCGGCTGGGGATCAACTTACGGGCCTATTCACGACGCGGCGGCGCTTGCCCGCGAACACGGCGAAAAAGTCGGTGCGTTGCATCTGCGACACATCCATCCATTGCCGAACGGTCTCGAGAAAATCTTCGAGAAATTCCAGCGCATCGTCACGGTCGAAATGAACGACCAGGGACTCTATGGCTACGGTCAGCTCGCCACGATTTTGCGGGCCCGCTATTGCGAATCGAAGATCACCAGCTTTACCAAGACCGATGGTCTCACCTTCCGGGTGAAAGAAATATTGGACGGCGTGTTCCATGGTCGCTCGTTCGCCGCGCGAAACATTCCGCGCGAAGGCGCGCCGATCGTTCACGAAGACACCGGAGGGGAAAACGTGAAATCTCTGCGAGAAATCGTACCGCAGGGAGTAGGCTGAAAGTAAGAAGGCAGAAGTTAGAAGGGAGAGCATAAATTTGATATGAGCGAAGCAACCAAAGGAAACGGCGACGGCACCACCGCTGTAGCAACCGCCACTCCGGCATCGGAGCCGCCGCGCGAGAAGTTAACCAAGAAAGCCATTACTGCCGACCACCCGACGTGGTGTCCCGGTTGCGGCGATTTCGCTGTGCTCGCCGCGTTTTACAAGGTCCTCGAGAAACGCAACGTCGAGCACGAAAAGATCGTGACTCTCGCAGGCATCGGTTGTTCGTCGCGCTTTCCTTATTTCGTCAATGGCCACGGCGCGCATTACATCCATGGCCGCGCCGTCCCACTGGCGTCGGGCATCAGCCTTGCCCGGCCCGATCTGCATGTGTTTCTGTTCGGGGGCGACGGCGACGGTTTCTCCATCGGCGGCAATCATGTCGATCACGGCGGACGCAAAAACATCAACATGACTTATTTCATCATGGACAACTTTGTCTACGGCCTGACGAAGAAACAGACCTCGCCCACGTCGCCCATCGGATTTAAATCGAAGACCGATCCTACCGGCGCGATCGATCAGCCGGTTAATCCGATGAAAAAATTGATCGCCGGCGGCGCGACCTTCATCGCGCGCACCCATGCCGCGAACGTCAATCACATGATCCAGATGATCGAGCGCGCATTCGATCATCAGGGCTTCAGCGTCATCGAATGTCTGAGCGAATGCGTGGAATTTTTCCCGGACGTGTTCGATCCGGCCAACCCGCGCAAAGGCGGCAGCTTCGAGCTAATCCAGGAAAAAAAATGGGACAACACACCCGAGGACGAATTACGACATGACGTGACGGATGAGGTGGCTGCGTACAAACTGGCGTCACTTCCTTTCCCGGGCGTCTTCGGCGTCTTCTACGAAACCGATCGTCCCACTAAAAACGCGCTGGAGAAAAAGTGGATCGAAACGACACGCGAAAAGACCGGCGGCGCGAGCGATCTTGAGATTCTACAAAAAACCTTCGACCGAATGAAGTGACAATGGAGCCGAGGGGACACGAGCGACATAGATGGGCAAACCGACAGGTTGAAATGCGCGGGAGCGCATGAGTCAATGCCGACGGCATTGTTTGGTAGGGCGCGACCACAGCCTGCTCGCGGTGGCGAGGGCGCGCCGTCCTGAGCGCAGCCGAAGGATGTCGGGATTCTACTGACAGCGTGGTATTCTCGCTGCCGCTTCATAATTCTTTTTCGCTACTTCTTGATCCAGCTCTGGTTAACCATTAAGACATGAAAATGACTAAATTGCGTTTCTTGGTTTTAACTGGATTTCTATCTCTTCCTTTAGCGAGCTCGTTCGCAGAGGTAGATATCTCTGTTGGCTTCGCTCCGCCGGTTCTGCCGGTATACGAGCAACCCCCCTGCCCGGTTGCCGGTCATATCTGGACTCCCGGCTACTGGGGTTATGGTTATGATGTCGGGGATTATTACTGGGTGCCGGGCGCCTGGGTCCCTCCGCCCTCAGTGGGCCTGCTTTGGACCCCGCCCTGGTGGGGCTGGAACAATGGCGTTTACGCGTTTAACCAGGGTTACTGGGGACCGAGGGTCGGTTTTTACGGCGGCGTTAACTACGGCTACGGCTACACCGGAAACGGCTACTGGGGCGGCCGATGGAGTGGAAACACCTTCCAGTACAACACCGCTGTGACGCGCGTGAATACCAACATTGTCCATAACACCTATGTCAATAACTCGGTGAACAAACAGGTGACCTCTAATCGTGCCAGCTTTAACGGTCCTAATGGGGTGAAGGCGCAGCCGACTGCGGAACAGAAAGCCGCTGCGCAGAACGCTAAGAAAATGCCGCCAACTTCCCAACAGCTCGAGCGGCAGCAGGCGGCAGCCAAGGATCGCAATCTCCAGGCGTCGGTGAACAAGGGCAAACCGAACGCCGACGCGATCAAGACATTCAACAAGAACGAAGGCGCGGGGCAAGGCAAGGGAGGCGAACAGGGACTCGGCGCTGCAGCTGGGGCCGGTGCAGGCAAAGGTGAAAACAAAATCGGGAACGCATCCGAACTTAATCGCCAGGGCGCGGGCGCCGGGCAAGCCGGAAAAGGCCCCGGAAATGCGGCGGATGCGGGACAAGGTGGAAACAAACCCGGGAACGTAACCGAACGTAATCTCCAGGGAGCAGGCAAGAAACCTGGAGCAGGCAACGCTGAAGCAAATGGGAACAAGCTCAAGACCGGCAATCAGGGCAACAACATGCGAACCGCTACGGGAAACCAGGCCAAAATGCATACCGGCAAAGGTGCGGGAGCCGGAGGTGGCGCCGCTCACGGGCCTACCATGAATCAAAGGTCGGGCCAACCCAAGATGGCTGCGCATGGTCCCCAAATGGGCGCACGTAACGCTCAAATGGGAGGAAAGCGTCCACAAGCGGGCGGAGGAAATCGCCCTGCCCCGAAGGGACAACCGCAGGGCAAGAAAAAGCCAGGCCAACGCTAACGCTGCAGAGTCATCGTTAGAGGCGCCGTTTCAAACGGTGACCGTAACGCGGAGGAAAGTTGCTGGAATGGAAGTGGCAGCCTGACTCTTGTTCTGGCTGTTGAACAACTCTTCCAGCTCTTTCTGTAGCTCAGCCGCGCGGCCTTTTTTTTCGGCGGCTTCAAACGCATTCATGGTCGGCCCATAATATTTTTTGAATGTATCCACGAACCCTGCAGGTGTGCCCGGAAAATTGAAAGTGAACGTGTCCCGGGCAAAGGAGATCTTCTCGGCCGGAACTCCTGCCGCTCCAAAACGCTCGATCACAATGCTTTCAATGCCCCACGTCACTGGGCTAACGAAGCCTTCCGGTGGTGGCGGCGTGTAGTTTGAACTGATCTTCAAAATCTGCGCCACCAATGTCGGATCATTCGGAATCCAGTTGCCCATCACAATGCGACCTCCCGGTCGCGTCACGCGCACCATCTCTTTTGCGACCTCGAACGGCTTGGGCGCAAACATTGCGCCGAAGATGCTGACAACGAGATCAAAGGCCTTATCCGGCAACTGCTCCAGATTGGACGCATCCCCTTCCTGAAACTTAAGATTGTTCAGGCCTTTTTCCGCAGCCCGCTTGTTCCCAGCCTCGACCAGGTTCCGTGCGATATCCACGCCCAGCACGTCTGCGCCGAGTTTCGCCGCGGGCAACGCCGTGGTGCCATCGCCGCAGCCAAGATCCAGCACCTTGAGTCCTTTCGTGATGCCGAGTCGCTGCACCAGCGCCTCTCCACTTTCGCGCATGGTATCGGCAATGCGTGTGAAATCGCCTTTTTCCCAGAGTGCTTTGTTTGGATTTACGGGAGCATTCATAATGTGAGGTTACCGGTTGGATTTGCTTGGTCGCGATTATTCCGAGGCGTGACAAGACACAACAATTGAGCCAGCCGCAAGCGATTCGACTTATTCGTTCGGTAACATGGCTGTTACCAAAATGCTTCTCGCGTTCATCGGCTGTAGTGGGGGCTGTGTCAGCCGCAAATCTGTAGCCGCGGGCGTTCGACCGCGGGAACTGCAGAAGCCAATGTCACCGAAATGACTCTCGCGTTTTGTACGCCGAGGGTTTAGTACATTTCCTATTCTCACCCCGTGAAAGAGGAACCGAACGATACCCATTCCAAGGCTCTTCGGATCAATATCGATCCACGCTGGTACGGCACCTTCGCCGAGATCGGCGCGGGACAGGAAGTAGTGCGCTGGTTTTTCCGGGTTGGCGGCGCCGCGGGGACGGTTGCGAAAAGCATCTCTGCTTACGACATGAAAGTGAGCGATGCCATCTACGGGCACGTCGATCGGTACGTTTCGCGCGCCCGGCTCCAGGCAATGCTTGACTACGAATTTGAGCTCGACATACAGCGGCTGGCGGCGGAGCGCGGCGATAATACTTCGTTCTTCGCGTTCGCAGACACCGTGGTAGCGCGGAGTTATCGCGGCACTCATGAATGCCACGGCTGGATGGGAATTAAATTTCAGAGCCGCGCCAACGATCAGCCCAGCCAGGTTGTGATGCACATCCGCATGATCGACGAGGAAGCATCGGCGCAACAGGAAGCACTCGGGATCGTGGGCGTGAATCTTTGCTACGGCGCATTTTTTCTAAGTCACGTGCCGGAGGAGCTCGTCGAATCGCTGCTCGATAACCTCACCACGCGTCGTCTCGAGATCGACATGCTCGAGCTCAGCGGAATCGAGTTTCGCAACGTCGACAACCGCATCATGGCGCTCAAGCTCGTGCAGATCGGGTTGAGCGGCGCAGCCATGTTCGGCCCGAACCGCGAGGTGCTGCAGCCGTCCGACATGTTGCATAACAAAGCCGTGCTGGTCGAGCGCGGCAGTTTTCGTCCGGTCACCTACGTCAACCTCGACATGTTCCAGTCCGCCCTAATAAAGTTTAAACAAGAGCCCCCCGTGGCCAACAAACCCATCCTCCCTTTAATGGAGCTGACCATGCGCAATCTGCTGGCGGGCGGCAAAGAGGTTGACCGTCGCGATTTCCTCGCGCGCGCCGAAGTCCTCGGTGCTTGCGGCATGACCGTGCTCATCTCCGATTACTTCGAATACTATCGGCTCGCCGCGTATCTCTCCTGGCGAACGCGCGAACGCATCGCCATCGTCATGGGTGTGCCGAGTGTATACGAGTTGTTTGACGAAAAATATTACACCGAATTGCCCGGCGGCATTCTTGAGAACTTCGGACGCCTCTTTAAGAACGACCTGAAAGTTTACGTCTATCCGCTACAGCGCAGCCCGAAAGACGAACTACAAACCATTCACACGGTGCAGGTGAAACCCGACCTCCAACCGCTGTACAGCTATCTGCTCGGCCGTGGGAGCTTCGTGCAGCTCGATAACTACAATCCCAAATATCTGCCGATCTTTTCACGAGACGTTCTCAAACGCATCGCTGATGGCGACGAAAGCTGGGACGAGATGGTGCCGCCACAAGTTGCGGACATCATCCGTGGCCGCGGCTTTTTCGGATACAAGAAACATTAACGCTCTGCCGGCCTCCGGCGCCGCATTCAATCGACAGCAGTGATGTTGTATTTCGCATATGGCTCAAATATGCACGCGGGGCAGATGAAGGAGCGCTGCCCATCGGCAAAGTTTGTTTGCCGGGCAAAACTGCCCTCACATCGGCTGGCCTTTACCCGCATGTCTGTCAGGCGGGGATGTGGCGTCGCGGACATCTTGCGTGATGAAACGAACGATGTTTGGGGTGTCGTTTACGAGCTCCGGGAGGGTGAATTGGAAACCCTCGACAAAGACGAAGCGTTTCGACCTGGACGACCTGACGACCAAAACGATTACACCCGGGAAAATTGTTACGTATGGCACGAGGGCGATGCGCAACGGCTGCTTCTCGTTGCGATTTATCGTGGCCACCCGCAGCCCAATCCGCCCTTGCCCAATTGCAATTACAAAAGCCTGATCGTCGAGGGTGCCAGGCACTGGCAGCTACCGGGCTACTACATTCAAGAGCTCGAGTGCATCCAAACAGAGTGAAAGGCGCGGTCGCTCTTGCTAATTCTTAATTCGTCATTGAAACTCGCTCGCTGCCCGCACTCGCTCGCTGCTACCCTCGCAGCTTTACCTTCTATGTCGCTCATCCCATTCGCTCCATTCTTCGCACTTTTTTATGAAGACCTTTCGTCTTTTTACGCCCGACCACATTCCATTCGTGTACAAAGTGAGGTCGGAACCATCGGCAAGGTGACGCCGGGCTAAATTGGTCGAAATAGTGCGAAACCCCTCATTCCAAGGGGAGTTTAATACGTGAATTACGGGTATTAACCAGGGTGCACGGAGGACCTGTCTAACCTTGACACGACGGGAATCGCAAATGCGCGCTCTCGGCGCGACAGCCTGCACAGCGCATCCCAAAGTCTTAAAAAGCATTGCAAAGCAGCTCGAGGATCACAACATCCTCTCTACTCAGGAGCTGCAAATCGCGCGACGCACCGGGATCGTCGCGACTAGCCACGTAGGGCGAGCCGGCTTTAATGACGGACTTCTTTTCCCTTACGAACTCTCCACCATTGGATCTGCTTCGCCGCGCGTTAGTCCAGAAGTGGCATCCGCTCCAGTCGAGCCGAAGAGGCCGGAAAAACGGAAGGTGCACGCCATTGCACTGCTGGTCGATTTTTCCGACAACAAGGGAATGCGGCGGGCCAAGGATTTCGAGAACCTGCTCTTTGACAAAGCAAACCCGAACTCCATGACGAGTTTTTACCGACAACTTTCCTACGGTACGTTGGAATTAACTGGGGAAGTCATCAGCTACGTGCGGGCGCCTCAGCCTTACAGCTATTACACAGCAAGCGAAAGCGGCACAGGAAACAATTATCCCCAAAACACGCCGGGATTGCTCAACGATGCCTTGACGATTTTTTGTCGGAACGACAACCTGGCGCGCTTTGATGCGGACAACGACGGGTTTGTAGATGCGATTTTTCTGATCCATGCGGGCCGGGGTGCGGAAGCAGAACCAAATCCCGCGAAGCGAAAAAACATGATCTGGTCGCATAAGTGGACCCTTCCGCAGCCGTTCGTACATCAGGGAGTCAAAGTATTTGCCTATTCCACCGAACCGGAAGACGGGCGGGTCGGTGTTTTTTCGCACGAATTCGGTCACCTGCTAGGATTGCCCGACCTCTACGACACGACGTTTCGATCTCATGGAATCGGTGATTGGTGCCTCATGGCAGGCGGGTCCTGGGGAGGCAAAGGAAATCGTCCCACGCGAATGTCGTGTTGGTGTCTATCGAAACTCGGTTGGATCAAGCCAAAGGTGGTTACCAGAAAAGAATCGATTCAACTCAACACGC
>JBKPLX010000231.1:0-22543 GCA_046731855.1 Verrucomicrobiota bacterium | reverse complement strand
CAAATTGCTGTCGAATCACTTGCGATTCTTTGCCGGTCTTTTCGTCTTTCTTTTTCTCAATCACAAAAACCGAGTCGCCGAACGGCGCGTAGGAAATTGCGGATCCCGGCACGACAAGCGCCTTGTGTTTTTCGGGCAAGGTGACTTCCGCTTTCGCGAACATTCCGGGCCGTAGCACGTGATCTGGATTCTCCAGCGTCGCCTGCAGCGTGATGTTGCGCGTGCTCGAATCCACCATCGAATTAATTGCGGTCACCTTTCCGGGAAATACATGGCCGGGAAGAGCGTCCGTGGTCACGTGCACCTCCAAGCCCGGCGTTAACTGACCAAGATATTGTTGGGGCAAGGCGAAATCGGCGAAGAGTGAGTCGAGTGAGGTGAGCTGCACCACTTGCTGGCCCGAGTTGATCATTTGCCCGACGTTCACCTGACGAATCCCAAGCTGGCCATCAAACGGGGCGATAATCGTCTTCTTCCGAATATTAGAGCGCATTTGATCGGCAACAGCATTCAGCCTGTTGAATTTCGATTCCGCAGCGTCGAGTTCAGCCTTTGAAACCACCTTTTGCGACGCAAGGCCGCGAGTTCGCTCCAAGTCCTGCCGTCCCAACTCGGCTTCAGCTTCTGCCGATCGCAAAAGCGCTTCCTCGGCCGACGCGTCGAGCTGGAGCAACAAATCGCCTTTCTTCGCGGTACCGCCGTTTTCGAACGCGATTTGGCTGACCACTCCGCCAAGCTCGCTGGAAACGACCGCGCCCTGTACCGCCGAGATCGAACCGACCGCCGACAACGTTGGCGCCCAGTCTTCTTCTTTCACCGTCGCACTCGATACTGTCGTCGGGGGCATCACCATCGGTGTTGACATCATCTTGCGGATTTGGAGCGCTTTGATGCCAAAAGCAAAAACCAAAATGGCGACCAGCAGACCTATCGCAATGATAACCGGCCGTTTGCGACGCCGCGGCCTTGCACTGGATTGCACTGGAACATTTGAAATGCTCTTTGCCACATCATGCATAAGCGAGTTCTCCCTGCGGTTTGAACAACAAACGCCAAAGTCTGCGTGTTACTTCCAGTTGCCGCGTGCGGCGCTCTGCTGCGGTCATTTCGTGCGGACGTAAGACGTCCAGCATCAACATGCCGCGTGCGACGGCAAAAATTAGTTCCGCCAGGTCATCCGGTGTTAGATTGCTCCCCGTATTTTGCCCTTCCGGCGCGCGCGCAATTAAATCTCTCACCCCGTCCATCGCTGTTTCCAAAACATCACGGACCAAATCAGCCACGTGCCGATTTCGCGAGGCTTCGGCGTAAAGATCCACGACGAACGCGGAGATTAGTCGTGGCTCGTTTTCGCAACAATGTGCGGTAAACAAGATTTCCAATGATTCGAGAAGGCTCGGCGCCTGGCGCGCGCGTTCAAGCATCTGCTGAATTTCTTCCTTATGCCTGGCGGCCATTGCAGAAATCACCGCTTCCTTGTTTTCGAAGTAGCGATAGATCAGCCCTACGCTGATCCCTGCCTCGCCGCTGATATCGTGCATGCTGGTTTGATGAAACCCGCGCTTGGCAAAGCAGACCAAGGCAGCCTCAAGGATCTGGGAACGCCGATCGGCATTGGAAGAGTCTATCTGGGGTTCTGACATAGGCCGGGAAGATGAATGAACGTTCATTCATTGTCAAATCCTTTGACAAAACTAGCTCTAACACCCCGATTTCTTCCCCGCGCCAGCTGGGCAATTTGGAAGGAATAATCTCAGCCAGTTCCAAACCCGTGAGGGCCTGCCAGCGAGGGTCTGCCCTTCAAATCACGTGCTGTTTTAGCTCCCTTGCGAGATAACCGAGATTTCGTACGCCTGTGTCGTCAGCGTTGTCGGTAACCGATTTGGTTGTTGAACAAACTGCAAAATCGACAGGATTACGCTCAAACCCAGGAGCGCGTAAACCGCCGTTTCCATGATGCTTCGGCCCTTCTCCTCTGACTGAACCAGCAATGCGTAAGTGGTGTCGTTGTTCATATGCCTTTGAATCCTTTCTTTTAAAGACGCCAGCCATTTCCGCTTTTGTCTAAAGTTGTTGATCCTTCATGATTGCTTTGAACGTTGGATGCAGCGACGCCATGAATTGGATTCAAACATTTGTCATGTTGAGGGGAGCGAAACATCTCTGATTGCTAATGAGCGCGCTGCTGGATGAGATAATCAGAGATTCTTCGCTGCGCTCAGAATGACAAGAAGGGGCTCATGAAGCTATTGGACATCAACCCTCGACTAAGCCGCGATTTTCCTCGGGAAGCCCGCTATCTCGTTGGCGTTTCCGGCGGACGTGATTCCGTCGCGCTGCTGCATTGGTTGATCAATGTTGGTTACGAGAACTTGGTCGTTTGTCATTTAAATCATCGATTACGCGGCCGCTCCAGCGACGCCGATGCAAGTTTTGTCCAGAAGCAAGTCGAGCGATACAACCACGAATTTGTAGAGCGCGCGCCCAGTTTGCCGCGTTCACGGACGGGCAAGCGAAGCACTCGCCCTACAACACGAAGGTCAGATCTTCATTTTGAGCTCGGCACAGTAGATGTCCGCGCCTTCGCCACAAAGCGGAAGATGTCCGTCGAAGCCGCGGCGCGTGATTCCCGCTACTCATTCTTCGCGAAAATCGCGAAGCGTCGCCGCTGCCATGCTATTTTTCTTGCGCACCACGCTGATGACCTGGTGGAAACTTTTCTGATCAATCTTTTTCGCGGTGCCGGCAGCGCGGGTCTCACTGCAATGCGCGAGGTTTCTACTCGCTGCATCGACGATGTTGGGCTGACAATCGTGCGGCCACTGCTCGGTGTTTGGCGCAAAGAGATCGACAACTATGTGCGCAAACATCGACTTACTTTTCGCGAGGATGCATCGAACAGGAATCTCAATCCTCTCCGCAACCGCATCCGCCATCGCATCATCCCTTACTTGGAGAAAATCCTCGGTCGAAACATTCGTCCTGCCATCTGGCGGGCTGCGACGATCGCCGGCGAAGAAGAAGCCTGGATCGAAAAACAGCTGCCGAATTCGAGCGCCGCCCAATTTTCGGCTGCGCAGCTTCGCGAACTGCCACTCGCAGTTCAACGCCGCGCAATTTTGCGATGGCTACGAGCACAAAGAATCTCTGAGATCAGTTTCGATGTAATTGAGCGCGTGCGCTCCCTTGCCGATCAGGACGCCGTTACCGCCAAAGTAAATCTCCCGAAAGATCGCCATGCGCGTCGACGCTTAGGGAAAATTTTTGTGGAGTAATAGAGTGTTGGAGCGATGGGCTAGCGAACACATGAAAGAAATGCATTACTCCATTACTTCAGAACTCCATCACGCCAATGTCTGACATCCGCGTCCGTTTCGCCCCCTCGCCCACCGGCTATCTGCACATCGGCGGGGCGCGCACGGCCCTTTTCAACTGGCTATTTGCCCGGCATTACGGCGGGAAATTCGTTCTGCGAATTGAAGACACGGACATTAATCGAAACACCCAAGAAGCGATGGCAGCCATTTATGAGGGGCTAGAGTGGCTTGGCTTGAATTGGGACGAAGGTCCGCACGTCGGCGGCGAATTCGGACCTTACTTGCAGAGCGAGCGAACCGAGCTTTACGAGCGCTACTTGAAGAAGCTTCAAGATGCCGGACACATCTTCGAGGACCAGGGCGCCATGCGATTTCGTTCGCCGCGCGAGCACGTTATCGTCGATGACGTTGTGTGCGGCAAAATCGATTTCGATCTCAGCAATCCGGCGACGCATCCAGACATGACGATCCGTCGTCCGGATGGCTCGTGGATCTTTCACTTCGTGAATGTGATCGACGATCTGGAGATGAAAATCTCCCATGTGATCCGCGGCGAAGATCACCTCTCCAACACGCCCAAGCACATCGAAATTTTTCGCGCACTCGGTGCAACGCCACCACAATATGCCCACATTCCGCTCATCCTAAACCGCGACGGATCGAAGATGAGCAAGCGCGACGAAGGCGCACGCGTGGAGTACTACATCCGGCGCGGTTACCTTCCCGCAGCTGTGCGCAACTATTTGTGTCTGCTTGGCTGGTCGCCCAAGGACAACCGCGAGAAAATCGATATCAACGAAATAATTCGGATTTTCGAACTTAGAAACATCGGACGTAGCTCGGCGATTTTTGATCCCGATAAACTCCATTGGTTGAATGGTGAATATGCGCGCGAATTGAGCGACTCTGAATTTTACGATCTGGCGGTCGCGAAGTTGAAGTTAAGCGGTGTAAAGCTTGATGATTTCCCGGAGGAATACGTCCGTGACGCGTTGCAAACGTGCAAAGGCAAGATCAATACCTTTGACGAGCTACCTGGATATTGCGCGTTCTATTTCACAGACAATTTCGAATACAATCCCGAAGGAGTTGCCAAACATTTCACGGTTGAGAACAAACCGAAACTAAAGGCTGTTCGCGACGCCCTGAGTATTCTGAAAAAATTCGATGTCGCCGAAATCGAATCGACATTGAAAAGCACCGCCGCAAACCTAGGTCTAAAAGTCGGCGCGATCGTTCACCCAACTCGACTCGCAGTCACCGGCAGCAACGTGGGACCGAGTCTCTATCACTTGCTGGAAGTTCTCGGGAAAGAAAAGGTTATCGCCCGCATCGATCGCGCGCTCGCCATGTTCTAATGCCGGGCAAGCGATGCGCAGCCCTACAACGGTTATTTCCACGGCGGCGTATATTCGCGTTGTAGGGCAGGCGCTCCGCCTGCCGGGCGCATCAGGATCGCTTGGCTTCTTTCGCCCACGTATCCCTCAATGTAATCGTCCGGTTCCACACCCGTTTTTCACGCATGGAATCTGGATCGAGCGCAAAATAGCCGAGCCTCTCAAATTGATAGCGCTCTTGAGAATGCGCTTTCGCAAGAGCTGGCTCACATTTCGCAGTCACGACTTCCAGCGAATTTGGATTGATAAATGATTTGAAATCTCCGCTCGCGTCAGGCTCAGGAACACTAAATAGACGATCGTACAATCGAACCTCTGCATCGATTGCCTGCGCCGCGCTGACCCAATGTATAGTCCCTTTCACTTTGCGCCCCGCTGTCGGTCCGCCTGATTTGCTCTCCAGGTCGACTGTGCACCGGAGCTCAGCCACGTTGCCGGCCGCATCCTTCACGACTACATCGCACTTGATGATGTAAGCGTATTTCAAACGCACCTCGCCGCCCGGTCGCAGTCGAAAATATTTTGGCGGCGGCGCTTCCATGAAATCGTCGCTCTCAATGTAAAGCTCGCGACCGAATGGAATTTTGCGCGTTCCGGCATTTGGATCCTCGGGATTGTTGATCGCATCCAACTCTTCGATTTTTCCCTCGGGATAATTCGTCAGCACAATTTTGATCGGCCGCAGCACGGCGAGGCGGCGGGTGGCGGTGCGATTAAACTCGTCGCGCATCGTGTGTTCCAGCACGGCCATCTCAGTCATGCTTGGATATTTCGTGATGCCGACATTGTAAGCGAACGCGCGCAACGCGCTCGCGGTGATTCCGCGTCGCCGCAATCCGGAAATAGTAAGCATCCGCGGATCGTCCCAGCCGCTGACAAGCTTTTCTTTTACAAGCTGGATCAGTTTGCGTTTGCTCATAACCGAATAAGTGAGATTGAGTCGCGCGAACTCGTATTGATGCGGGCGCGGCTCGGGCAATTCGAGCGCCTCGAGAATCCAATTATAGAGCGGCCGGTGCACTTCAAATTCCAGTGTGCAAACCGAGTGCGTGATGCCCTCAATGTAATCGCTAAGCGTATGCGCCCAGTCGTACATTGGATAAATACACCAGTTATCACCGGTGCGATGATGCGACGCGTGCCGTATCCGATAGAGTACCGGATCCCGCAGCCAGATATTTGCGGCGTTTACGTCGATCTTTGCCCGCAATGTGCGCGCGCCATCGGGAAACTCGCCCGCTTTCATTCGCGCAAACAGATCGAGGTTTTCCTCGATCGAGCGATCGCGAAAACTACTCGCCTTCCCGAGGCGGCGGTACGCGTCCGTTTCCTCCGAAGTCATATCGCACACATACGCCTTGCCTTTGCGTATAAGATCGACCGCGTATTCGTAAAAGCGGTCGAAATAGTCCGATGCGTAAAACGGCGCGCCACCAACGTACTTGTCAGCCCAGCCATCGATCAACCAATTCACATCAGTCATGATCGACTCGACATATTCCGCTTCCTCCTTGATCGGATTGGTATCGTCCATGCGAATGTTGCAAATGCCACCAAACTCGCGCGCGATCCCAAAGTTGAGGCAAATCGATTTTGCGTGGCCAATATGCAGGTAGCCGTTAGGCTCTGGCGGAAAACGGGTGCAGATTTGTTTGTATTTGCCCGCACGAAGGTCGTCCGCGACGATATCGCGAATAAAATCCGAAGGTCTTTCAGTCTTGGTGATCATGTAAACGAACAAAGCTACGAAGCGATGCCTCTATCGACAACTTTCGCCAAGTACAGCCCACGCTAAACTCCATCCAATGCGTGTCATCCTCAGCGAAGCGAAGGACCTCACCTGCGGAGATTGGATCACACTAAAGACGGAGGATGTTCGGTCTGCCTGTGAGAGGTCCCTCACTTCGTTCGGGATGACATGAAAAATATGCAGACCATACAACGGTACACGCTCGCTGATCTTGAGAAATGGCATGACATAGGACGCGACATTGATCCACCGATACGCCTGGGCGTCTTTGGTGATCCAGTTGCGCATTCGCTTTCGCCCGAAATGCAAAACGCCGCCCTGCGAGCCTGCGAGATCAATGCTCAATACGCACGTTTTCATATCCGGCCGAATGAATTGAGATCCGCTCTACGCTTTCTGCGAAATCTGGACTTCGTAGGAGTGAACCTGACGGTACCGCACAAAATTGCGGGGTACGCCCAGATCGACGAGGCGGATGAATCGGCGAGGCGCGTCGGAGCCGTGAACACAATTCGCCTTCGCGATAAAAAACTCGTTGGCTCGAATACCGATGGTGAAGGATTCGTGCGCGCCGTCCGCAGCGAGTTCTCTGTCGATCTCCGCGATCTTCGAGTGCTCATAATCGGCGCCGGCGGCGGAACGGGGCGCGCTATTGCCTGGCAATGCGCGCTCGAGAATTGTGAGCGTCTCGTCCTTGTTAATCGCACTTTGGAAAAAGCAAACGCTCTGGCGGAGCGTTTGCGTTCGTTTTTTATCGAAGCTCGCGTGCTTGGCCCAGCGGCGCGCCTTGAAGCCGTAGCGATGGAAGAGTCGGCAATGCGAATGCAACTCGCGGACATCGATCTTATCGTCAATGCCACTCCGCTTGGAATGAATCCGAGCGATCCTGCGCCAATCCCGGCGCGCCTGATCGCTCCACATCACATGGTTTTGGACTGCATATATGGGTCTTCGAAAACCGCTCTGCTTCGCGCGGCGGACCAAGCCGGCGCGCGCAGCACTAGCGGAATATCGATGCTGCTACAGCAAGGTGCGCTCTCGTTTTCCGTTTGGTTCGAGCGCGACCCACCAATCGACGCAATGCGCAAAACGCTGTAGCCGCCTCGCTGCGTCGAGGCGCCTCCCCCATTTTCGCAGGAAAGACACTGCGACGGAGCGCTGTAGCTACACAGACTGTTTGTAATTCGTTCCAAAACCGCCATATTAAACGATGGTAAGCGCGGGTATAAACTTTGGCAGTCCACGGCGGACTGCTGTTGATCTGTCAGAAGAACTGCAAGACCTCAAGTGCGAGCGAAACGCTGTTATTCTCGCGCATAACTACCAAGTGCCCGAGTTACAGGATGTTGCTGACTTCGTAGGAGACTCGTTAGGCCTGAGTTATCAGGCTGCGAAGACAGACGCTGACGTGATCTTGTTTTGCGGTGTCCATTTCATGGCCGAAACGGCGAAGATCATTAATCCAACCAAGCGCGTGATTTTGCCAGATCTCGACGCGGGCTGTTCGCTTTCTGAATCATGTCCGCCGGAAAAACTCGCGGCGTTTTTGAAGAAGCACGCCGATAAGAATTACTACGTCATTGCCTACATCAATTGCAGCGCTGGAGTGAAGGCATTGGCAGACGTGATCTGCACAAGCGGCAATGCGGATAAGATTGTGCGTGCCGCTCCGACTGATCGAAACATTCTTTTTGTTCCAGACCAGAATCTCGGTGCGTGGGTAATGGAACGGACAGGACGCAAGATGGATTTGTGGCAGGGCAACTGTTACGTGCACGTCGAGTTCACGGCGCGCAGCATTAATAAGATTCGTGAACAATATCCCAATGCACCGGTTGTGGCCCATCCGGAATGCACGTACGCCGTGCGCATGCTGGCCGATGAAGTCTGTTCCACCGAAAAGATGGTGACGTTTTGCAGAGAATCGCCTGCGCGGGAGATCATCGTCGTAACTGAAGCCGGTCTGTTGCACCGTCTGCACAAAGAAATCCCTAACAAGACATTCATTCCCGGTCCGACAGATAACTGCTTCTGTGGCGAATGCCGGTTCATGAAAATGAACACGCTCGAAAAAGCGTACGACGCCCTGTTGAACATGGAACCGGAAATCACTTTGCCAGAGCCATTGCGCAAGCGCGCGGAGTTACCTATTCGGCGAATGCTTGAATTAAGCAGGTAGCGGCTAGCCCTCCCGCGTGTCATTCCGGGTAAGTCGAGAAGCGAGTTCGATGATGAGAGATGCCTCGACTCTGCTCGACATGACAACGGCAAAACCATTACGGAAATCGGCGGAAAGATTCCGAGACGCGCGACGCCAGTCTCTTTTCGCTCGCCAAACTGGCACGAAATCTTCAAGACTTGTCGTTTATGAAAACATTTTATCAAACTCAGCAGAACCGAAAATCTTTAGCGCTGATCATTGCTACATTTCTCGTTTGGGTTGGGCTGCTACCAAATACGGAAGCGATTGTCCCAGCGCCAGACGGCGGCTATCCCGGAGGGAATACCGCTGAAGGGCAGAATGCGCTTTTTAGTCTCGCCACCGGTACATACAACACGGCAGTTGGTTTGTTCTCCGTCTGGAGCAACCAAGAAGGCCAGTTCAACACTGGTGTTGGCGCCGGTACCCTCCTCGCCAACACCGCACACCAAAATACGGCGATCGGCGCTGGTGCGCTTTTGAGCAATAGCAGCGGCGTCAAGAACACGGCCAATGGAACGTTCGCACTTTTTAACAACACTAGCGGCAACAGCAACACAGCCAGCGGTGTCGGTGCGCTCTTTAACAACAGCACTGGCTTTGACAACACGGCTCACGGCTATAATGCGCTCTTGAGCAACACAACAGCAGGCGACAACACAGCTATCGGTACTACTGCGCTTTTTAGCAACACGACAGGCGAATTCAACACCGGCATCGGTTCTCAAACGCTCCGCGACAACGTAACTGGCGACAGCAATACCGCCATTGGAGATTCGGCTGGATTTAACATTACGGGTAGCGGCAATGTCTGCATCGGCGCCGGCGTCAATGGGGTTGCTGGAGAGAACAACATCACCCGCATCCGCAACGTCTATGAGTCGGTAGCGACTGAACGGGCGGTTTACGTCACTTCAGATAACAGAATCGGCACGCTTTCGTCGTCACAGCGGTACAAGGAAGAGATCACACCGATGGAGAAGGCCAGCGAGGCGATCCACTCGCTCAAGCCGGTCAGCTTTCGCTACAAGAAGGAGGTTGATCCGACGCGCGTGCTCTCCTTTGGCCTGATTGCCGAGGAAGTAGCAAAGGTCAACCCGGATTTGGTGACGTCGGATCGCGAGGGCAAACCAGAGACCGTACGCTACGAAGCTGTCAACGCGATGTTACTTAATGAGTTCATCAAAGAACATCGCAAAGTACAAGAGCAGGCAAGCACGATTGCAGAGTTGAAGAGCAAAATTGCAAACCTCACTGCGACCGTGAAAGACCAGGAGACGCAAATCCGAAAAGTAAATGCCCGGTTTGAAGTAATCACACCTCAAATGGTCGAGAATGATTAAATAGACCAAAGGGAGTATCGCTCTATCCCAAACGCGGGATACTTCATGTGCCATCATGGGAAACGGCTTTGAGGGTTCAGGTTCCTGGCATTTCTTATCCGTGACATTGGCGCGAACCACGGTTTCTTCTGGCAAAGCATGACCGGAAAATCTATCGAGCACCGAATCGACCGGCTCCAAGCCGGCGGCATTATCGATCTGCACTTCGATTTGCCGATGGATTTGTATGAAAAGCGCGAGCGCGAAAATGTGCTCGCCACCGAATTTCTATCGGAACTCCAAGCCGGGAATGTTGGCGTGGTGGGTGTCGCGATCTATATCGAGGACCGTTATCTCCCGGACGCGGGCCTGCGCGTGGCGCTTGATCAAATCGCGCGGTTATCTGCTGAGACGCGGGCGTGCCCTAAATTCGCGATTTGCAAGAGTTATCGCGACATCGAGAGCGCGCTCAAAGAAGACAAGATCGCGCTGCTCATTACGATGGAGGGAGCAGAGCCTCTGGGAACAGACTTAAATCTTCTGCGCATTTTCTACGAGCTCGGAGTTCGCTCAATGGGACTCACCCATGCACGAAGTAATGAGGCGGGACACGGCGGAATCTTCGCTTCCAACGGTTCTTCGCGCGAAGGTCTTACTAAGTTTGGTCGAGACCTTGTGAAAGAGTGCGAGGCCTTAGGCGTAATTATCGATCTTGCTCATATTAATCCAGCCGGTTTCAACGACATCTTGTCTGTGATAAAAAAGCCGCCCATTGTTTCGCATACAAATGTCCGGCGCTACTACGATATCGAGCGCAACATCAGCGACGATCAGATCAAAATGATCGGGGAACGGCGGGGTGTGATTGGCGTTAATTCGGTCCTGGTGAGTCCAAAAGAAGGAACAAGCACTCTCGATCGTTACGTCGATCACATTGAACACATAGCCAATTTGGTCGGCATCGATGGAGTCGGAATTGGATTTGATTTTTTTGAGTTTATCTATAGCCAGTGGCCCGAGTCGGCAAAAAAGCAGCTTGCCGAAAAACTTACAACGCCTCACTTCATTCCCGATCTAAGGAACCATTCTCAGTCGCGGAACCTCACTCGTAAACTAATCGAGCGCGGCTTCAGCGACGAAGAGATCGAAAAAATCCTGCGCCGAAACTGGCTGCGGATTTTTCAAGAGTGGCTGTAGCCGAGTGTAACGAATTTTGCTTGTCATCCGAACAACTTTCGGTCACCCTCTGGAATTTGTGAGGGCCTCCTCCACCGCACTCTCCCCGCGACAGCCTTCTGTAGTTATTGCTGACGACAGCACAGTCGCCAGAGAAGGACTCGATGCGATTATCCGGCGTGATCTGGGCTATACAGTATGTGGACTCGCAAAGCCGCAATTCCCTCCGTCGCAGTAACCAGTGACGGAACAGTCGGCGTTTTCTACTATACCTTTGATGGGTTCTCTCAAGATAACATGCCGATCTTTTCAGCTCACCTCGCAGAGAGCAGCGATCAGGGTGTTACTTTCAGCCATCAGACATTATTGACTTTCCTGTCTTCCGCTGCTGACAACGGTAATTCCAGACAGCGGGTGCTCGGAGACTATATGCAGATGAAAGCGGTGGGTGGTTGCTTCTATGGAGCCTTCACGGGAAATGGCGTCCCTTTTGGTCGACCTTTTGCCGACCACCACCCGATCTTCTTCAGAGTCTGCGCTGTTACACCTCCAAGGCCCACTCCAACGCCAAGGTCGCGCCGCCCGACGCCAGTGCCGCGTCCAACGCCCCCGCGCTAGGAGGATAACCTATTCGCTTACGGTAACAGCTAGCGTAAAGACATTCTTTAGCCGGGGACCTACCGCGGAACGGAAATCGTATATGTGATCAGCGCACAGACCACAACCATCCCGATCATGGCGACGATAAAGATGGCATCTGCTATTTTTTCGAGGCGATGCATTCTGCGCAGACCTCGCGAGCGCAGGGCCCAGTAAGAAAGCATACAAGAGATCAGAAACAGCAGTGCGTCGGCAGCCAGCAAATCATCTGCCAGCGTATCCACGGTCCCAAGGGTGATAACGACACGGATCAATCCGATAACGGTCAGGCAAACGCCGACCATCGCGGATGAGACAGTGAAGATGTGGATGCAAATGTCCTTCTCAAGGTGGCTGTTTTCATCGCGTTGCCGCTTCGTTTCTCCCTTCATGCGACCAGTACTTAGACTGGTCGCGAAAGCGACTGTTCAGAGAATTAGGTGGCTGATAGAAGAATTGAAACGTGCTCTAACCAAAACTGCATTTTGAAGTTCATTAACCTGACCCGCCGCACCGAGATTGGTGCGAATTCGTATTATCTCGAGATGGGCCGCCATCGAGTGGTGCTCGATTGCGGAATGCATCCCAAGGACACCGGTGAGGATGCGCTGCCCAATTTCAAAGCGATTGCTGGCCAGGAGATTGAAGCGATCCTGATCTCTCACGCCCATCAGGATCACATCGGCACACTGCCCGTGCTAATGCGACGCTTTCCGACCGCGCGCATTTTCATGACCGAAGCCACGGCTGAGATCGGCAACGTGCTATTGCACAACTCGGTCAATGTGATGACCCGGCAACGCGAGGAGATGGGTCGCGCTATCGCGGGGTCATATCCACTTTTCACGCATCGAGAAACCGATCGTGCATCGGAACGCTGGCATTGGTGTCCATTGGGTCAGCGTATCTCCATTTCCGGCGAACGTGCGCCCCAGCGTGAGAAAGACGCACTGACATTCGAGTTTTTCGACGCAGGACATGTCCTGGGCTCGACCGGAATTCTTCTGCGAGCGGAAGGTAAGACCGTCTTTTACACAGGGGACGTCAATTTCGACGATCAAACGATCATGGAAGCGGCAATTTTTCCGGAAGAGAAGATTGACGTCCTGATCATGGAATGCACGCGAGGCGACCACGCAAAGCCCGGTGGCTGGACACGCGCTGGCGAAGAGCAACGTCTGGCAGAAGCGATTGGCACTGCTTTTGAGCGCCGCTCGTGCGTGCTCATACCCGTCTTCGCGCTAGGAAAAACGCAGGAAATCCTGGCAATGCTTTACAAGTTCCGTCGCGAAAGGCTCCTGCCCGAGTTTCCAATCTACATTGGCGGTCTTAGCTCAAAGATGACCGACATCTACGATCGGCGCGCGCATATGACTCACCGCCAATTGCCGCGCCTGCAATTAATGAGGGAAGCCACACCATTCATCTTGAACGACCAAACAGTGCGTGACGCGCCGCTGCGCCCGGGACGGATTTACGTGCTCTCCAGTGGGATGATGATACCAAAAACACTCTCCAATATTCTTGCGCAGCGGCTGATCGAGAACCCGCAGCATTCGATCTTTTTTGTCGGCTATGCCAACCCGGAATCGCCTGCCGGTCTTTTACGGGGCGCGAGCACAAATGGGGAGGTTACTCTTGACCCCGACAAGTCGGCACAGCGTGTCCGCTGCAATATCGAACAGTTTCAATTCAGCGCGCACGCCACGCGTGAGGCGCTGATCGATTACGCTAAAAGACTCGCCCCGGTCAAAATTGTTCTTGTGCACGGCGATCCACCGGCGGTGGAGTGGATGCGTGCGACGTTGTCAGCCGAGCTTCCGGACAAGGAAGTCTTTGTGCCAGCCCCGGGCGCGGAGTTAGAACTGTAGCGGCGCTCTATGAGCGCCGATGGTAAATTCTTGGCAGCATCACGGCGGCCATAGACCGCCGCTACAGAAAATGAGAATCGTTTCCTGGAACATTAATTCGCTACGAAAACGGCAGGACCGCTTATTCGCCTGGCTGGAAGCGACAAGGCCGGACGTTGTTTGTCTGCAGGAGACAAAATGCACGGACGACCAATTTCCGGCGCTTGCTCTGCAAGCGGCAGGTTATTACGCGGCTTATCACGGAGAAAAATCGTACAATGGCGTCGCAATTCTGTCGAAGGTCGGGCTGCGCGATGTGCGTGCGTCGCTCTGCGATGAAGTGGTCGATCCGCAAGCGCGCTTGGTCGCAGTAACTGCGGGTAGCCTGCGCGTTTTTTCAATTTATGCGCCAAACGGCCAAGCGGTCGGTTCTCCAGCCTACCAATACAAACTGCATTGGTATCGCCGCCTGAGAGAGTGCATCGCGAAAGAAAAGTCTAGCGATGTTGTAGTATGCGGTGATTTCAACGTCGCGCCGGAAGATATCGACGTTTACGATGCAAATCTGTGGCGTGGCGCCATCATGTGTTCCGATGGCGAACGCGCCGCGTTTCAGCAATTGTGTGAAATCGGCTTGCGGGACACATTGCGAATTCATCACAAGGAAGGCGAACTTTTCAGCTGGTGGGATTATCAGATGCGCGCGTTTGAAAGAAATCGCGGCCTGCGCATTGACGCGATTTTGGCCAGCGAAAAACTAGTGAAGCGCTGCAGCGCATCGGGAATTGACATCGAAATGCGCAAAGGCAAGGAACCGTCCGATCACGCGCCGGTATGGGCGGAGTTTGATACTTAAAAACGCCGAACGCCCAACGCTGAACATCCAACATTGAACTCGGATTCTGAATTGGACGTTGGGCGTTGGGCGTTGGACGTTGGACGTTAATGACTAACGAATCGCAGCTCCGCGTTTCGAATCCGCCGTCAAAGCCTCTCATGATTTGGGATGGTGAGTGTCATTTTTGCAAGCGGTGGATCGAACGTTGGCGCGAAATCACTGCTGGGAAAGTGGATTATGCCACCTATCAACAGGTAGCAGCGCGGTTCCCTGAAATTCCAATCGAACGATTCAAGCGTGCGGTGGCATTCATCGAGCCGGATGGCGAGGCCTTCTTTGCCGCCGAAGCCGTGTATCGCTCGTTGCGATATCGATCCTCGAGGAAATGGCTGGCTTGGAGCTACGATCACGTTGCTGGGTTCGCAGGAATTTCCGAGGCCGCTTACAAATTCATCGCGCGGCATCGCAGTCTCGGATCAACCTTTACTCGACTGTTGTGGGGCAACGACGTGCGGCCGCCGACTTATTTTTGGGCGCGCCGCTGGTTTCTCCGCATGCTGGGACTGATCTATCTGATCGCATTTGTCTCTCTTTGGATACAAGTGGATGGACTTGTTGGCAGCAATGGGATGTCACCCGTAAATCGGTTTCTCCCTGCAGTTCGGCAGCAACTTGGGCCAGACGCTTATTTTCTCTTCCCAACACTTTGCTGGTTCGATTCGAGCAACGCCTTTCTACATTTCCTTTGCGGAGGCGGCGTTGTTCTTTCGTTGCTTCTGATTTTCGGGATCGCGCCGGCGCTTTTACTCACCGTGCTTTTTGTCTTTTACCTGTCGCTCACGATCGCTGGACAAGTGTTTCTCAATTTTCAATGGGATGTTCTGCTGCTGGAAACCGGTTTTTTAGCAATCTTTCTTGCACCATGGCGGCTATGGCCGCGGGAGCTAATATGGTGGCCGGGGTTGGCGCCCTCGGCTCCAACTTCTCCAGTTTCGCGGGCGGGTTTGTTTTTGCTCAAGGTCCTTCTGTTCAAACTATTGCTCATGTCCGGCATCGTGAAGCTGACTAGCGGCGACGATTCCTGGGGTTGGGTGAATCACTCGTTTCATTGGAGCGCGCTGACGGCACTTGATTATCATTACTGGTCGCAGCCGTTGCCGACAGTCTTTGCCTGGTGGGCAGACAAAACTCCGGAATGGTTCAAGCATTTTTCGGTCGCGTTTTGTCTCGCCGTAGAGATCATCGTGCCGTTTTTTATCTGGGCGCCGCGACGCCCGCGACTGATTGCTGCGGGATTAGTGATCTTCCTTCAAATCATAATCGCTCTTACCGGCAACTATTGCTTTTTCAATCTGCTCACCATCGCGTTGTGTTTTCTATTGATCGATGACGGATCAATGGCCCGAAGCCTGGGGCGGCGAGATCCCGCTAGCCCGGCGTCGCACGAACTCCGCCCTCCAAATACGAACTCGATCACATATCGATTGTCGACTTACGCCGCTCTCGCAGTGATTGTTGTCACATTGCCAATCAACGCGTGGCTCATTTTTGGCGCGTTCAAACCGCAGAGCCGACCACCGGGCTGGCTGGCGAACCTCTACGAACAACTGGAAGCATTTCGAATCGTGAACGGCTACGGACTGTTTCGCGTTATGACCAAGAACCGTGGCGAGATAGTGATCGAAGGCAGCGTTGATGGGATTGAGTGGACGCCCTATGAATTCAAATGGAAGCCGGGCGACGTGAAACGCGCACCCGGCTGGTGCGCGCCGCACCAACCAAGGCTTGATTGGCAGATGTGGTTTGCAGCCTTAGAAGCGCCGGAGCAAAATCCGTGGTTAGCCGGGCTCATCGTGAGGCTACTGGAGGGATCACGAGACGTGACCGGATTGCTCGCGCATGACCCGTTCCCTGATAAACCGCCCCACTACATCCGAGCGATGTTTTATCGCTATAGTTTTACAACTCCTGAAGAACGCCGGCAAACTGGCGCCTGGTGGAAACGCCAGGAACTTCGTGAATATTTGCCGACCATCTCACGGGATCAGCTGCGTTAGGAGCGCAAGATCGCCGCGCGTCACCTCAGGGTAGCGCACCACGTCCCGGTGGTTTGTTAGCCAAGTTGAGCAATGCACGTTGGAGAGTATAATTCCCTCGTGTCGAAGGAAGGACAGATCGTAACGGAAGGCACAGTAACTCAGGTATTGCCGGGGACCATGTTTCGCGTCGATCTACCAGGACAGCGCAATGTGCTTGCGCACATCTCGGGTAAAATGCGAAAACATTTCATTCGGATCGTCCCAGGAGATAAAGTTTCTGTCGAGCTTTCACCCTACGATCTGACAAAAGCGCGCATCATTTTTCGCGAACAATAACTTCTTTTTCGATTCAGCGGGCTAAGACCGCAAACCATTCGAAGTGCGATTGGCTTTCGGAGGCTCTGACGTGTTGCTCAACTTTGCTACGAGATTTGTTTGCCGAATTTGGCAAGCACGCGGATACTTCCACTGATAATCAACTGGAGAATACCAATGGCAGAAGAGAATAAAGCAGAACAAAAGGCGCCCGCCGCGGGGGACGCACGCGACAAGCTGGAGAGTAGCAAACAACATGCGCGCAGGGCGGCTGAAGACTTGAAATCGGCGGCTGGCGCCATAGCTGAGGAATATCGCGACAAGGCGGAGCACAAATGGGGCGAAGCACGCGGAAAAGCAGAACAAGCATGGGGGGACGCTACGGATCGCGTCCGCACATTCCACGAAGACGCGGAGCAATATGTGCGCGAAAATCCAACGAAGGCGATTTTTACCGCTCTGGGGATCGGGTTTGTTCTGGGGTTGATCTTCCGGCGCTAACTCCGAAAACTTTCGGAGATGACAAGCGAGAGCTCTCGGTCCCGCAATCCTGCGGGCCATGCCGGTATGCTGCAAAATTTGTTGGCGCTCATAAACGCACTCGCAGAGTTCTTTGAAAGCCGCTTTGCCCTTCTCGCTGAGGAATCAAAAGCGGCCGCAGTGCAATTACTGATACTGGCTGGTTGCTTAGTTTTCGCGCTACTCCTTTGTGCCCTGGGTTATGTTTTCCTAATAACCGGGGCGGTTGTCGGGTTAGCTCATCTGGTTGGAATTTCGTGGCCATGGATAGCGCTGGCCACTGCTGCCCTCCATTTCATCATTGCATTGGTGCTGGTCCTGATCGCGCGGAGTCGAATCACCAAGCCATTTTTTGGCGCCACTTTGGCTGAATTAAAGAAGGATCGTGAATGGCTGAGAAATCTGGACGCAACAAATCAATCGACGAACTGAGAGTGGAAATCGCAGATTCACGCGAACGCGTCGGACGCGATTTGTGCGGCCTGCACCATGAGTTGGATTTCCCCGCGAAATTTCGCAGATCATTTCGGAATCAGACCGTTTCGTGGATCACAGCCGCAGCTGCGGTCGGTGCTTTGATCGCTTTGGCACCGATGCGGACGAAGAAAATTTATGTGGATGCAAAAAACAGCCGTAAATCACAGAAGAAGCTCGTCGAAACTGGCTTTGCGTTGGCTGCATTGAAAGTCGCCGCCAGCCTGGCTCGACCGGTGATTCTCGAGTTTGTCAAAAACCGACTGACCGATTTTGCGGGAAAACCCCGCCGCAAAACATAATGTCCATGGGTCTGGCGGGCCTACGGCAGTCGCGCTCGTTTTAGCATTTACGGGCTTCTCTGCGTTGCGTAATTATTTACTCAGGCGCCAATGACCACTAAGTCTCTGGACCTTCCCGTGAAATCGCAGGCCATGCGACACGTCGACGATTATCTCGAGGTCGGCCAAAAGGCCGGCGCATCTGATGTTCATTTGGCCGTGAACGCGCAGCCGAGGTGGCGGCTGCATGGACGGTTGGAGCCTATCTGGCCCGACGCACCGCTACTGACTGCCGAGCAAACAGCGGCTCTGGCTGAAGCCTTCGTGCCCAATGTCTACAAAAATGAGCTGAATACACGTGGCGACTCAGATTTTGCGTATGAAAACGAGTTCGCTCGGTATCGCACCAGCGTGGTTCGTCAAAGGCTTGGGATCGAGATCGTCTTCCGCGTGATCAACAGCCACGTCCGAACCATGGACGAACTTGCGCTGCCCGAGCGCCTTAAGCTACTTACCCGTTACCAGAACGGGCTAATTTTGGCGACCGGTTCGGTAGGAACGGGCAAATCGACGACACTGGCGGCAATGGTCGAGCAGATAAACATGGAGCGTCGCGATCACATCATCACGTTGGAAGATCCGATCGAGTACATTTTGACGTCGAAAAACTGCCACGTTACCCAGCGAGAGATTTTCACGCACAGCGAGTCTTTCGCCACAGCGCTGCGCGCTTCACTCCGTGAGGATCCCGATGTGATCATGGTTGGAGAAATGCGGGATTTGGAAACAATTTCGCTCGCCATTACTGCCGCGGAAACCGGCCACCTTGTTTTAGCAACTCTGCATACCAGTAATGCTTCCCGCACGCTTGATCGATTACTCGACGTGTTTCCACCGCATCAACAGGAACAAATCCGGGTGATGGTGAGCGAATCCCTGAGGGGAGTCATCAGCCACCAACTGATACCGCGAGCTGATGGCACCGGACGCGTGCTGGCTTTGGAGATTCTTACGAACACACCCGCAGTAGCCAACGTTATTCGCGAAGCAAAGACCTACATGTTACCAGGCATTATTCAGACCGGCAAAAAACAAGGCATGCGTTTAATGGACGATGCGCTAATCGAACTGTATCAACGCGGCTTGATCAGCGCTCAGGAGGCTTACGCGCGCGCCGATCAAAAGCAAATGGTGCGACAACAACTGAAAATTTAAGTGCGGGTTCTTGACAATGGCTTACCTGGATCAATTTCTTAGGGTAATCGTCAAGCACGGCGGGTCTGATCTACACTTCGCACAGGGACAGCCGCCGAAAATGCGCGTGCATGGAGACATCATGCCCATTCGCGCCGAGCCGATTTCACGTGAGGAAGCGGTGCAGATGATGAGCGAAATTTGCGGAGCGCGTAACTGGGAAAACTTCGAACAAAGCGGAGACCTCGATTTTGCCTATGAAATGGATGAAGCTTCTCGTTTCCGCAGTAACTACTTCAAGCAGTCAAACGGTTACGGGGCAACGTTTCGGCTCATTCCCACCAAAATTGCCACCCTCGCACAACTGGGGATTCCGCTAATTGTAAGAGAGTTTGCGAACCTACGCGGCGGCCTCGTGCTAGTCACGGGTCCTACCGGCTCGGGCAAAACTACCACGCAAGCTGCGTTGATCGACTACATCAATCAAAACTTTGCAAAACACGTCGTGACGATTGAGGAACCGATTGAGTTCGTACACGACAACAAGAAGAGCACCATCACTCAGCGGGAAGTCCCGACCGATTCCAGCTCGTTTGCCGCTGGGCTCAAGGCAGCGTTACGAGAGGATACCGATATTGTGCTTGTGGGCGAAATGCGTGACCTGGAAACAGTTTCACTTGCTCTTACTGCTGCCGAAACGGGTCTTCTCGTATTCGGTACGCTGCACACAAATAATGCGCGCAAAACAGTCGACCGAATGGTGGACGTTTTTCCCGCGGACCGTCAACCGCAGGCGCGTGCCATGCTTGCGAACTCACTGCGCGGTGTCGTTGCCCAATTGCTCTTAAAACGGGCAGATCGACCCGGCCGAATTGCAGTGAACGAAATTCTAATCGCCAACCCCGCTGTTGCCGCCATCATTCGCGAAGCGGCAACGCAAAAGCTTCAGGACGTGATTGTCTCCGGCAAAGCACAAGGAATGCAATTCATGGACGACGCGATCTGGGCGCTGCTTGAAAAGGGAATTGTCTCTCCGCATGAAGCCTTCATGAAAGCCATAGACAAAAGTCGTTTCAGACCGTTTCTCTCCCCAGAGGAAGAAGCACTTGGCAACTCCGCTGGCTCAGTTCAAAGTGACGAAAAGTCGCTTCCTGGCAATTTTGTGAAACAGACTAGCAGCCGCGCGCGAATAGAGACCCGCTGATTTGATAGATCACAAACAGCTAAACCTTTCTCGTCCTCGTGCACTTATCGCGAGGATTGCGTGGGGGGGGTAACAAAGCCAAACAATAACGCCGTCAATATCAGCAGGCTACCGCCAGCCCAAGCTGGCACTTTGTGGTCGCAGCCAGATTGGAGAAGATAAGCGCGCGGATTGAGACGACCCGCCCTAACCCTCAAGCGGTTACAAGCAATCCATAGACTAGCCACGAGACACCCGGGCACTAAAAGCGATGCTGTGGTTGTAGGCACGACACCGTGTCGCCGTGCCTCGAGAGTGGTGTCGTCCAGAGCGCCTCGACGTAGCGGGGCAACTACAATTGCAACACTAGCGAAGAGGATTTCGTTGCTTCGTCATCCAGTAATCGTCAACACCGCAGTGCCCTTTAACTCACCCGCACGAAAGCGATCCAACGCGGTGTTGGCTTGCTCCAACGAGAACGTTTGAGTTTTTGTTTTAACAGGAACACGTGGCGCGATGGCGAAAAAGTCTTCGCCATCACGGCGCGTCAGATTTGCAACTGAGGTAATCACTCGCTCCTCCCAGAGATTGGCATAGGGAAAGGAAGGGATATCACTCATGTGAATTCCACCGCAAACTACAATGCCTCCCTTGGCGAGCGCGCGCAGGGCTGCAGGCACGAGCGGGCCTACCGAGGCAAAGATAATCGCTGCATCGAGTTTCTCCGGCGGCATTTCGTCAGAACCGCCGGCCCACTTTGCGCCCAGCGCTTTCGCGCTTTGCTGGGTCGCCAGATCACCGAGTCGCGTAAACACAAAGAGGTCGCGCCCTTCATAAAGGGCAATCTGCGCGATGAGATGCGCGGCGTTACCAAAGCCATAAATGCCAAGGCGGCGCGCAGTCCCAGTTTTGCGATAGGAACGGTAGCCGATCAGCCCCGCACAAAGCAACGGCGCAACCTCGACATCATTGTAACGGTCGGGCAAATGAAAACAAAATCGAGCGTCGGCGACAGTGAACTCGGCATAGCCGCCGTCGATAGTGTAACCGGTGAAGCGAGCTTGATCGCACAGATTCTCCCGGTTCGATCGACAGTAAGCGCATTCTCCGTCAGTCCAGCCAAGCCACGGGATGCCAACACGGTCGCCAACCTTAAATTTCGATTCTACTTCTTCTCCGATCTCCTCGACGTGGCCAACGATTTGATGGCCTGGTAGAAGAGGCAGTTTGGGATCTGGCAGTTCGCCATCCACTACGTGAAGATCGGTCCTGCACACCGCGCACGTTGCGATTCGCACAAGCAGTTGTCCCCTGGCCGGTCTTGGCTTTTCCACGTCACGGAGCTGAAGCGGCTCCCGCGGCTTATCTAGAACCATCGCGCGCATGAGCGTCGCCACGTTGAAGCGTTACGAGTTAAAGCGTTGAAACGTCAAAAAAGTTGAATCGTGAATCAATGGACGCCGGCCGGTTCAGGTCGCATTTCTCCCCTCGCGGGTTCGCCTTCGTGGTGGGTGTGCGCGCTGCGCAGGAATGGCACCCTGTCCAGAACGTGCTCCTGGAACCATTCAAGCCAGAGATAAATGACTGGCGTCACAAACAGCGTAATTAGTTGGGAGAAAATCAGACCTCCCACGATGACTAGTCCCAGCGGACGGCGCGATGCGGCGTCCTGGCCGAAGCCAAGCGCGATGGGGATTGCACCCATAAGCGCGGCGAGAGTGGTCATCATAATGGGACGAAACCGTTCCATACTGGCTTCGTGAATTGCCGAGCGGAGGTCCCAGCCTTCGTCGATTCGTTGCAAGGCAAAATCGACAACCATGATCCCGTTCTTCTTCACGATGCCTAACAACAGGAAAAGACCGATGACACTGTAAAGCGAGAGCACTGAGTGAAAAAGATACAATGTAGCCAACCCGCCCACCACTGCGGGGACGATCGCCGGGAATAAGACCGTGAATGGATGCACATAGCTTTCGTAAAGAATTCCCAGAATCACATACATAACAAAGACCGCGGCTAGCAGCAGCATGGGCAGAGAGCGGAACA
>JBKPLX010000230.1:0-17125 GCA_046731855.1 Verrucomicrobiota bacterium | reverse complement strand
GCCTAGCGTCGCCGGACCCAAACGGCCGCAGGACAGGATCAACTTGCCGGATCTTGAAAAAACGTTTCGCGCGTTGCTCGAAAAACCGGTGCGCGATGGCGGGTATGGCAAACAAAATGTGGATCTTCGCCAAAAGCACGTGGTGGAATTGAATGGCAGCGCTCCTCGCGACAACGCGATGGCTTCGAGCGATACGAAGGAAGACCAGGGAATTAATCCTGGGGACGAACTCAACAAGATTGAGATGATTTCCAACAGGCCAACGCCCGATCCAGGAAAAGAAATTGAAGCAGAGTCGAGCGAAGTTTTTACGCGCGGGCGTGCTCACGTTGGGCACGGCAGCGTTCTGATCGCGGCGATCACAAGTTGCACGAACACTAGCAATCCGAGCGTAATGATCGCAGCAGGATTGCTCGCAAAGAAAGCAGTCGAGCGGGGCCTGCGCGTTGATCCCGCCGTCAAAACATCACTGGCTCCGGGCTCGCGGGTTGTTTCTGATTATCTCCACAAGACCGGTCTGCAGCAATACCTCGACCAGCTCGGATTCAATCTCGTCGGTTATGGTTGTACGACCTGCATCGGCAACTCGGGGCCGCTGCACCCCAACATCGAGAAAGCGATCCACAAATATGACCTTGTTGCCGCCTCCGTGCTTTCCGGAAACCGTAACTTCGAAGCGCGCGTCCATCAGCATATCAAAGCGAACTTTCTGATGTCGCCGCCGCTCGTGGTCGCGTTCGCGCTCGCAGGCCGGGTGCACATCGATCTTTCACGCGAGCCGTTAGGAAAAGATACAAATGGAGAGAAAATCTTTCTGCGTGATTTGTGGCCGAGTCTCAGTGAAATCCGGGACGCCATGCAAACAGCGCTTACACCGGATACCTTCCGCAAATTCTATCGCGATTTTGCGGATCAAAATCCGAAGTGGAACGACATCCCTTCAAGCACCGGCGACATTTACCAGTGGGACGAAAAGAGCGATTACATTCACGAGCCGCCGTTCTTCGAGAATTTCTCGATGGAGCCCGGTCACATTGAAGAAATTCGTGGCGCTCGGGCGCTTGGTATTTTTGGCGACACAGTAACGACCGATCACATTTCTCCTGCGGGAGCAATCAAGGAAAGTTCGCCGGCTGGAAAGTATTTAGTGTCGCGTGGAATTCAGCCACGCGATTTCAACAGTTACGGCAGCCGGCGCGGCAACGATCTGGTGATGACGCGTGGAACATTCGCCAACGTGAGAATCAAAAATCTGATGGTGCCGGGTACTGAAGGCGGCGTGACCAAATATTTTGCTAACGGTCAAGGCGACGAGATGTCGATCTTCGATGCGGCAATGAAATATGCGGAGACAAATACACCGCTCGTTATTCTCGCTGGGCACGAGTACGGCACCGGCTCCTCGCGAGACTGGGCCGCGAAGGGAACGCGTTTGTTAGGCGTGAAAGCGGTTGTCGCAGCAAGCTTCGAACGGATTCACCGTTCAAACCTCGTCGGCATGGGAGTCTTGCCCCTGCAATTTCCTGATGGAACAACAGCGCACTCGCTCGGACTCGAGGGCTCCGAGGCCTTTTCGATCACAGGCCTGTCAGACACAATTAAGCCCGGACAAACCGTAACGCTGGAGATCGAAGGAAAAGATCAGCAGAAACGTTCCGTGCCCGTGAAGGTCCGCATCGATACATCAATCGAGATCGATTACTATCAGCACGGCGGGATTCTGCCGTTTGTGCTGAGGCAACTGCTATCGAGATAACAATATCTCGCGCTTTTGAACCGAAATGGAGGAGCCATCGGCAATGAATGCTGAACGCGGCGGCCGACTCAACGTTTCGGCGAATTGTTCACCGTAAAGAGTTGTCACGTCAGCGTTAAATTCAAAGCTGATCGCATTCCAGATTTTCCAACGGGGGTGTTCCACGCGGTATTCGCTGCAACCGTCCCGCAGACAGGTGTATCCCCAATAATGTTCCGTAATAAACTCGGCGTGTGACCCGGCGGGAATTGATTGCGGCTCACCGGATGCGCTCATCTTGAGAAATTCCCATTTTTTCCCACGCCGCCAGGAATATTCGACACTCAATCTGGCATCAACGTGCTCGATCTCGTGTTTCATCGGGAGGGCGAAATAGCGCTCCCCGTAAAATGCACGGGCAATTAGAGCGATCGCCCGGCGAGGCACAAGCTCGCGAACAAAAACTACGCCGCGTCGCCAAGTGTCGGCCGATTTTTTCCTTACATAGAAACGCAGGTTCACCTCCTCAAAATCGCGATGCACTGGGATGGGAAGACCGAGAAGACGGGTATCGAGAAAGAGAAATCCGACAATACTGACAAAAGTCTCACCGTTTTCATAATCGATCTCGGTGCCAGCCGGAATGATCTGCTCAACGAGAGCGGGATCGACGACGTAATTCAGCATCGCCAGATAACGCCAGTTAGCCGTAAGAAATGGTTTCATATACATTTCGGCGGCCGCAGACCGCTAGCTACAGGTTAATCATCAATCCGTTGAACACGATAACGGAGCGCCATTTTTCCCGCATGAAGAAGTGCGGCTAGCTTGCTTGAGGTTGATCGAATGATCGCCGTTAGGTTTTGCGGGCAAACCACGGCAAAACTGTAAAGCAGGTAAAAGTCATTCGGATCCTTGGTCAGGATTTCCAGGTTTCTGGCGTTCGGTATTCGCGCCGCTGAGACTCTCCCTGGCGGCAGGTGCGACACTCTGAGGGATGTCGTGTGCATCTCCTTTCAATTCGCTGGAATTCTTCGTTGGCGCCTCGCCCTCGACGGAATCTCCCGCGGATTTTTTCGCAAAAATAAAACTCGCGGTCAATACGCCGTGATTCTGGCCCGAAACTGAGACCACAGGCTGGCGCAACAGACTGAGTTCTTCGGTACTTAGTTTCGTAACTGGCTGCGCGAGGAGTTCGATCTCTTTATTCAAAGCGTCGGACTTGATTTTCAACCTTTCCAACTCTGCCAGCATCAACTTTCTTGCGCCGTCCCGACGGGCTTCTTCCTCTCTTTCGCGTGCCACGATGTTTCGCAGGAGTTCGTTTTCTCTCATCAGCCGGTGCGTCTCCTCGCTGTTTTTGCCGGTCAGCTTCGCACTCTGAATCTGCGCGCCCGCGTCATCCAACTGCACTGAAAGCTCCGCAATTCTGGCTACGAGGTACTGATTTCGTTTCTGACTTTCGGCTAGTTCCTGCTGCAGGTCCGTCACCTGCTGTTGTATTCCGATTACTTCCTCCGCGTTTGCTGAGTCATGTTCGTCAAGCTCACGGACGTTGTCTTTCGCGTTTGCCAACATCAGTTTCAGATCACCATTGTCGGTAAAGAGCGCTTCCGTGTGCTGTTCCCTGTGGCCGCCCGCTTTTAATTGAGCGAGTGCTTCGTCGCGCTGTTCCTCTACCGCAGCAATTTGCTGATTTGCCTCGGCCAGTTTCGCGTTGGTTTCGTCCCTTTGCTTTTCTGCCGTGGCACGCGCCTCTTCCGCAACAGTAACGGCATCTTTCAAGTGCGCGTTTTCCGCACGCAATTGCTTCATAGTGCGATTTTCTTGCGATGACTGAAGCGCTTTGAGCGACGCCTGCGTTTGCGCGAGTTGATCGCGTGCCTGACGCTCTGTCTCCTTCGACGTCTCGATTTCCTTTTGTGCATTCTCCAGCTTGGAGCTTGTGTCCTCCAGCCGGGTGTTGACTGCTTCCTTTTCTTTGCGTGCGTTTTCGAGATCGCCGCGCGACTTTTCAAGCGCCGCTTGCAGTTGATCAACCTTCCGGCGCAATTTTTTGGTTGCTTCTTCGATCGCCCCATCACTCGATCCTTGGGAAATCGTATCGAGCCCTTGCGGGGCCACGACGTCGGGACCAGGTTCTGACCAGGCTTCATTCTCGGGGAGTGAAGGAACAACCTCGGGCAGGGGACTTGCAGCCGCGGTTAGTTCATTATGCCTGGATATGCGTTCCTGAACTCGCAAGATTCCTTCGCCGACCTTACGGCCGCGATATTCTACAATCGCAGGCTGCCAATCGGAGTGCGATCTCCGTAACTCTTCGATCAGGCTTCCAGCAAATCGAAATTTGGCCAAAGCAGCCTTAAATCGGTTTTCCTGTTCCATCTTTTCGCCCTGCTGTGCTGATAGGTAAGCCTTAAGAAAAAGATCACTCGGATCGTCTACCGGCGCAGAAAAGAGGTTCGTTGCCAAGAAGAAGCAGAAGGGTGTAAGCAAAGCCAATCCGGCTCGCATCTTACGATGACGAAGCGTAATGAAAATCAGAGTGCGGGGAGATTTTCCTTCCACCTGCGCCGAGAATTAGTGGAGTGACCGGGGAAAGTCGAGTCCTTTATTTGCAAAAGAGGATTGGAATTTTAAGGTCTTAGTTCCGCGTCAGCGATGGTGGCCGTAGCTCAATGGTAGAGCCCCAGATTGTGGTTCTGGTTGTTGCGGGTTCGAGTCCCGTCGGCCACCCGGCTTTGCAAAACGGTGAGATGTGAGAAGTGATTAGTGAGAAGTTTTGGCGTTCGATCCCAGTTTCTCACTTTTCACCTCTCACCAATCACTTCCGATAAACAGTGCCTGTAGCTCAACCGGATAGAGCTTCTGACTTCGGATCAGAAGGTTGGGGGTTCGAATCCCTCCAGGCACGCGGTTTTCCGAAGGAAAATTATTTAGGTGCGAGGGAGTCGACGATTTGTTCAAAGCGCGGATCTCCGCGCAGCGGATCATACCACGGCTTCAGCTTCAAATCGCCATAGGTCACGCCATTCGGAAGGCGGCTGGCGCGGGCAAGCTGTTCGCAGGCGAGATCGTTATCGCCAACCCAGGCGGCGATTTTGGCCAAACACACGATCATGCGCGTTCCGGACTGCGCATCTTTTTCCAACGGAAGCAGCTCGATCGTACGCCAACCTTCGCGCAGCGCTTCCTCTTTTCGCCCCAGTGCCGCATCGATAAGCCCAAGCACGCATAGAGCACCAGCATCATTGGGATTGGCGTGAACTAGTTTCTCCTGCTCCGCGCGCGCGGCAGTGAATGCTGCACGTGCTTTGGCATCGTCTTTTGTCATACGACCGACAAGACCTTCCATGAAACTGGGGCTGTATTTCATTGCTTCACTGCCCACACTGCGTTCGCCCAACGCCGCCAAAGCATCGGCAGCGGCGGCTGCGTCGCGCTCATTGAGTGCGCAGTCAAGCCAGTAATCGGCAATGGTTCGAAGTGCGCCGGGATCTTTCGCGCGGAGTTCATCGATCACTTGATGCGCGGGCCGTGTATCAGCTTTCCAATCCAAATCCACGTAGGCGCGCGTGACTTTCGTATAGGTGTGATTTGGCTCGACGGCCAGCGCGCGATCCAAGATGGCTGCTTGATCGGCATAGCGCCGAAGGGCCTTATAATTGTGCGCAATCTGTTGTAGGAGGACGAAGTTGCGCGGATCGAGCTCGATTGCGCGCTCCAAATCGCGTGTCGAGTCGTCCCAGCGCCCCTGGCGACGCTCAATATATCCTTTGAGCTCGAATAACCGGGCGTCATTGGGCAGCGTAGGACGAGCGCTTTCCAGTTCAGTCAAGGCAGCATCATAATCGCGGTATCCCAGATAGAGATTCCGGGCACGCGCCAGATGCGCTTCGCCTGTATCGGGCCGAAGGCGAAACGCCGCCTGGATTGCCGCATCAGCCAACGCCAGGCGCGCAGGAGTACGATCCCAGCCATCGTAGTAAATGTAGTCGTGAGTCCAGGCGAGTTGGCAGTACGCCTGAAAAAAGGTTGGGTCATGGGCAACAGCCTGGTTCAATAGATCGGCCGCCTTCAACAAATCTGCTTTCCTCGTACCGGCGAGGGTCACAACGGTATCCAGAAGTAGTTTCTTGGCGCGGTTATAAAAATCGAACGCAGTGAGATCGGCCGTCGGTGGGCGCTGGATATCGAGCTTTTCAGTAGCTGAGACTTTTGCGTGAAGGCGCTCTGCGACTTTTTGCGCGATCTCGCTTTGGATCGCGAACACCTCTTTCAAATCGCGATCGTATTGCTCTGCCCAGACGTGCGTATCGGTGCGCGCGTCGATCAACTGGGCGTTTATATGGAGCCAGGCTCCGGTCTTCCGGACGCTGCCTTCCAACACGTGCGACACTTGAAGCGCATCGCCGATCTGGTATGTGTCTTGCTTGCCGCGATATTGCATCACACTCGTACGGCTAATCACCTTGAGATCGGCAATCTTCGCGAGCTTAGTCAAGAGATCGTCCTGGAGACCGTCGGCAAAAGAGGCGTCCTCTCTGTCGTTGCTCAGGTTTTCAAATGGCAGCACGGCAATGCGTTTCTCGGGCACTGCCGGATTGGAAACAGATTCGGCAGTTCCCGGATAGGTGCGCAGGGAACGAAAAACGAAGAATGCAGTCGTGGCGAGAATCAAGATGATGGCGCCTCCGAGTGCGGCGCGGGTGCTCCGAATGCTTTCGGGGCTTGGCCATGCGTAGCAACGTCGCAGCGACGTTGCTAAATCCTGCGTGCTAGGCCGGGCAGCCGGCTCGATTGCGAGCATCGATTTGAGCAACAATCTCAGGCGAGACGGAACGCGCGCTGCTTTCAGTTGTTCGATTGGAAGCACGCCCGATTGTTGAACGCGGTGAATTTCCTCAATATTGCGGCCGGCAAATGGCGGCTTCCCCGTTAGCGCAAACCAGAACGTGGCGCCTAACGAGTAGATGTCGGAACGCACATCGACCGGGCCGCTTCCGAATTGCTCAGGGCTCGCGAAATTCGGGGTACCGATGAATCCTTCGTGCGTTTGGTCCATTTCTCCTCCGGCATCCGCGATCGCCTTGGCGAGTCCGAAGTCGATGACCTTCACTTGCAGTTCCCCCGTGTCCGCGTCGCCTCGCGTCAGCATGATGTTGGCGGGCTTCAGGTCGCGATGGATCAAACCGTGGGTCGCCGCAGCTATCAACGCCCGCGTAATTTGCTTCGCGATCTCAAGCGCCTGTCTTGCATCGAGCGGACCATCCCGCCGTACGCGAGCCTCCAGGGTTTCGCCTTCCACCAACTCCATTGCGTAATAGCAGCGGCTGCCATCAGGCGAAGCGCCGAACTGAAAGACCGCAGCCACATTCGGATGCCGCAGGGCGGCTGCGGCGCGGGCTTCACGCAAAAAGCGTTCACGCACAGCTTGTGAGTCCCGACGGCTCGGGACCACCGGCACCTGGATCACTTTCAGGGCAACTTTGCGACGCAACACATTGTCCTGGGCGAGATAGGTCACCCCCATTGCGCCGCGACCGAGTTCGCACAGCGAGCCGTCTTCGCGTCGCACGATCTCGAAATCACCGAAGACGAATGATCCTGGCGACGCGTTCTCAACTAGCGACTCATCAAGCCCCGTTCGAAGCAGACAGGGCACGCAGTCGCCTTTCGCGTTCAGTGGCTCACCACATGTCGAACAAACCGTGACCGCGGATGCCAGCGGTATTGCCATGAAACCCCTCCCTTACCCTTCCGTTAGCACACGGAGCAACTCGTACAGTTCTTCGTCTGCCTCTGCTTCGGTGTCCACCGTCCGGCGCACTTCAACGCGCAGAACTTCACGGTAACGCGCTCGCAGTTCGCCGTAATAACCCAACCGTGGATCAGCCTCGGCTGCGACACTACGTCGATGAAAAGACGTGCGCGATCTCAAACAGAATTCGTTTCTTAACTTCGGCCATTCCGCGCGCATTGTAGCCGATAGCGCCCTCCTAATTTTTTTGCTGCACTGAGCCTTGAAATATTTTGTTAACGAGCGCCTGAAAGCGTAAATCAGAACGGAATTTATCGAATTGAGGCTGAATATTAATAAACACAAGAAAATCGTCCGATTGCTCATAGGCCTTTACTAACCAGGCCAAAGCCTGCTCCTTATCGCCAAGTATTGCATAGATCTCGGCTAGCCTTGTCGCAGTAGCAGTATCCTCTTCATATGATTTTTTTGCCGATTCTAGTCTGGCTTGCCAGTAAGTTGCACCGCGCAAGGCTCCGTAAGAATTCTGTAATGGACCCGTTAGGGCATACCACGCGCGTGGAGCATCACCGCCAGCAAGATCAAAGGCTTGTCCGCGGAGTGCCAAGTCAATAGCATGCTCGTGCTCTTCCAAGGCTTCGTGAAATCGGCCCGTCCGATCATATGCCTCAGCCAAAGCAAAGTGAGCAAAAGGAAAGTCGGGATCCATTTGTATTGCCTTGTTGAAGCAGTCAATCGCCCGATCGTATCTTTTTGAGTAAAGATACGGACAACCTAATTCGGTATTAATGATAATGGAAAAAGGGTCCAGTTCCTGCGCCTTCTCCATCTCTGAAATAGCCTCGTTTTGCCTGCCCAGCACGGACAAGTAGATCGAATACCATTGATGTCCGGTGGAGTAGTTTCGATTTAGTTCAAGACCGCGCTTAAACTCCGGCTCGGCGGCCCTCGCCCATTTATGCCATACCCTCACATTGGCTAGCGCAATGTGCGCTTCGGCAAGTTTATCATCAATCTCGAGGGCTTTCATCGCGGCGGCCTCTGCCTTCGGATATGCTTCCTTTCCCCGGGTCTGACTGTAATTTGGAAGGACGGCATAAGCATCGGCCAGTCCGGCATAAGCCGGTCCGTAGACCGGATCTTTGTCGATCGCTTGGTTAAAGTAGTCGATCGATGTCTTGAGTCCGTCGCTTGTCCGCTTGTTCCAGAAGTATCTTCCTTTAAGGTAAAGTTGGTGTGCTTCAGAGCTTTCCGTCGGTTTGGCGGCGATAACTTGCTCTTCCCGCCCGGTGAGTTTCGCCCGCAACTGGTCAGCGATGGCTCTAGCCACCTCAGTCTCAACTGAAAAGATGTCGGTCAGTTTGCGATCAAAGCTATCCGCCCAAAGATGGGAGTCATTGGCTGCTTTAATCAGCTGCACGTTGACGCGCACAGCGTCGCCGCTTTTTTGGACACTTCCTTCCACAATATGAGCGACTCCAAGTTGTCTGGCGATTTCCCTCAGGTTTTCCGGGGCGCTCTTATAATGCTGAGTCGATGTCCGTGAGATGACCTTCAGATCAGCGATCTTCGATAAACGTGTCAAAATCTCATCATGAATACCATCGGCAAAGTAGGCATTAGCGTCATCTTCACTGTGATTCTCGAACGGAAGCACGGCGATGCTTTTCTCGGGAACAATTGATGTCGATCTTGCTGATTTCTTGGAAATGAGAACGAAAGCAGCTACGATCCCGGCGAGTAAAAGCAGTGCAGCTGCCACTTCTGCTCGGCGCACCCGGGCGCGCCGCTTCCTGAAAGCTTGGAACTTTTGTGGCAGCTGCCGGTTACCCACGTCATCGGACCAGAGATTGACGACGGCTATCTGCATTCCGTGCTTTACTTCGCATGTGCCAAGATCGTGCAGCAGCGGTCGCCATTCGTCGTATTCTTCCAAGTCTTCGGCGACGTGTTTTGAGAGTAGAATGTGACCGGCGTCGCCGCATTTCATGGTGCGCTGTGCCAGATTTAAACCTGCGCCGGCGAGATTAGTCCGACCAGTAACATCTACAACTCCCCTGACCGGCCCACTGTGGACGCCCATACGAAGGCGCAAGCGCGGATGCTCCTTGAGCCCTCGAGAAATCTGTATCGCACAGCGAACCGGCGCCTCAGGACTGGTGTAAAAGACCAACGCCATGCCGTCGCCAGATGGGATCTTAATCAGCCGGTCGGCTGCTTCGGCTTTTTGAAATTGCTCCGTCGTGAGAACGATCTGCGTTAGTTCATCAACAGCTGCGTGTTGCTTATTAATGGAAAGTTTTGAGTAACCGACGATATCGATGAATAAGACATGGGCGATCTCGAACTGGATTTCTTTTGTTGCTTCGCCGGCCATGTCTATTTCGGCCAGTGCGGCGCAACGTCGCAGCTGCGCTGCAAGATCCTGTATGTCAGGTCGCGCAGCCGGTTCAAACGCGAGCATCGCTTCAAGCAGCGATCTTAGGCGAGATGGAACGCGCGCTGCTTTGAGTTGTTCCATTGGAAGCGCGTCCGATTTCTGAGCGTTGCGAATTTCCTCAATGTTGCGGCTGGCAAACGGCGTTTTTCCGCTGAGCGCGAACCAGAGCGTGGCGCCTAACGAGTAAATGTCCGAGCGCACATCGACTGGGCCCCTCTCGAATTGTTCGGGGCTCGCGAAATTCGGTGTGCCAACGAATTCGCCGCGCGTCAAATCCATTTCGCCTCCGGCATCCGCGATGGCTTTGGCGAGGCCGAAGTCGATGACTTTCACTCCCAGTTCCGCGGTGTCCGCGTCACCCCGCGTCAGCATGATATTGCCTGGCTTCAAGTCGCGATGGACCAAACCGTGGCCCGAGGCAGCCATCAATGCCCGCGTGGTCTGGATCGCAATTTCCAGAACTACCTTTGCATTGAGCGGACCATCCCTGCGCACGCGAGTCTCCAGCGTTTCGCCTTCAATTAGTTCCATTGCGTAATAGCAGCGACTGCCATCCGACGAAGTACCGAATTGGAAGACAGCAGCTACATTCGGATGCCGCAGAGCAGCCGCAGCGCGCGCTTCACGCAAAAAACGTTCGCGCACAGTTTGTAACGTGCGTGCAGCAGCCGGCACTTGAATCACCTTTAACGCGACCCTGCGACGTAACACATTGTCCGCGGCGAGATAAGTGACACCCATACCGCCGCGGCCCAGTTCCCAGAGAGACCCGTCTTCGCGCCGCAGGACCTCGAAATCGCCGAAGACTAATGAGACTGGCGGCGCGCTCTTAGCGACTGATTCGCCGAGACCCGTCCGGAGCAGACAAGCGAGGCACTCGCCTTTCGCATTCAATGGCTCGCCGCAGACCGAGCAGGTGGCGGCGATCGAAGCCACCGGTGTTTTCATGGCGCGTTTCCTTCAAGCTGCCGTTAACACACGAAGCAGCTCATGCAACTCTTCGTCCACCTCCGCTTCGGTGTCCACCGTCCGACGCACTTCAGCACGCAACACTTCTCGATAACGCGCTCGAAGGCGAGTAACATGGCTGCGAAGTGTTGACTCCGTCATGCCCAAACGAGCCGCCAATTCGGCGTAAGCCGGTGGCGGGCCGGCGGACCCGACGAGAAAAATTCTCAATTCGTTGAAGAGCCTTTCCTTAGCCTCACTCTTGTAATCTGCTGAGAGGCGTTCCAGTCCAGTGGCAACCAGCGCCTCCGCCCAGCTGCGATCGAAGAGTCGATCTTCAGTGCTTGCGCCTCGGTGATTCTGGAAAAGCGATTCCGCCTCTTTGATTTGTTCTTCACGCAGAGGCAGAAAATCTTGTCCGCCGCCACGCTTGAGCGTGCGTTCGCGGTCGGAAGCGTCCGCGAGGAAATTTTTGAGGGAAGCCAGCAGAAACGAACGAAACCTGCCCTTCTGCCGATCGACGCGGGCGTAAATTTTGTGTTCGATTAGATAAGCGAAAAAGCTCTGCGTGAGATCTTGCGCATCGTGCGTGCTGTACCCGCGGCTGCGCACGAAACTGTAGAGCGGCGCCCAATAAGTTTGGCAAAGCTCCGCGAGCGCAGCCTGCGCTATTTCCGGTTCGGCCTGGCTTTTCCCTGCGGCGAGGACCGCGCTCCAGTGAGTCGAAGGAAATAAATCGCTCTGGCGACACCCGTTCCCTGCCAGCGTCTTCACATCAGCAGTTTGTATCAAGACCGCAGAAAAAAAGCAAGCCGTGAGAAATTTCTAACCACTCATGCAACCCGCCTTCGCCGCGCTACGGCGTGCGAAGCACGAATAGACACGAATCTGATCCCATTAGTGTTCATTGGTTTCCATTCGTGGTTAAAGCTTCGGTTGCGCCGGAGCTGCGCTAAGTAATCCGCCGTTTCCCTCTCTTTTCCATTTTGCTGTCTATCCGCCGCCTAATCCGCGGTTCCGAAAAAGTTAAAAATCCGTGCAGCACGCGCTCCGGGATCCCTTTTTAAAAGTGAAAAGCAATCATCAACAAGAGGAAAGGAACAAAAATGAATCCACTGACTCAGTCCAAACAGATACGAATTCTACCATTTCTCATCGCACTAACGTTTATTGTCGTGCGCACCGCGCCGGCTGTGCTGCCGCCTGGGAACACGGTCCAGCAGTGGAACACGATCGCCGAGGACACAGTCGTAGGCTCGAGCGCGTTCCACCCGGAGGGCTTTCTCTACATGGCCACCCCTCGGCTGCGGTGTACGACGCCGTGGTCGCGATCGAGGGCGGTTTCGAGCCATACGGTCCTCCGATCACGGCACCGCCGGGAGCGTCGGTCGATTGTGCAGTCGTCGAGGCAGCCTACCGCACACTTCGCTACTATTTCTCGTCGTTCCCGGGTCTCGTGGCGAACCTCGACGGTTACTACGCCGAGGCGCTCTCAAACTTCGGCGGTTGCACTGCCGATGGCGGCGCGGGCACTCTTGTCGGCCAGACAGCCGCGACAAACATCATCGAGCTGCGTACGGACGACGGCCGGATGACTCCGATCAATGTGGTGTCATCATTCCCGACGCTACCGCCGGCTCCGGGCGTGTGGCGCCTCACGCCACCATTCGCGGCGCCGCAGACGCCATGGATTGGGGAGGTGCTACCATTTGTCCTGCTCAGCCTAGACCAGTTCCTGCCTGACCCGCCGCCTTCGCTTCAGAGCGGCGAGTGGGTGGAAGCCTTCAACGAGACTAAGGCTTATGGTGCCTTGAATGGCAGCGCGCGGACCGATGAGCAGACTTTTATCGCGAAGTTCTGGTCGGCAAACGTGGTTCGCCAGTACAACCGCGTCGTGCGCGACATTACCGACGCGCACAGCTTGCTCGAGACTGCGCGGCTAGCGGCGATGGTCAATGTCATCGGCGCCGATTCCCTAATGGCCACCTTTGATGCCAAGTACCACTACTTGTTCTGGCGGCCGGTCACGGTGATCGACCCCACTGCCGTCACCACAGATGGGTTCGGGCCTGTGCCTGGCTATAACGACGGTAACCCGGGCACAGTCGAGCAAACCGGCTGGCTGTCGCTCGTGACCACGCCTAACCACCCCGAATACCCCAGCGCGCACGGCACGATTACATCGGCGGTGGCCGAGGTGCTCACCACCTTCCTCGGCACGAACCGGATCGACCTGGATATCTACGGCCTCGATCCTGCCGGGCCACCTGGGAACTTGGACGCGGTACGGCACTTCGATAAGGTCAACGACCTCCGCCACGAGATTATCGACGCTCGAGTCTGGGTGGGGTATCACTACCGCTTCTCGGTCGTCGCCGGTGTCGTCCTCGGCCGACAGGTCGCGAAATTCGACCTCCGTCACGCCTTCCAGCCGGACCGATGTCACCGATGACGGAAGATCATTTCAAAAGCATCGAACATGAGCAAGCCGCGAGAAAAATCAAAATACGTGCAGCAGGCTTACCCGACTCCCTTCGTACGAGGGAAGGCTACACAATCAAAGGAAATAAGGTTTATGAAAAATCGAAACAGTATATTCACAACAAGCATCCTCGTGCTTGCCGGCTTTTCGTTGTCGCCAGTCGCGCAAGCGAGACAACAGTCTGAAGACCGCGGTAATGGCAACAGCGCGGCCGAGAATGTTGACGCGCTAAATTTAAGCACGACCGGGGCAACAACACCGCGCACGGTTGGTTTTCGCTCTTTAGTAACACGACCGGCTCATCCAACACCGCTGATGGTTTCCAAGCACTCTTTAGCAACACTATAGGCAACTTGAACACCGCTCAGGGATTCCAAGCACTTTTCAGCAACACAGAGGGCGGCGCCAACACGGCCAATGGAACATTCGCCCTTCTTAACAATACAACCGGCTTCGGCAACACGGCCACTGGTCTCAGTGCGCTCTCGCGTAACACCACTGGCGCCCAAAGCACGGCCACCGGTTTTCAAGCGCTCCAGCTCAACACCACAGGGAGCAATAACGCCGCCACGGGTGCTAGTGCGCTCGAGTCCAACACAACCGGCAACCAAAACACCGCCACCGGTTTCAATGCGCTGCTGCGAAATACCACCGGCGATGCCAACACGGCCACCGGTTTTCAAGCGCTCATTAGAAACACCATCGGCTTCAACAATACGGCCATCGGTGCGGGTGCACTCGAGTTTCTCACCCAAGGCGAGTCCAACACGGCCATCGGTCGCAGCGCGCTCCCTAGCACTACCACCGGCAGCTTCAACATCGGCTTAGGCGATCGTGCGGGCGCGTCCGTGAGCTTAGCCAGTAATGTGATCTGTATCGGCAACAACGTCGGAGGCGAGAACGTGAGCGACGGCTGTTATATTGGCAACATTTTCCAACGGCCGGTTGATCTCAACACTGCCCTCCAGGTGTTTGTCGATTCCCATGGAAAACTGGGTACACCGTTCTCGTCGCGGCGTTTCAAGCGCGACATCAAACCGATGGACAAGGCCAGCGAAGCGATCCTGGCGCTCAGGCCGGTGACGTTCCACTACAAGAGCGACGCTAAAAACACGCCCTGCGTTGGTTTAATTGCCGAGGAGGTGGCCGCGGTAAACCCGGATCTGGTGGTGCGCGGCGGGGACGGCGAAATCTTGAGCGTGCGCTACGACCAGGTGAACGCCATGTTGCTCAATGAATTCCTTAAAGAGCACAAAAAGGTGCACGAGCAGGGAGGGATGATTACGGAGTTGAAGAAGGAAATCACAGCCCTGACTGCGACGGTGAAAGAGCAGGCCACTCAAATCCAAAGAGTGAGCGCCACGCTCGAATTGAGTAGACGTGGGCAGCAAACGGTTTTCAATAATCAATAGAGCTGTCGAGCTCCATCAAGACCGCAGAAAAAAGCAAGCCGTCGAAATTTCTGACGATTCCGTGCAGCGCGCGCTCCGGAATCCCTTTGTAGAGAGAGAAGGCAAACGTCACTTCAAAACCAGGTGTAGAAAGGAACAAAATGAATTCGCTAACCAAGTTCAAAAAAATATCAATTCTGCCGTTTGTTATAGCACAGGCGCTCGTTGCGCTGACCGTGTTGGTGGTCGTGCCGCCCGCGTTAGGAGAACGCGGACAGCATCGGGATCCTGGGCCTCCAGATGTAACAGTGTCCGGAAGCTTTGGTCGGATGTTCCGTAACTTGCCGCCGTTCGCTCCGCCAAACAATGCCGTTCGCGACGCGCTCATGGAGCTGGGTCGAGAGGGTGGGATTCTGGATGCCAACGATGATCTGGCAGCGGGGCCTGTGGCGTTGATAACAGATCCCAATCTCCAATTGATCAACCGAAACAATCCTACTCACACTGCTGGCGTAACGTTTTTCGGTCAGTTCCTAGACCATGATATGACGTTTGACCTGACCTCCCGTCTGGGATTCCCAACTAACCCCGTAACGTCACCTAACCTTCGTACTCCATTCTTTGATCTGGATTCGGTGTACGGTGCCGGACCCGTGAGTAATCCGGAGTTATACGATGCTGCTGATCCAATCAAATTCCGCGTCGAAAGTGGCGGCCAGTTCGAGGATCTGCCGCGAGATCCGACTAACAACGCAGCGATTCTTGGCGACCCACGCAACGATGAGAACATGATCATTGCCGGTCTGCATGCGGCTTTCCTTTTGTTTCATAACCATGCGGTGGATCTCATTCGATCACAGAACCCTGGGATTCCCGACAATGATGCTTACTTCCAGGCCCGCCGCCTGACACAGTGGCATTACCAATGGGTGATCCTTCATGAATTCCTGCCACATATTGTTCCTCAGTCGGTGATAGATGATGTTCTGGCGAACGGCCGCCAGTTCTACAACCCGTTACACGACGAGGCATTCATTCCGGTAGAATTCCAGATCATCTACCGATTTGGGCACAGCATGGTGAGGCCCTCTTACCGCGCCAATCTCCATGGCGATAACGGACAGCCATTCTTTGGTATGATTTTCGACCCGGCGGCAGAAGGCCCAGATCCCGTGGACTTGCGCGGCTTCGCACGAGCGCCGAGGCGCTTTATCGGCTGGCAAACCTTCTTCGATTTCAGCGGTGCTTACAGTGCCGATGTAAAGCCGAACAAACGAATCGACACAAAGGTTTCGACGCCACTGTTTCAGCTTCCGCTGGAGGTCATACCCAGCGGCACGCCGCCGGTTTCGCTGATGCAGCGGAACTTATTGAGGTGCGTGACATGGATGCTTCCGTCCGGTCAACGTATAGCCCAAGAGATGGGAATACCATCACTCAGTAGCGCTGAGCTGGCTGAGTTACAGTCAATCCGTGCCTCCTTTGTCCAATCGACTCCGCTTTTCTATTACATCTTGAAAGAAGCCGAGCTGAGAGAGGACGGGCTTCGCCTTGGCCCTGTGGGCGCACGGATCGTGGCCGAAGTATTTATCGGATTGCTCCAGCTCGATCCTGACTCTTACCTCAGCGTCGAGCCCGATTGGTTACCAACGCTGCCGACCCACGACGGAACGCCGGAAAGTTTTCGCATGATCGATTTCCTGACGTTCGCCGGCGTTGATCCCAATAGCCGCGGTCAGTAAAACACTTGTAGGGCGTCTGTGTCAGACGCCGATTCTCCAAGATTCCGTGCAGCACGCGCTCCGGAATCCCTTTGTACGAAGAAAAGCAATCATCATTTCAAAACCAAGAAAGGAAGAACCTATGAATTCAGTGAGTCAGCTCAAAACAATTCGATCGATTCTTGTCGCCTCTGCGCTTGGCTGCTTCGCGCTTGTGCCAAAAGCGCCAGCGGCTCCAGAGACCGCCTTAGCCGGGTTCAACACGGCGGACGGGGATCATGCCCTTTTTAGCATCACCACCGGCATTGCGAACACGGCAGTTGGCTGGTTTTCCCTTCGGAGCAACACCGACGGCAGCTTCAACACCGCTGTCGGTGCCGGGACGCTCCTATCCAACATAGGAGATCAAAGTACGTTCGATGGAGTCGAAAATACTGCCATCGGCGCCGGAGCGCTTTTGAACAACACCATCGGCGCACAAAACACTGCCGGCGGAGCTTTCGCCCTTTTCAGTAACACCGAAGGTAGCAGCAATACGGCCAATGGCGATCGAGCGCTCTTTAGCAACACCATCGGCAACACGAACACGGCCACGGGTTCGTTCACGCTTATCAACAACACCGAGGGCAGCGACAACACGGCGACAG
>JBKPLX010000229.1:0-16685 GCA_046731855.1 Verrucomicrobiota bacterium | reverse complement strand
GTTGGGCAGGTCCGACGATCCTGCGTCTGACTGATCGCCTCTTATTTTTACCGCCAGACCTATTTTTTGTGCCTGACTGTTCTGCTGCCATCTGTTTCCTCTTTTCCATCAATATCGAGCAGGGTAATGACGGCACCGTCGATCTTGTTCTCGCTTGTGCGGTACGGCCGCACCCGCAGCGAATACCAGCGGCCCTCCTTGTCAGTTACTCTGCGCTCGCGCATGGCCAAGGTCTCGACGACGTTCCGCAAAAGCTTTTCCAGATCGGGAACGTCAATGTTCGGCTTAAAGTCGGTAATCGGCCGGCCGACGTCGCTTTGCAAAACATTGAAGGCGCTGCGCGCTGCGGGCGTCGCGCGCCGCACCAACAAGTTGTTATCCACCATCACGATCGGCAATTGAATACTGGAGAGCAGATTGTTCAGGTCGCTGTTCATCTGCATCATCTCCAGATTGCGATTGCTCAACTCTTCATTCAGTGTGGTTAGTTCTTCATTTGTCGATTGTAATTCTTCCTTCGCTGTTTCCAGTTCTTCGTTCGTAGATTGCAGCTCTTCATTGCTCGATTCGATCTCTTCGTTGGCCGCCTTTAGCTCTTCATTGGTCGCGTCTTGTTCTTCGATGATGGCTTGCAACGACTCTTTGGAAACACCCAATTCCCGGCGCAACTCGGCGATCTCGCGCTGCGACGCGGTCTTGCCCAGTAACTGTGGCGTTTTGCCCGGCTTGGTTCCTTTAGTGGTCTCGTCAAAAATTACCAGCAACCAACGTTTGTCGGTCGAGGGAACTCTAAACGGCACAACCTGGAGATTGATCTCGCGCACCTTGCCATCGTGCTTGAGGAGCGAACGCTCCGTCCGGGCCGCCTGGTTCGTCTTGATGCAGCGTCGAACAACATTCCGTAAATCAGCTGCCAGACTTGGCCGCACCATTTGGAGAATATTAAGGGTGGCCGGCCCCGCCTGATGCTGGAGATAAAATTCCGTCCGGCCGCGGAACTGATGAACATGTAAATCATGATCGATCACGACAGCGGCAGGCGCGTATGCGTTGAGCATGATGTGGTCGGCCGACCGCACCATTTGTTCGCCGAGCGTGGCAGCCTCGGGCGATATCGATCTTACCGCCCTGCGCGTGAAGAGCGGCCCTTGATAGTCCGCCAGCGGGGCTGAACGCGAGGTCGCGACCATTTTCTTTGCATAGATTTTGTTCTTCTTGTCCACCAGGTCGAATAGTTCGTCGAACATGCCAACCGATTCAGCCGGCCCGAGAATCAGATAACCGGTCGGATTGAGCGCGTGATGAAATTGTGGGATGCAGCGTTTGTGCAACTCAGGCGAAAGATAGATGAGCAGGTTGCGACAACTGATCAGATCGACTCGCGAAAAGGGCGGGTCAGTTATCACGTTCTGCCGGGCGAACGTGCATACCTCTCGCACATGGCGATTGATCTGATAGGTGCTGTCGCGCTTGTCAAAAAATCGTTTCAAACGCGCCGGCGTCACGTCTTTCTCGATTGCGCTCGAATAAATACCGGCGCGGGCATGATCGATCATGGCTTCGCTTAGATCCGTCCCGAAAATTTGGATACGCAGTTCAGAAGCGCCCTCCCCGAGTGTTTCAAGAATGCAAATGGCGAGTGAATAAACTTCTTCGCCCGTCGCGCATCCGGGCACCCACGCCCGCAATTCGCCATGCCGCTCTTTATTGTTCAGGATCTCTTGAACGAAACGATTGCGCAATGCGGCGAAAAGCTGCGGATCTCGGAAAAAGCGCGTTACGTTAATAAGGAGATCGTCGAAGAGCGCTTCGATCTCTTTCTTATTGTCGCGAAGAAATCTCGCGTACTGGCTCAGCTTCTCCATCCGATGCAGCGCCATACGCCGTTGAATGCGACGAAGCAGCGTCGCGTGCTTATAGCTGCTGAAATCGACGCCCATCTGTTTTCTAAGTAACAAGAAGATGCGGCCCAGATCGCCCGCCTTTGCGTACTCCGACTTAGCCGCCAGCTCGCCGTCGCTGTCGGTCATCGGTCGCCGAATGTAGGGATGCTCGGCTATGTGACGGATTTCACGCGCAATCTCGCGCGGGGAACGCACCGCATCGACGAAGCCGGAGCGGATTGCATTGCGCGGCATCTCCGCGAACTTCGCGCTCTCTTCATCCTGAGCGAAAGTAAGACCGCCTGCCGCTTTGATTGCACGCAATCCGGCTGTCCCGTCGCTGCCGGTGCCGGAGAGAAGGACACCGATCCCGCGGTTACCGCATGCTTCTGCCAGCGACTCGAAAAACTGATCGATTGCGACATTGACTTTCTGTGAGCGGCTAACCAAAGCGAGCGCGCCATCTTGAACGACCACACATTTGTTCGGCGGCTGCACATAAACCGTATTCGGTTCCGGTTTTGTTGTCGTTGCGATCTCGAGCACCGGCATGCTGGTCGCTTTGCCTAACAACCTCGCCAGGTTGCTGGCGTGATGTGGATCGAGGTGCTGCACGATCACAAACGAGATTCCATTTTTTGTCGGCAAATGCCGCAGTAGTTCCATGGCAGCTTCGAATCCACCGGCCGAGCCGCCAATGCCGACGATTGGCCACCTCAAGTTTTTCTTGGCTCGATTGGCGCGCGATGTTTGCCCAGTAGTCTTAGAACGCGCGGATTTTTTTCGCCTCGACGTTGTTCGCGAGAGAGGCGAACCCCTCTCAGGTGTTCGCTTCGTAGCCATGACCCCTTCCATGTTAATTGCGGCTTGATCGTGATACAAGTTGCCATTCCGCAACAGTGATTACTCAACAAAACTGTTTGCTTGATCTCCCGTCATTGCAGCCGTTTGCATCGCGAGTTGCGAATTATTTTATGAGCGGCGGCTTCTCCCCATGAGCAAAGGCAATATCACTATTGCCGGCATGTCGGCCCACGAATAGAAGCAGCCGCAAGAATCCGTCAGCAGCTCAAAGGAGGATTTCAAACTTTCACGCGAGATTTTGAATTGTCGCAAAAGAACGTCACCGGGCCATGGCCGCCATACGCTCTTCAATTAAATCGCGCTCTACTTCCCAATATCTCAGCGACGAAAGAAGGAGGCGGTGCGCCGGCTCACCCTGGGTGGTTTCATGATCACCCGCTATCGCGTGCAGCGGTGCCTTGGAACGCTTGCTCGCTTTTCGGAGCGTTAGTTTGGACCTAGACGTTCTCAAGCGTCTCCGCCTCAGTCGCCCCGCTCTCATCAACGATTCTCCCTTCTCGTGGGTCCTTTTCTATTCACTTTTGGTTCGTGTAACGATGTAACACCGGTTGTGACACACTTGTTGCGGTGACTCGCGCCCTACGTTTCCAGATCGACTCATGCGAGCGGGGAGGAGACGCTCCGTTGTGGTGTGCGGTCGATTGTCTCGGTGCGCGGTCGCAGCCCCGCCAAATATTGTGCGTCGAAGGCGCGCAAAGCCGCTGTAACAGTAGGCCCAATCCCGACGATTCCTTCTTCCACGCTTGGGCCGAGGAGCGCGATCCACAGCTCTCCGCGAACAAACAATCTGGGTCGGCGTATCGCTGACGGGCTCCCGGGATGAGCCTCGCAATAGAGCTCCACCTGTGACATCGCTGCCAGTGCGTAGCCCATGAAATGGCGGCGACGCAACGATCGACCGTTTTTCTTCATTCGCGTTTAGAACGCACGACTCGGTGGCCTTGGATGTGTGTTTTTTGCTGTAGTTTTGATCGCTGATCGCGGCTCTCGTAAAGCGAAGCAACGCCTTTATGTCTACCGGGCTCGACGATCCCGGCTGCAGCACATGGGTTCGTAAGATTTTCACCGATAAGCAAATCCGCCGCGCGCCTGATTGTGCTGTCACATGCCGCAGCCGTATATATCTCGCATGGGCTTGTCTCCTCTCGCTCCATTGTCTGACTCAGATAAACTGGACGCGCTGCGCGAACTCGATCAATTCCGGGAATGGCGTTCTCTGGATGACAAACGTTTCTGTCTCGTTTGCGCCAAAATCATTACTGGCCGGCAAATCGAGGTAGCCGGTGGTACACGCGGAAACGATCCGTTGCGACTGAGTTGTCCCACAGAGAGGTGTAACTCGATTCCGATGGATTGGGTGCTGCCTACAGACGAAATCCTCGCTGTGGCAGAAGCGGCGACATCTGAAGAACGCGGCGTTGCACCTCCACGGGCGGCCGATCCCGGCGTAAAAGAACATGGCCCGACAGCGCAGTTGAAGAAATTGGCGATGCATTTCAAGCTGGCTTTCTAACGCCTTGATCTCTTCGACTACCGTGGGTCCAAGCCTGGAACGAAGTCGCACAATTTAGTTGTTCGTCGATAGGCAAATCCTCGTAGGGGTTATTTGGCGCAAACGAGCGGCGTTCATCCTAGCCGTGACAACTAACAGGCTGCTATGCTACAGCGCCCCTGGCACTACCAAGCGACATAACTCGCGTAAGGTTTTATCTGATTACTCAATCATCCTGCCTCCCGATTGTTTGTTTCGACGCAAGGCGCAGAGTGCTTCTTGCGTTATGACGGCTAATGTTAAACTCGACGATCGACTTTCGATTCTGCGTTCCGGAGATCGATTCAGGAAATGGAATTCGCTTGATGATCAGCGGGTATGCAGCGTTTGCGAGCGAAGATTCAAAGGCAGGCAGGTCGAGATCCGCCATTTCCCCGGCGGCAGATATAAACTGTTTTGTCCCACACTTGGATGCCCTTCAGGACCGCATAAATGGCTTTATTCACAAACATCGGTTTCTGAGAGAGCTGAATCGGATTGGTGGCGCGTCGGCAAACAACCGACGCACCATCCGGCGGAGCCAATAATGCCACAGGTCGTGGTCATCGACTATGATTGGGTCAAACCTTGATCAACCAGGGGTATCTTCAGTGCCAGATGAGGCGCTGATGAAAGCCATTTCAGGCCGTCGCTATGACGCGCTCGCCGAGTTGTATGATCGGCATGGTAAACGGCTACGCGCAACAATCGACGGAGTTGTTCATGAAGAAGCTGATGCGGATGATGTGTTGCAGGAAATCTTTATCCAGATTTGGGAAGAAGCGGCCCGTTATTCACCTAAAGCGGGTAAGCCGCTGGGATGGATGGTTACAATCGCGCGCCGACGTGCCATCGACAGGCTGCGCCGGCGTCAGGCTTATTCTCGCGTGCGGGAGCGTTACCAAGAGCGGGTCACTCACGAGGCGTCGAACTCCCCGCGCCAGGCAGACGACGTTTTCATGCTAAACGATCTGCGTCACTTTCTAAAGCGGTGCATGCGAGTTCTGCCGCGACTGCAGCGCGAGGCGGTCGAGCTCGCTTTTTTCAAGGGACTCAGCCATAGGGAAATTGCGGCTGCGACGCATGCTCCCCTTGGCACGGTGAAAACGCGGCTGGAACTTGGTCTTCAAAAGTTAACCCACGCCGTGAGGCCGCTGCGTCACAAGGTCTAATATAATTCAGTGTAAAAGTGCATCGGTCCGCCACGGGCCGATGGGAAATAGATTACCGAGGGGCGCAAGATCTGAGACGCGAGAGTAAAGCAAATTACTGGCGGCAACGTTGCGATTAGCTTGCCGACGCGTTGAGGAGTCGTCGCGGCGACTGTTCCACTGTTCGACGAACCGATGTCTGTCGTGGCGTGCGGTGCTCGCTTCGCAGGGCTAGCGAAGTAAGACAACAAGCAACGCGATTAACAAAATTAAACCCAAACCGCCGCTGGGATAGTATCCCCAGCCGGTGCTGTATGGCCATGCCGGAAGCGCGGCGATTAACAATAGAATTAATATGATGAACAGAAGGAAGCGCATAGGTTTTGTAGTCGATTCGCATTCAGCGCATTTGTTACGCGTAATTTTTTTTGCCGCGATTTATGTTGCGTGAGACAACTGATCGCGGCTCCGCCTGCGATCTCTCTATCACTATGACGAAACTCCAATTGAAGGGCAGCTGGAACGAAGTGAAAGGCAAACTCAAACAGAAATACGCGCAGTTGACGGATGACGACCTCACGTTTGCGGAAGGAAAAGACGAAGAGTTCCTGGGGCGGCTTCAACAAAAACTCGGCAAATCGAAGGAAGATTTGCGTAGAGAGATCGAAGATCTCTAGAACTAGGGATTCAGTTGAATCGAGGTGTTAGTGGTAGGCGTTACCGCCGGGCGCCGGATCAGATGTCGACTCTTCGGACCGCGAGTAAGAGTAAGAGGAAGACTCCGCAACACCGGGGTTACAATTTTCGAAGTTGTGATATATTCCTCGAATGCAAACGCCTGAAATCACCGCTTATTTGAAGACCTATTGTGGTTGGAGCGCCGGTGTGCGCGCCGTGCTGGCCAAATACAATCTTCCCTACACAGAGAAGGATATTATCCAGAACCCTGCGTTTCGCTGGGAAATGGAAACCAAGAGCGGGCAACCGCTTTCGCCCTGTGTAGAAATTAATGGGCATATGCTGGCGGACGTGAGTGGTGAGGAAGTTGAGCGGTACTTGATCGAGCAGAAAGTCGTTCAACCCAGCGATGCTGCGACGGAGGTTCCGACCAATGCGCCGTGTCCGACCGAGCAGCACGAGGGAGTTGTGAAGCTGAACCTTTGAACTGTTAAAAGGATTACAACGCTAAATGCGGTAGATCGTTGAACCGCTGAGAGGTTTGAAGAGTCAGAAAGGTTAAACCGCTTTTTAACCTTGTAACTCTTTTAACTTTTTTAACCTTTCAGCAATGCAATTCTTCGCTCGTCTCCGGTCGAGGAAAAAGAAAGGCGGAAGCCGTCTTTTCCGGTACGGCTGGAAAGTCACGCTGCTTATTCTGTTAGCGGGAGCTGGTTTTTCGGTTTTCCTCTTTTACGGGACGTGGGCGTCAACCTTCGACATGAAGAATGTCGGTGAAATGCCGGAACGAAATACCGTTTACGATGTCGATGGGAAAATTTATAGCCGCTTGGCGGGCGCAAACCGGCTGAAGGTTTCGCTTAGTGAGGTATCGCCCTTCTTTATTACTGCGGTCCTGGCGCGCGAGGACAGTCGCTTTTATGATCACCAAGGAATTGACTGGCGCGGGATCATGCGCGCTTTGGTTCGCGATATTACCAGCGGCTCAGCCAAGGAAGGTGCGAGCAGTATCACGCAGCAGCTGGCCCGAAATAGTCTTCCACTCGGTGGCCGCACTCTCAGCCGGAAATTGCTGGAGGCAATGGTGGCGCTCCGGATAGAACGCCAGTTCACCAAACAGCAGATCCTCGAGCTCTATGTAAACCGGATTTATTTCGGCAACGGTTGTTACGGAGTCGAGACCGCTTCACAAGCATATTTCGGCAAGAGCGCTTCAAAACTGAATCTCCCCGAAGCAGCGCTGCTGGCGGGCTTGATCAGGAGTCCGAATCGGCTGTCGCCGCTGAAAAATCCGGAAGGCGCGAAGATTCAACGCAACGCTGTTTTGGATCGAATGGTAGCAATAAAGAAACTTTCGCCTGCGGATGCGGAAGCCGCCAAACAGGCAAAGATTGTCACGCACGCCAGACATATGCCTTTCGTGCAGGAGAATTACGCGATGGACGCAGTACAACGCGATTTGAATCTATTGCTGACACAAGACCAGATCGATGACGGTGGCATGTCGATCTACACCACGCTCGATCCAGGAGTGCAAAACGCCGCACAAGACGCCCTCGAGACGCAGCTCACTAAAATCGAGCGTCAATCCAATTTTCATCATCCGGTAAAAGCGAACTATCATCCGCCTGAAAATGGGGAGGGAGATTCGGCCATGCCTTATTTGCAAGGCGCAGTGGTTGTAATTGATAATGCCAGCGGCGGAATTCGCGCGCTCGTCGGCGGACGCGATTACGCGCAAAGCAAATTCAATCGCGCGCTGGCGCCGGCAAACCGGCAGGTTGGTTCCGCATTTAAGCCATTCGTCTACACGATCGCATTCGCTCACGGGCTATTGCCGGGCGCTGCGATCAGTGATGGTCCGATTCAGCCTGGTGAAATCGACGGCGCTGGAAATTGGTCACCTGGAAATTCCGATGGAACGTACGGCGGAATTCGTCCTTGCTCCTATGGCCTGATCAACTCGCGCAACACCATGAGCGTGCGCGTTGGCCAATTCGCTGGGTTGGATGCTGTACAAAAAGTCGCGAACACGCTCGGGGTTTCCCAAAATGTTTCGCACGGTCCGGCCATTTACATCGGTTCGTTTGAGACGGACCTGAAAGATTTGACTGCGGCATACTCGGTTTTCCCCAATGCCGGAGTGCGCAAGCAGTCTTACATCATCGAACGAATCGACGACGCGAACCACAAGCCGATCTATCGCGCCGCGCATATCATCGTGCCGGCGCTCGATCCGGGCGCGGCCTGGATGACCTCGCAATTAATGGAAGAGGTCTTGACGCGCGGAACGGCTGCCAACTCTCGGTCACTGGGGTTCAGGCTGCCGGCAGCCGGAAAAACTGGCACCACGAACGACTATAAAGATGCATGGTTTCTGGGTTATACCAGTACGCTGACATGTGGTGTCTGGGTCGGATTCGACCAGCCGACGACAATTATTTCACGCGGTTACGGTGCTGCCCTCGCGCTCCCGGTCTGGACACAGGTAATGAACAAAGCAGCGCAACATTATCCAGCAGAGCAGCTGCAACCGACCATGCCGCTACAGCATGCCACAGTCTGTTCAATCTCGAATCAACTTGCAACGACGGGATGCATGTCCGCCGGGACAGCGTACGACATCGATTTGCCCGTTGATAAAGTGCCAACAGGCGCTTGCCAGGTTCATGGCGGCGAGCAGTGGCCGTTTGCGCAGCAGTTCCAGGGTTTGCCAGGAAAAGCAGCAACTTTCCCCGGGCGTTTGTTCAAATCATTCCGGAAATTTTTCGGCGGACGTTAATGTTTGTGGTCCCGAATCGCGCGCAGATTTCACAAGCTAAACGGCGTGATCAATCAGGGTGCGAGGGTGCGGCCATCCTGTTTTGGCGCGCCCCGGCTCGCGCCTTACCATTCCCGGAAGTTTCTTATCAATTTGTCTGGTGTGATCTGTCTAATCGATTTGCCTGTTAAACGTCACGGCCAAGTTTGAACACGCTCGTCTGTGTTCGTGTCTTAAACCAAAGTCGGAGTCACCATCGTTGTCGTGAGCAAGATCGACTTCACGGTTAATGGGACCAGGCATGTTGTCGAAGCTGACGACGATACTCCATTGCTTTGGCTCATCCGTGATAATCTCGGATTAAGTGGTACGAAATTTGGCTGCGGAGTTGGCGTTTGCGGTGCATGCACGGTGCTGGAAAATGGAAAAGCAGTGCGCGCCTGTCAGGTTCCGGCTTCGGCGGCATCGTCTCGCAGTTTTGTCACGATTGAAGGATTGTCGCCGGACCTAAGTCACCCGTGTCAGCGCGCGTGGCTTCAAGAGGAGGTCGCGCAATGCGGATATTGTCAGGCAGGAATGATCATGACTGCGTGTGGGTTGTTGCAGCAACATCCCGATCCGAGCGATGAACTGATCGACAATGTAATGTCCGACTCAGTTTGTCGCTGTGGCACATATCCCCGAATGCGCAAAGCGATACGACGTGCAGCGAATGAAATGCGCACGAAGAAACCATGATCACTTCGCGTCGCACGTTTTTGAAAACAGCTGCCCTTAGCGGCGCATCGCTCATCATCGGTTTTGACGGACGGCGTTTGCTTCAGGCGAGCGACGCGAGCGCCGTAGGCTCATTTAAACCGAACGGATGGGTCTGCATCAATTCCGATGGCACTATCGTTGTGACAATTGGTAAATGCGAGATGGGGCAGGGCGTTCGCACATCTTTGGCCATGATTTTGGCGGAGGAACTCGGAGCCGAGTGGACGCAGATCAAATTACTGCAGGCAAAACCGTCAGCTGATTCCGATCTCGGAACCGGCGGAAGCGACAGCATGGCGAGCAGTTGGAAACCGTTGCGGCAGGCGGGAGCTGCCGCGCGCGAGATGCTAATTACCGCCGCGGCGGCACGGTGGAAAGTCGATCGCGACGGCTGCAAAGCAGTAGACGGTGCAATTGAGCACGTCGCGAGTGGACGGCGCCTCGAGTACGGTTCGTTAGTCGCGGAGGCAGCTAAAGTGCAATTGCCGGAGAATCCGCCGTTGAAGAATGCAAGGGATTTCAAAATCGTAGGTCACCGTATCGCGCGGATCGATGGACCCGATATTGTCTCTGGCAAAGCGCGCTATGGGATTGATATCAAGGTTCCGGGAATGTTGTACGCGTCGCTCGAGCGGCCGCCGTTCTCAGGCGCGAAAGTGAAGAGCCTTCAGGAAAATAAGGCCCGGGCTGTCAGCGGTGTGAGGGCGGTGATCCAATTGCCGCGTGGAATCGCTGTCGTCGCCAATTCTACCTGGGCGGCGATCAAAGGCCGGAGCGCGCTCGCGGTGGAATGGAGTGAACCGCCAAAAGACGCTTTCGATTCGGACGCCCATTGGAGAAAGCTCGAAACCGCGTCACGGGAAACGGGATTTGTTACCCGCAAGGAGGAACCTCCGCCTGGAACAGGCCCGCTTACAAGAACAATCGATGCGACTTATTATTATCCCTTCTACGCCCACGCGCCGGTCGAAACCATGAATTGCGTGGCAGACGTTCGAGAGAATCGTTGCACAATTTGGGTTCCTACACAGGCGCCTGAACGATTACAAAAACAAGTTGCTCAACTGCTAGGTATCGCACCTGCCGATGTGGATGTGAACATCACTCTGATTGGTGGTGGATTTGGCCGACGCCTTGGAGTCGATTATGGAGTTGAGGCAGCGGAGATTTCGCGCGCCGCCAAAGCTCCTATCCAACTTCTCTGGTCGCGCGCTGACGACATGAAGCAGGGACATTTTCAGGCGGCATCCGTCCATTATCTCTCCGCTGGATTTGACGCCCAAGGAACACCTCTCGCGTGGAAACACACCAAAGCGGGATCGTTTCATAATATTTCGCCGCTCGATCCAAAAGAAATGCGCGACGCCGCGTGGTATCAGGACTGGTCGTGGGGGTGCTATGATGTTCCGTATGCATTTCCAGGCATCCAAACGGCCTACGTTGCGGTCGATCTTCCAGTAAGACATGGCCCGTGGCGATCAGTCTTTGCGCCATCAAGCGTGTTTGCCCGCGAATGTTTCATGGACGAAATAGCACACGTGCGGGGCACAGACCCGCTCGCGTTTCGTTTGGAAATGTTGAAAGGCGCCGACGTGATTAAGGCCGGCTCCACCACTGTCGATCGTCGGAGGTTACGTCGAGTCCTTGAAACTGTTCGAGATAAATCTGGCTGGAACGGGGCTTCAATTAACCAACGCCGCGGTCGCGGAGTCGCATGCAACGCCTACTTCGGGCGCACTTACATCGCCTATGTTGTGGATGTCTCGGTCGATCACGAAAATAACGTCCGCGTCGACCGGGTAGTGGGTGTGGTTGATTGCGGCCTCGTTGTTAATCCGGTCGGCGTTGAGCAACAAATGGAAGGTGGAATCATTTGGGGTATTTCGTCGGCGCTAAAAGGTGAAATCACCTTCCATGGCGGCACGGCACAACAAAGCAGTTTCGCTGATTTTGGCGTTGCACGGATGCGCGATACTCCGGCAATGGAAATACACATTATTGATTCGGATGCGCCGCAACCTTTCGGAATGGGCGAGCCACCGGTGCCGCCGATTGTTCCCGCGATCGCGAACGCGGTTTTTGCAGCAACTGGAACACGGATTAGACGACTGCCGATTCGGCCCGAGCAATTCAAACACGGCGTCGCCTAACGAGTGGCGTTGTCGATTAAATCAACTTGTCCGGTGTGATCGGCAGATCGCGCACGCGCTTTCCAGTTGCGTTAAAAACTGCGTTAGCGATCGCAGCCGGCGCGCCCACGATCCCGATTTCACCAATACCGCGCGCGCCGAGATCGGGCATGTGGGGATCAGGTTCGTTGATGAAATCGATGTCGAATTCCGGGGTGTCGGCGTGCACCGCCACGTGGTAGTCCGCCAGATTGGGATTGACGATCCGACCGGTCTTCTCATCAGGAATCGTCCCCTCCATCAGAGCCATGCTGAAACCAAACAGCATTCCTCCCAAGATCTGACTGCGCGCCAGGCGTGGATTGATCATTCGTCCCATGTCGTAAACCCCCACAGCGCGCTTCACCCGTACCTGTCCAAGCGGATCAACGTGCACTTCGACGAAAAGCGCTCCGTATGAAAAGAAGGAAAACTTTTCGCGCTCCTCTCTGTTGGGTTCTGAATTGAATTCTGCCTGAATTTGTTCCTGCCTTGAGCGTGCAAACAGATTAGCCAGCTGTGCCGGATCGTTAGGCCAGGTTCCTCCAGCCTCGGCAACTTTCTTTTTTAACTCGCGGCAGGCGCCCATCACTGCCGGCGCAACGCTCGACGTAAGCCAGGAGCCGCCGTTATTCGGCGCGTCTGGGAATTGCGAGTCGCCAAGTTCGAAGCGAACCTTCTCGATGGGAATTCCCAGCGTATCCGCCGCGAACTGCGACATTGCCGTGTACGTTCCCGTGCCGATCTCGTGTGTCGCGCTGCGCACGGTCACCGTTCCATCTTTGTTCAGAATTGCTGTCGCACCTGCCTTTTGCTGGCCGGCGGGATAAATTGCTGTGGCCATTCCGAAACCGATCTGCGACCCATCGGCCGCACGTGTCGCTCCCGCTTTTCTACTTCGCTTTGACCAGCCGAATTTTTCCGCTCCCCGCTGGTAGCATTCGCGCAGCTTCTTATTCGACCACGGTTTATTTTCGTATTCGTTAAACTCGGCGTAGTTGTGCAGCCGGAACTCGACGGGATCGATGTCGGCTAACTGGGCGAGCTCGTCGAGGGCGCACTCCAGTGCAAAGACGCCAGGCGCTTCCCCGGGTGCGCGCATTGGGCATGGCGTGGTAAGATTCAGCCTAACGAGGTTGTGTGAGACCTCGACATTTGGACACGAATACAGCATTCGCGACATATTTCCGCATGGCTCAGTAAATTCGGAAACCGGCGAGCAATGTGTGATTGTGGCGTGACGCAGCGCGACGAGCTTCCCGGTTATGTCTGTGCCTAACGAGAAGCGTTGTTCCGTGTACGCGCGCTGACCGGCAGAATCAAACATTTGTGGCCGCGTGAAGGTGATCCTCACCGGCCGCTGAAGAAGTTGCGCCGCTGCCGCTGCGAGCAAAGTATGGCTCCATTGAAACCCTTTCGAACCAAACGCGCCTCCGATGAATTTGCAAACGATGCGCACATTTTCGCGCGGTAACCCGAACGCGGTTGCGACGATCTTTTGCAACTGTTTGATGCCGCGGGTCGATTCGTGAATGAGCAATCGGTCCGGCGCTTCCCATTCGGCGATGGTCGAAGTGGTCTCGATGGGATTGTGGTTTTCGATCGGCGTCGAATAAAGGACGTCAATCTTGTGCGCAGCAGCTGCCAACGCGCCATTCACATCCCCGCGTTTCGCCTGGAGCCTTTCGCGGGCAATGAATTTCTCGGGCTGGACCGGATTCGCATCCGCCAGGCTAACGAGAGGCGGTTTCGATTCGTATTGGACACGCACCAATGACGCGGCATGTGTCGCCTGCTCGAAAGTTTCTGCAACGACGACGCCCAGATGTTGCCCGACCCAGTAGACATTGTCATCCTGCAATGGCACCCGCGATTCGCCCGGCGCGCCATTTTTCGTCAGGTCATCCGGATACGGTTTGAATCGGGGTGCATTTTCCTGTGTAAGAATGCCGATGACACCCGGCGCGGATTTCGCAGCCGAAAGGTCGATGCTTACGACGCTCCCATTCGCAATCGTGCTCTGAATTAGCACGCCGTACGCGAGCTTCGGTCGTTGAAATTCCGCTGCGTAAGTCGCCGTGCCAGTGACTTTGAGTCTGCCATCGAGACGCGTAAGTGGCTGACCAATAAGTGTCGTGCTCATGACGTCATCTCCGCAATAGTGTTCAAAGCGCGAACAATGCTTCGTTTGGCCAACTCGATCTTATACGAGTTATATTTATACCCTTTTGCTGCGGCCAACTCGGCTTCCGCAGCAGCACGGAAAGTTTTCTCGTTTGCGTCTTGGCCGAGCAGCTCCTTTTCCGCTGCATTTGCACGCCACGGTTTGTGGGCAACCCCTCCAAGCGCCAGGCGTGCATCTTTGATTTTCTTATTTGACCCAAGCTCCAGAGCCGCAGCAACGCTGACCAGCGCAAATGCGTATCCGGCGCGGTCGCGCACTTTCAGATAATGCGACCTGGCCGCAAAGGGCATCGCCGGGAGATCAACCGCAACGATCAATTCATCGGGTGCGAGATTTGTGTCCCGCTCAGGTGTGTTGCCCGGCAGACGATGAAAGTCACCGAACATAATCTCTCGTTCGCTGTTTTTGCCGCGTACTTTCACGACTGCGTCGAGCGCAGCGAGCGCGACACACATGTCACTGGGGTTGCTCGCGATGCACTGCTCGCTCTGGCCGAGAATCGCGTGGATCCGGTTGTAGCCCTCGAATGCGCCGCAGCCGCTGCCGGGTTTGCGTTTATTGCATGCCGGAAACGCAGGATCGTAAAAGTAATAACAACGCGTCCTTTGCAAAAGATTGCCGCCCACAGTTGCCATGTTGCGCAACTGCGGGCTCGCTCCGGAAAGCAACGCCTGGCTCAAAACCGGGTAGTGCGATTTGATCAAGTCGTGTTCTGCGACATCGGAATTACGCGCCAGCGCGCCGATGCGCACACGGTTGTCTGATAGCTCCTCGATCTGTGCGAGTGGCAAGCGATTGATATCGACCAACTCATTAGGCGTCTCCACGCCCATCTTCATCAGGTCGATCAAATTTGTTCCACCACCCAGAAATTTGCCGTGCGGCTTGCCGGAAATGGCCGTGACAGCCTGACCGGCGTCCGCTGCGCGTGAGTATGTGAAGGGATTCATGTGCGGGTTTTCGTTTTTGCTTGTTTGATCGCTGCCAGAATGTTTGGATACGCGCCGCACCGGCAGATGTTGCCGCTCATCCATTCGCGAATTTCGTCGTCGCTATTGGCGTGTCCTTCTTTTACGCACGCAACTGCCGAGCAAATTTGGCCGGGCGTGCAATAGCCGCATTGAAATCCGTCGTGCTCGATGAATGCAGTTTGCATGGGATGCAGTTCATCGCCATTGGCCAGTCCTTCGATGGTTGTGATCTCATCGCCTTCGTGCATTACCGCGAGCGTCAGACAGGAATTGATGCGTCTTCTGTTTACCAGCACGGTGCAGGCGCCGCATTGGCCGTGATCGCATCCCTTTTTCGAACCGATGAGCTGCAACCGCTCCCGCAAAGCATCGAGCAACGTCACACGCGAATCCACGTCGAGCGCGTACTTCTTGCCGTTAATGCTTAGATTAACTTTAACTGATTCGCTTGCGGCTACAGTTGTACCGCTTGACATGGGCTGACCTGCTGAGGTGGAGGTCAGAACATTTGGCCCGATCGCAATCGCGGCGCTCGTTCCGGCCACTTGCTTGATAAATCGTCGACGCGTCTCCGGACGGCCAAGAATTGAACTTTCACCGAGCTGATCCGGTTCAGATTGAAATGGGTCCCTCGATTCCCCGGCCATGTTTATGAAATCGCATCAGAGCCAGAAAAAGGTTGGCCGACCGTTGATACAGACTCTGCTTTCAAGCAGGAATTAAAGAGGGCCAAGCATTGCTCCGTATATGAACCCGAACTCACTTGCGTTTGGCCACGGAATGGTAAACGCCGAGAGACTGCAATTGCTCTATTCGCTAAACGGAACGGGTGGCAGGTTGGCCATAAACGGCTTCTGCGCGATCTTTGACAAAGATGTAACCTAACAAAGCAGGTCTTATTTCACGCGAACTTAAATTGTCTCACTGCGATTCCGGCGGACAAACATTCTGGATTGCTGACCCGCACTGCGCCTAGGCACAAACCCTAAAGCGAACTGGGTATTTTTTTGATTTAACGCGCGTGCGGAATCTTTTTCGGAACAAAATCGAAAGGCTTTGCGTTGTTATTACGTGGCCAGACAAATCAGATTCAGTTCGGATGAGGCGGATTCTGGGAATTCAATTAACGCGTGAGCAAATGGATTTAACTCTCGAGGAATTGCTGAGACTGATAGCGCTTATATTCGTCTGCCAGATACCTGGATGGACCCTTTTGCTCGGCTATTTTCTAGCGAAGCGATGATGATAGGCGCGCCGCGAATGCGTTAAGTCAGGCCACGGAGTTTTTCCGCGTCGCTTAGCTCATGAAAATCAGTGATATGCGTTGCGCCGCTTCAGTTCGGTTAAAATGTTCTTCGGATTCACTCTGCGCGCCTTGCCTACTTAGGAGCGCGGGACTTGAAAAGCGTATGAAGCGTAGGAAAGAGAGCAACGATGCTCGAGCCATCGCACGTCGTGAGCTTGGAACTTCGTTCCACCGTTTCCGTAGAATGAAGTGACAACTGAAAAGTAACGCCCAGCCGGAGCGGCAATGTAATACGAATCTAATTAGTAGAGTACGCTCTTGGCGCCGTGCGTTGCCTTTTTCAGCTGTAATAAAAGAATTTGAGCGGGCGACGATGACGCGCATCGGGCGTTACCAGATTTAGTTCCCGACAACTTTACTGGTAATGCTTCCTACCGGCGAGACAATCTCGCCCCGCTCAAAATTTCCCGACCAACCTTAGTCGATCA
>JBKPLX010000228.1:0-16302 GCA_046731855.1 Verrucomicrobiota bacterium | reverse complement strand
TGCTCACAGCATTGATGGTGGCGGGCCGCGTTGGCGCGGCCATGTCGGCTGAAATCGGCACAATGAAAGTCACCGAGCAGATCGATGCCCTTCGCGCGCTCGCGGTTTATCCGACTGATTATCTGGTCGTGCCGCGCGCACTCGCCATGATGATATCCATGCCGCTGCTGGTAGCCGAATGTATCGCAGTCGGCATCGCTGCGGGCTATTTCATCGCGATTTTTCTGCTCGAGATCAACGGCACCTACTACATGGCGAACATGGTGAAGTGGACGCGTAGTCGTGATATTATCATGGGCCTGTCGAAAGCATTTTGTTTTGGGATTCTAATTGTATTCATCAGTTGCCAAAAAGGGCTGAGCGCGCGGGAAGGCGCTGTCGGTGTTGGGCGTGCGACGACTGAAGCGGTAGTGAACTCCTCGCTCGCGGTACTGATTTGCAATTTCTTCCTAACGATGTTGCTCAACATCATTTATCCGGCGGGATATCAGTAAAGGCCGTGTGGCAGTTGAGCCCGAAAGCGTTCGGAGTTGAGCGTTGGGAGTTGAGAGTTGAGAGTTGAGAGTTGCGATGATCGAAGCGCCGCCAACTCCGAAGCCGTCCACTAAACCTCATCTGGTCACCGGTAATTCGTCGCCAATGATCGCCGTCCGATCATTGGCTAAAAGGATTGGGCAGCAGGAAATTTTGCACGGTGTTGATCTTGAGGTCGCAACTGGTGAGACACTCGCGATTATTGGACGAAGCGGCGGCGGCAAGAGCGTTTTGCTTAAACATCTCGTGGGATTGATGACGCCGGACGCGGGAGAAATTTGGATTGATGGTCAAAACATCATCGGAATGAATGAGCGCCAGCTCGGGGAGATTCGCAAAAAGGTCGGCATACTGTTCCAAAGCGGCGCGCTTTTTGATTCGATGACCGTGGAGGAAAACATCGCCTTTCCATTGCGTGAGGCGGGTGAACGGGATCCAAAGGTCCTGCATGCGAAAGTGGAGGAAATGCTCGAGGTCATTGAGATGGAGGGGCAGCAGGATAAGATGCCGGAAAGTTTGAGCGGTGGAATGAAGAAGCGTGTTGGTCTCGCGCGCTCCATCATCCGCCGGCCCTCGTGTGTGTTGTACGATGAGCCCACATCGGGTCTCGACCCCGTGGTCGCGGACAGCATCAATCGCCTGATTCGTAGATTACAGCAACGGCTGGGAGTGACGAGCGTAGTGGTCACGCACGACATGAAAAGCGCATTCGACGTCGCGAATCACATTGCCTACTTGCACGAAGGTCGGATCTACTTCTACGGTACGCCCACCCAGCTTCAGCAGGCGCGCGATCCGATTTTGCAGGATTTCCTGCTCGGGCGCTCTGACGGCGGAGGAGATTGACTCCAAAGCTTTCCCGGATTGACGGCAACCGCTCGCAGCGTCGCATGTTAACGTCTGCGATGATCCGGTTTGCGTGAACCGCCCCCTACCTTGCGAAAATCAACGGCAAGATCGACAATTAATGTTCAATGAATCGGCACGAACGAGGTCTGGAATTTAAAGTTGGCGCATTTGTTTTCGTCGGATTGGCGATGTTAGGCGCGTTAGTCGTACAATTCGGTCGGCTAGGGGAAGGCTTCAAAAACTATTACCCTCTCACCGTTCGCTTCACTGACGCAAGCGGGCTGTTAAAGGGTTCCGATGTTTTGCTGGCGGGTGCCAAGATTGGAAAAGTCTCGGGTGGTCCGCGAATGGTCCGCGAAGGCCAGGGTGTGGATGTACCGCTGAAGATTTATGATTACATTAAGGTTCCTGAAGGGAGCAAATTCTCCGTCGGAAGTTCCGGTTTACTGGGCGATCGTTTCGTAAACGTGGTGATGCCGCCCGGGCAGCCTAAGGCTTTTCTGGCCCCAAATACCCACATCAGCGGCGCGCGCGAGACCGGCATCGACGACATCACCCGAGAGGGAGGCGCGCTCCTAGGCGATCTTCGAGGGACAGTGCAGAAGTTGAATCAGGAAACGCTTTCCTCGCAGAACATGCAAAACCTGAAGGCGAGCATGGAGCAGTTAAACCAGGCTACTGGTGCGCTGGCACAATCCTCGAAGAAATTGGATGGAGTCATCGAACAGGCGGGTTCCACAATGACTTCCGCGAAAGAAGCAGCTGATAATTTGCAGAACGCCATCGCTGACACGCGCAAGGTGCTTCGCAGCGCCACACAAGGCAAAGGTTTGGTGGCGACTCTCCTGAACAACCAGCAGTTGGCCAACGATCTACATGCCCTGATCAGCAATTTGAGAGCGCACGGCGTTTTGTTTTACCGCGACAGCGCTGCAACCACTCAAACGAAGCCTCAGGAGCAAACCAAACCGGCTCGCCAAACGCGGGCACGCTGAGATTGTCCGAAACAGATTGACGGATGCAGTCTGTTTTTGATTAAATCGCCACGCGTGATCCGGCGATCATTCTTAAAGAAGCTTGCTGCGCTTCCGCTTGTTGCCGCTGCAGTGCCTGCGACTGCTGGAGCAAGCAACGCGAAACTAAAAATCATGATCAAAAATGCATGGGGATCAGACGACCCGACGAAAGCCGCATTTCCATTTCTTCACGGCGATGCGCTTGCTGAAGCGGGCCACGAAGTTCAAATCTTTCTACTGGGCGAAGCAGTGCCTCTCATGCGGAAATCAGTCGCTAACGCAGTTGGCTGGGCGCCGTTGTCTGAAGCTCTGAGCAAGATTGTGGCGAAGAAAATACCAATCTACGCATGCGGCGCATGCTCTCGCGCGACAGGGGTCACCGAGGCAGATCTAACTGAATACGGCGCAAAATTCGGCAATCCAAAAATTTTCGTATCATTGGTGGAGTGGGCGGACAGAATCGCTACGGAATAGCCGTCGATTCGATTTCTGCGATGAAAACGTTGATCAAAGCTCTCGCTGTTGTCTGCACTGCCGCAATCGTTGTTTTTGCTGCGCTGAGACTCGCTGGTACTTCCGAGGAGGTCGCCAAATCGATTTCCGTTCTGGTTTTGGGTTCCATTACTTATGTGCACAAGACTCTGGAAAAAGACAAGAAGCAGAGCGGCTTTTCCTTAACACCGACAGGAATTGTCGACCGCGAAGGTTACAAACTGCACTGGGCGCTGCTCACGATCTATTCAGCCATCATTCTATTCGTAACCCTTGAATTTGCCGCTCTGCTCGGGCGTTCGGCGGCGGTCGCGATTAAAGCCCCAAGTGGAACTTCACTCGCCGCTGCCGTAGGGCTCGGTCATCTTTTGCTTACGTGCCCGGTGACCTATTTTCTTGGTCGCTGGATTGGGCAGCGGGCCGATAAGCACCTCGTACTGGCGACATTTCTCTTTTCGGCAATTGTGCGTGTCACAGAAGCGATTCGAGAATATTTCTCCACCACCGACGAAGGCTTCCTTACCTATTATGGCTTTGCGAAGAACTCTCCTCGTTTCTTAATTACGATTGCTTTGGCAACACTATTCTTCTGGTTGATCGCCCTTCTCGGAATGTGGCGTGGCTACCGAACCCGGCTGCAAGCATACGTTGGTTATCTGTTGAAGCGCCTTCCGCCAAACACTCAAAAAACGATCGTCGATCTGGTCTATCAGGAAGCTGCAATGCAGCCGGCGAATTAACTGGCCGGGTGGACCAATCATTATCGAATAGCCGTCGACCTGTTTAGGCTGGACTTAAGCAAACCTCGAAAAGCGTCGGCTTGGCTCAGACCATCGATGCGAATCAGCTTGTCACGCGATCTCTCGCCGCGTTCCAGGGCGATCGCGCGCTGAGGAATGCTCAATTTTTCTGCCAAAAACCTGCGCAGGGCCGCGTTTGCTTTTCCTTCTACAGCTGGCGCCCGCAGCTTGATCTTGATCGCGTCGCCATTCCCACTACGTTATCGATCTTCGCGTTTGGAATGACGTGAACTCGAATGGTCGCCACTTAACACAAGCCTCGTGGTCATTTCTCAATTGACAAGAAAGGCTCAATCCGGGCACAGAAAATTGTCTTATGGACACGACCAAACTAACGACCATCATATCATTGCTTATCGCCCTAAGCATCGCCTCGGAGCGACTCGTCGATATTATTAAGGGACTCGTTCCCTGGCTCAATCAGCAACGACGAAAACCGGCCGAAGAAGGTTGGAGGAAGGCCACCCTTCAGGTGCTTGCCGTAATTGCCGGTATAATCACTGCTTGGCTGGCTAGCGCGGCGATTCCGAAAGGCGTAGGCATTCCGCATGACTGGACTGGAACGTTAGCTCTTGGTCTTTTGGCCAGCGGTGGCTCAGGATTCTGGAATTCGATCCTGACGTACGTGACAAAGGCCAAGGATCTAAAAGCAGCCGAGGCCGAAACCAAGCAGATCGAGGTGCGCGCGAAGAGGGGAACGTCGTCGAAGCACAGCCACTAGCGCAGTCCCACCGCCTGGCGGACACGGTTCATAACTTGATCCGCGATCTCGTTCGCGCGCTTTGCTCCCCGCGCGAGCACGTTGTCGATGTACGATTTATCAGCCAGAATTTCTTCACGGCGTTTGCGCATGGGCGCGAAATATTCCCAAAGCTTCGCGAAGAGCTGCTTCTTGAAATCACCATAACCGGTTCCGCCTTTTAGGAATTGCTCGCGCATGGCGGTAATCTCATCCTTGGATGCGACCAGCGAATAGAGCTTGAAGATGGTGGACTGGGCTGGGTCTTTTGGGGCCTCTACAGGTGTGGAATCGGTCACGATGCTCATGACGCGTCTTCGTATTTCTTTTTCGTCGCCGAAGATGTCGATGTTGTTGCCGTAGCTCTTGCTCATTTTCTGGCCGTCGATCCCGGGCACCGTTTCTGTCGCAGGTTGGATGCGCGCTTCCGGCAATTTGAAGATCCGCCCGTCCGGCTCCGATTGTCCGAAGGTTTCGTTCATTTTCACGGCAAGATCGCGTGTCATTTCGATGTGCTGTTTTTGGTCTTTGCCGACTGGCACAACGTCGCTGTCGTAGATCAAAATGTCCGCAGCCATGAGTATGGGATAACTGAACAGCCCGACGGTGGGGGACAACCCGCGAGCGAGTTTGTCTTTGTAAGAATGGGCGCGTTCCAGCAAACCCATCGGCGCCACTGTCGATAGAATCCAGGCCAGTTCGGTAACTTGCGGAACGTCCGAATGCTGAAAAAGCGTGGCGCGCTCGGGATCGAGTCCGCAGGCCAGAAAATCGAGCGCGACGCGGCGGCAGTTCTCACGCAATGCTTCCGGATTGCGCAGACTGGTGAGCGCGTGCTAGTCGGCAATGAAGTAGAGCGCTTCGCCTTCGGTTTGAAGTGCGATTGCCGGCTTAATCATTCCAAAGTAATTGCCGATGTGCAAAACACCGCTGGGCTGAATACCTGAAAGAATGCGCATGAGTTTGATAAGATTTCAGATTTTGAGTCGAAAGCTAATCAATCCAAATGCCGAACGACGAAGGAATGACGAAACTTGAATGACGGTTCCCTTCGCTTCAACGCTGCAACCGATTTAACGGTTTAATCTAGCGAAGCGATCCGTCATTTTCCCTGACTTCCTACTGGTAAACTTGCGCCGCCGACATTAGATAAAGCGCGCTATGGCAGAAAAACGTTCCCAGCCCGTTTCCGTCGTAACCGGCGCCGCCGGTTTCCTGGGATCGCATTTGAGCGATCGACTACTGGAGGAAGGTCACCGGGTCATCGCCATTGACAATTTGATCACCGGCAACACAGCGAACATCGGGCATCTGGCTGGCAATAAGAATTTCCAGTTCATCAAACATAATGTTTCGAATTTCATTTTCCTGCCGGAAGAGAAAATCGACTACGTTTTCCACTTCGCTTCCCCGGCCAGTCCCATCGATTATCTGGAACTCCCGATTCCTACATTGAAAGTAGGCGCGCTTGGCACGCACAACACGCTGGGTCTGGCCAAGGACAAAAAGGCCACGTTCATTCTTGCCTCAACATCGGAGGTGTACGGCGATCCCCTCGAGCATCCCCAAAAGGAGGATTACTGGGGCAATGTGAACCCAATCGGGCCACGCGGTGTGTACGATGAGGCCAAACGTTACGCAGAGGCAATGACGATGGCATATCATCGTTACCATCGCGTGGACACGAGGATCGTGCGTATATTCAACACATATGGGCCGCGAATGCGATTGCGTGATGGACGCGTGGTCCCGGCGTTTATTGGACAGGCACTGAATGGCCAGCTACTGACTGTTTTTGGCGACGGCTCACAAACGCGTTCGTTCTGTTACGTCTCCGATTTGATCGACGGAATTTTCAAGCTGGCGATTAGCGATTTCCACGAGCCGGTCAACCTCGGTAATCCGCGCGAGATGACGATCAAGCAATTTGCCGACGAGATCATTCGCATCACCGGAACGAAATCGGCAATCGAATACAAGCCGTTGCCCATCGATGACCCGAGAGTGCGCCAACCGGATATTGCCCGCGCAAAGGAAGTCCTCGATTGGGAACCACGCGTGGATTTCGAAGAAGGGATTAAGACTACGGTCGAATATTTCAAAGAATCGTTGAAGTCTTGACGCGCCGGAAAATTTTACTGGCGTTTCCGGTCATTTGGATGTGAATTGTGCCATGCTTAAGCGCGCGCTTTGCGTCGGGCTGGGTTTGATCGGCGCGTTGTTGCCGGCTGTTGCGCAACAGACACATCATTCGATTAAGAGAGAACAATCGCGGTCACCTGGCGCATCAACTGCCCCTTTGTCGCTGAATCTTTATCGACCGAAGATTATGGGTGCTGCGGACAGTTCACTTCTGCTTCATAACGGCTCGGTGCCGCTTTGGTTGGACAGCGCCAATTTGAGTGACGGGATCATGGATCCCAGCTACGGCTTCGCGAGCTCGTGGGTTCAGTTAGGATTCACGTCGGCGGATTTCTTGCCGGCTGCGTTCCTGAGCAGTGCGCAACCACCGGCTCAAAGGCCGAGTACTGGCCGGGTCCATCGTACGGATGGCAAGGACCTTGGAGCAGACGCGAGCGATTCACCCGACGAGATGCTGAGCTCATCGGCGAATCCGGTCTATTACGGCGGGCAAATCGGCTTTTTATATGGACGATGGAGTGGGAAGGGCGGCGGCGATATGTGGGAGACGTATATCACCGGCACCGTCGGCAACGACAAATTTCAGATTACAGCCGGTGCGTCATACGACGAGTGGAATGGAAGTGGACGCAGCCTGCGATTTCGCTCATTCGCGGCTCCAAGATAAGCGTCCGCGCGCATCTGTATTTGAAGGCGAAGTAACCCGCGCTGCGATGCTAACTTCGTCAATATTCTTGCCCTCGGATTGCACAGCGCAGGCATTAGCCGACTTCGAGAGGCTTGTGATCGAAGGCGGTGCAGTTAGTCCAGAAGGCCTGACGGAACGGATCCACAGCGCCTCTCGCCTGTTGTTCCTACATACATCAGATGATCAACTCGTCGGAGCAGGAGCATTGAAACACCCCAGGCCAGAGTACCGGAACAAGGTGTTCGCCGATGCGCGAGCGACCGTTTCAGCGGACGAATACCCCGTTGAGTTGGGTTGGGTCGTTGTGGCTAAAGCGTACCAGGGTCGACGACTCTCGACTCGCATTGTGGGGGAGTTACTTCCTTTCGCGAAGAACGAGAACATTTTCGCGACGACCCGGGCAGACGAGCGCGTCCTGAGTTTCGCGTTCGACTGTGGATTCAAAATCAACGGAAAACCCTTTTCGAGCGGGCGCGGCTACGATCTTGTTCTCTATCTTCGTAACGCGCATGATTTCCTGAGGTGAAGTAACGACAAGCATCGCGCCCCCCAGGCACGCATTGTTGCCTAACGCGAAAGAGGTGAAGATCCAGTTGGCCGCCCGCGGCCCGTAAGCCGCACCGCGGTTCATTTCATGTCACGCTAAACAAGCAGCGTGCTCTTCTGAGATGCGCTGAAATGTTTCCAATGCGTTGGCAGTCGGTAGGTCGCTAGCGGCAATGGCGACATCGAGTGCTCTAAGTCGTGCAACGCACTTCTCGGCGCTCGAAAGACGAGTGGTAATCTGAAAACTTTTGTGAAGAGCGCCAGCAACGGTGCCTGAGGCGGTAAAGACCGCAACAATCGAACACAGAATCCGCCAGCCGCCGACAGCGTCCAGTGCGGGTCTGCCTCCGATAACCGTGCCACCGGCAAGAACAGTCGCGACTGCTCCGCAGAGGATGCTGATGATCAACAAACGCGTATCCCAGCGACGGGTCCTCGCGCAATAAAGCTCCGCTCGCCGCAAGGCATCGCGTACCGTGCTGAGCAACTCATCTCGCTGTTCAGACTTGTCGGTGGACATCGGAGACTGGCACGAGGACAAGATCGGCGACCATTGGCCAAAGCATGATGTGCTGTCGGAAACGAGCGGAAGATTGGATCATTTCGAGTTAGGCTTCGGCGATTGCGGCGACTGAAACTTTCATTCCCTTTGGACGGATCGGTAGCTTGGCACCTTGTCGTGCAGGAGGATCTACACGAAACCAGTTGCTCCACTCTTCATTCATTCCCGGAAAATCTGACTCTTCAGCCAAAATAAAAGTCGCGCTCACCCACCTTTGAAATTGAACTGCCTGCTGCAAAGAGAATCGACGAAACATTAGTAAGACATTGTCTTGTTTGTTCCTGAATTGTCTCGCCACATATCTCGCCGGTGACAGGATCAAATGGCCCCTGGCCGGCAACGAATATTAACCCAGCCGCCTTGCTGGCCTGACTGTAAATCGGCGAGTTGGGCGCCTTATCCGTGTTGATTACTTCTTTGCTCATATGTGACTTTTTTTCTAGCCGTATCGACCTCGGTGCGCAACTAGCAGTTCCTGCCCTCAATAAATAGGCTGCATCTTGCGGTTTGGTTCCGCCCCGCGCAAGGGGAGCACAAAATGCTACATATCTGGAATTATACGAATGATTCGGCAATTAGGAGCCAGAGTATTCGCTCCGATCTTTTTCGATTGAAATGGCGGATCGACCCCCGCTACCATGAGCGCGTTATCAGGATGGGAGGTTGCCAATTGGGGCTGGCCGAAGTCGCTTCAACGAACTAGTACGCATGTCGGCTCGAAAATTCGCCGCGGATAAGTTGTTGTGGGAAACGCTGGGACGCTGGAAACGTTCAAGCTCCGAATTGGATCGCATTCAATTCCTGAAAACCGTGCCATTCTTTGACCGACTCTCCAAGCGGCAGCTCAAGACCGCCTCCGACATCATGTTCGAGCGCACTTATGACACTAACGAATGGATTTTTGAGGAAGGACAACCAGGAGCGGCGATGTTTCTCATCTTGGATGGTAAAGTTGCGATAGAAATTTGTCGCGAGGCCAGCACGACGCGTCTGGCTGTTTTGGAAAGAGGCGCGTTTTTTGGTGAGATGGCGTTGCTGGATGACACGCCGCGTTCGGCCAATGCGAGGGCCTTGGAACCGACGCGGACCCTCGCGCTTTATCGCAACGACCTTACCGGACTGAGGCGTCGGCACGCACGAACGGCGTGCCAAATTTACCGTTCCCTTGCGACGATGATCGCCGATCGCCTTCGCGCCACCAATGAATTGGTGCAGATGAGAACTCCTGCGGACGCGGCCGGCTTGGAATGAGCAACGGTCAGAATTTCGAAGAACAGGAGCGAGAACGCAAGGTTCGGCGCAAGGTCTTTTATCTCACATTCGCGACGCTGGCTTTGATTTTGGGAGGGTTCCTGATCTGGAAATTACGAATCCTCATTTTACCGATCATAGTCGGCGCTTTATTGGCCTTCTTGTTCCGTCCGGTGAAAGATCGCTTTCGGGTCCGCTGGTTGCCTCATGAGCTTCAGGTCCTGTGTTCCTTCGCAGCCATTAGTCTTGTTTTGTTCTTCGCTTTCAACACTCTTCGCAAACACATTCCTGACGAAGAGCAGAAACTCGAGTTCAAGGTCCGCCTGAAATACAAACTGAATGAAAGATACCGGCAACTGGTCGCAAAATTGCCGGAGAGAAAATCAAACGCGGTGACGCCGTTAATCGAAAAAGAAACCGGCCCGCTCATGGATAAGATCAATCAGGCGCTCGACCTGAACCCGGAAGAACGCAATCTGTTCCTGAAATATGCCGCGGGATACAACGGCAAACCTCCCATTCAAAGTAAGTTTGTTGATTACTTTCGAGCGAACCAAAATACCGGGGAATATGTAATTCCCGAAAAGACTCCCACAAGGACAGTGTCGCCCACGACCCCAGCGGCATCTGCTGCGGCTCAACCTCCGACCGCAGAGCAGGGGACGAGCCTGGAGAGCAAATTGTCCGCATGGATTTTGGCGCCATTGATTTTTATTTTTCTCGGTTTCGATAACGGGCAGATACGCCGCTTCTTTATCAGCCTCGTCCCCAATCGCTATTTTGAGCTGTCGCTCACGGTTCTTGACAGACTCGACCACGCCATCGGTCGGTATTTACGCGGTACATTGCTGGAATGTTTTCTGGTTGGCCTGTGCCTTACCGTCGGATTGATCCTTCTTGGGATTCCGCTGGGCATTGCCGTGGCTATTGGCGTGGTTTCCGGACTTCTGAATGCCATTCCGCTTCTGGGAACGGTCATCGCCCTGGTGATTGGTGTTGGTTATGCGTTGATCGCGGAGGACGTGACGCCGCTAGTTCCCGGTCTGAATCCAAATGATCTCGCGCTGTATGTGCTGATTCTGGTCGTGCTCGTGCACATATTGGACGATGTCGTCTTTCAGCCTTTCGTCCTCGGCAGCGCGGTGAATGTTCATCCACTGGTGGTTGTCATCGCGATCATCTCCGGCTCTCTCATCATGGGTTTGTGGGGAATGTTGTTTGCCATCCCCACGGTGGTCGTAGTCAAAACTGCGGTCGCGACCTTCTTTAAGGAACTGAAAGATTATCGCATCATTTAGTGATGCAGTTTACCGGCTACACATGCTGACTCGCGGCATCTATAAGCTCCGCGAGTAGAACATCGCGGGCATTCAGCTGCTTTTCGGAACTTCGTTCCGCTGTTTCCGTAGAAAGAACTGGGAGGATCGTGTTTCCTTCCCGCGCGGCGCATCTGCTTGGAGCTCTTAGTCGCGCGTCAGGAGGCACGAAAGACCCTACCACGCGAGGCCGGGGGCTGAAATGCTGGATGCGGTTCTTCGGACGCGCATAACAGATTGATTCGCAAAAATCCGGCGGCTGTCTATCGTGATTTGTTGGAATCATGAAACAGAAGAAGATCGAGACACACAAGATCGGGCTGGTCGGCCAAGCGCCATCGCGACGCGGCGACCCGCGAAAGCCACTCGCCGGCCCGAACGGGAAGAAGATCGCGCGGCTCGCTGGAATGAGTTACGACGAGCTGATCGCGTGTCGCCGGAGACATCTGAACACGCACTACAACGGGAAGCGCGGCAAAGACAACGCGTTCGATCACGCGAAAGGCAACGTTAAGGCCGCTGACGTCTTAATGGATTGGCGCGTGGAACGCATCGTCCTGCTCGGTAAGAACGTCGCGCGTTGTTTTGGCTTCCGCGACCTGCCTTTTCTGGCGGAGATACGCGTTTATGGACGCCGGTTCTTGATCTTTCCACATCCTTCTGGCGTCAATCGATGGTGGAACGAGCGACGAAACGAACGACGCGCTCGACAACTTCTGCAGCGATTTCTCCGGGGCGACACCGTTCCGGCTGGATTTCGAAACAGCGGACGTTGGACTCAGAGGCGGGTACAGACGAATTCGACCGGCACGTCCGCGAAGAACTCCCGTGGTACGGCGAGGAGAAACGGTCGTAGTCGTCGCTAGTTTTACTGATTATTTAAGACCATTTGCGGTGCGGACTCGCCCACGCCGAGCTTTGCGTTCACTTTTTCTAAACCCGCGGCCAGCGCTTCGATTCGCTTCTGCTGCTGAGCATTGGTCGCCTTCTGCTTCTCAACCGTAGACTTTAGCTGCGCAATGGTCGCTTCCTGTTCCTCGTTCCTACGATGCTCTTTGAGGAACTCGTTGAGCAACATTGCGTTCACTTGATCGTAGCGCACCGTGTAAATCTCGCCGTTCTTGTCGCGCACTATCAGGTCGGGATTCACCTTGGCTACTTCCTCGGCAACCAATCCATATTGTGGCGTGTTTGTGCTGTCGCTTTTGTAGTGAAACGTCACCGGCTTTAGCGCTAGAAGTGCTTCGCTGGCTTTGTCCATTGGTTTAATCTCTTTCTTGAACCGGCGGGCGGAACTTGTGGTGCCCAGCTGGCCGTCGGAGTCGATCAGCACTGGTATCGCATTGGCGTTTGCCGTTGTCACCCCACGAATGTGGCCGATAAAGCAGCTGTCGCTCACGTTCGCACCCTGCGTGCCAATACAGATAACCTCATTGGCCGTGGTGATACGAGAGCCGGCAAAGTGACCCAAGGCCGTGTTGCGAAAGCCGGAGGTGTTGTTAATGAGCGCAAAATCACCGATGGCCGTGTTTTGGAAGCCGACCGTGTTACTAGCAAGCGCATTAAAGCCGTCGGCAGTGTTGTTGTCGCCGGTGATGTTGCTAGCAAGTGCATCAACACCGTTGGCCGTGTTCTGAATGGCGGTGGTGTTCGAGGCCAGTGCGCCCGAACCGAAGGCGCTGTTGCGAGAGCCGGTGGTGTTGCTTAAGAGCGCTTGCACACCATAGGCCGTGTTTTCTTCGCCAGTGGTGTTGCTAAAGAGCGCATCAGCGCCGGTGGCCGTGTTGCTGCTGCCGGTGATGTTGAAAAAGAGTGCAGACTCACCGTTGGCCGTGTTGCTGTCACCAGTGTTGTTGCTAAGAAGCGCATTAGCACCGTTAGCAGTATTGTTGTTGCCGGTGGTGTTGCCCAAGAGCGCATTAAAGCCAGTGGCCGTGTTCCCCGCTCGGCGGTGTTGCTAAAAAGCGCGAACGCTCCATTAGCCGTGTTACCATCCCCGGTGGCATTACCTAAAAGAGCTCCAGCACCAGTGGCCGTGTTGTTGTCTGCCGTGTTGAGGAGGAGCGTCGCGGCGCCAGTCGCCGTGTTGAAGTTGCCGCTGCTGATGCTCTCGAGCGAGACGAATCCAAGTGCCGTGTTGAAGCTGCCGGTGGTGAGGCTCAGCAGGGCACTCTGTCCCTCCGCCGTGTTGCCTCCCAGATAGCCGCCGTCGGGCGGCGGAACAACCGCCTGGGACATCGGCAACGAGGCGAAGCCAGCGAGCGCTAACGCAGCAAATAGCAAAGCCCGGTGATCAAATCTGTGGTTACAGCAAATGACGTCTTTCAATCTCAATAAGCTCATGACTATTTTCCTCCTTCTCTCAGCGGTTGACCCTACGAGTGCAGTTCTGAAAGAGGGGAGAAACGCCGGGAGAAAAGTTTCTTGCCCTGCACCCCGGATTCAGATTGTAACAGGAGGAATTTCTACCGAAACGGCGCTCAATTTGTAAAGTCGAAAAGCTTAACGGTCGCGCAACTTGCACTCGTCGAAGCCGTGTCTGAGCTTGTGTAAATGAAAACAGTCTGGCGGGTTTTTATTTATCTAAGACGCTATCCACTGCTCGCAATCGCTACGCTGGCTTGCGCGATCGCGGGCACGCTCATGGTCGTCGTTCCTCCCGCGGCGACAAAATATATTCTTGATAACGTTATCAACGGTCACCACGCCGAACGTTTGGTGCCGCTGCTAATACTCGTGGCTTTCGCCATGTTTATCCAAAGAGGCTTGGACTATCTTCGTCTCCTGCTCAACAACGCATTCGAGCAAAAAGTAATCTTCGATCTGCGTCGCGATCTGTATTCACACATTCAGACTCTCCCACTACGCTGGTTCGATAATCGCGCCACCGGCGATCTGATGACGCGGATTCTGGAAGACGTGAGCTCGGTCGAGCGTGTCCTGATCGATGGGATCGAGAAAGGCACGGTAGCGGTATTGCAGATCTTGGTGGTGGTGGCGGGAATGTTCTATCTCAGCACAAAACTAACGCTGGTCGCGCTCACGCCGGTGCCGTTCCTGGCCGGCGGCGCGCTTTGGTATACGCTCACGGCGCACCGGCGATACCGGCTGCACCGCCACGCCGCCTCGGCCATGAATTCGCTTCTGCACGACAATCTCTCCGGCATTCGTCAGATCAAAAGTTTTGTACGCGAGCATGAGGAAGATCGTCGCTTCAACAAAGAGAGTGACGAGTTGCGGCGCGCAAGTCTCGTCGTCACGCGGGTATGGGCACTTTACCATTCTTCGATGTATTTGTTCGGCTCGCTCGGCGTGCTGCTGGTGGTGGCCGTGGGGGCGCGCGATATTTTATCGGGCGCTTTACAGTTAGGCGATCTTGGCGCTTTTCTTGTGCTCGCGAGTTTTCTCTACGAGCCAATAGGGAAACTGCATGAATTGAATCAACTCGTGCAGGCAGGACGAGCCTCGGGCGAACGGGTCTTCGAAATTCTCGATTCAGCGGGCGAGCCGGAGGGTGGCGAAACTTTTGCTCAACCAGTGCGCGGCGAGATTCAGTTCCGGCACGTTGATTTCAGCTATTGCGGCGAGGTACCGACGCTAAGTGACATTTCATTTCACGCGCGGCCAGGTGAGACCGTCGCGCTCGTTGGCACAACTGGCGCGGGAAAATCCACGATGATCAATTTGCTCACGCGCTTTTACGAGCTCGATAGCGGCGAAATTATGATCGACGGAAGCCCGATTCGTGATTTCAGCATCCGAGCGTTGCGTCAACAGATCGGGATGGTGACCCAGGAATGCTTTTTGTTTAACGGCAGTATCCGGGAGAACCTGCAAATCGGGAAGCCTGATGCGACGGATGAAGAATTGCTGGAGGCAGCAGCAGTGGCAAACGCGCGTCCCTTCATCGATCGACTACCGCGTGGATTGAGCAGCGTCGTAGGGGAACGCGGAGTAAAGTTGAGTATGGGCGAAAAGCAGCGGCTTTCGATTGCGCGGGCGCTATTGAAGGATCCGCCAATTTTGATTCTGGATGAAGCGACGGCGAGCATGGACAGCACGACCGAGCGACTCATTCAGGAAGCGCTGGAGACTTTGATGTTCAATCGTACTTCCATCGTAATCGCGCATAGGCTTTCAACTATCGTGCACGCAGACCAGATTCTGGTGCTTGATCATGGCCGTATCATCGAGCGCGGAACCCACGAGCAATTGCTCTCGCTTGGTGGGAAATACGCGCGGTTGTGCGAACAAAGTTTGCTCGAAACGAGCGAGCCGACCATTGCCTGACGTATCAGTATTGCTCAATTCCACCGGCCGCCCTTGCGCAAGGTGTCGAATGCGTAACAACGCCTTAGCCCGTTACGAACAATCTTGGTTGCTCATGGGCCAACCGATTTGCTGGCAATGGCCGATTCAAATTTCGATATACAGTCGAGTAGACGCTCCCGCGAAATGTGGAGTAACAATTTGTTTCACAACTTCTGGCGCGCCGCATTTCTAGCGCTGTTTGTTTGTCTTTGCTCATGCGAGGGCGATCCGTTTGATCGCGATTCGAAGCAGATTGCGCATGGCTATCGCTTGAAGCGAACCGGCAATTCCAGCCGATTTGCGTTGGTAGCGCCGTACGACACCGGCGGTCTTATCATAGATGAGATCGGTTGGCATAAGCCATTCATCCTTTTCCGGGCTTCTGGATCTCAATACTGGGACAGAATTGATACTGATCACGCTGAACACATTCGAATTAGTGAGGTGCAGCGCACGTCAGATCCAAATTACCGATCCATCCCCATAGAAAATGCGTCTACTGCATGGAATCACCTCGAGCGACACAAACGAATATGGTGACGGCTGGCAACTCAGGAATGCCAAAAAAGAATGCCTGTTATCGAGTCGCTTTAAGATTTCGAGCTTGAAATTTGTCTGGGATTTGCGTTTTGGAATTTGGAAATCTTAGCCCATGGCTATCGCACCGCGCCTGATCAGTCTCAATCTTGGGGTCCCAGATTATTGGCCTGGCAGAATTCCGCGTCCAAGCTCATGGTGGTCTGGTCCTGCTGGACTATCGTCTACGCGAGGTTTTGACCGATCCGACCAGCGACGAAATGCGGCGGGCGCAGATCGCGGTCGCTGTGCGCGAGCTAATGAGCGAACTCCACATCAAACACGGCGCTGTGAATTACGCCTTGCCCGCGCAATCGGTTTTCGCGCGTTTCGTTAAACTGCCCGGCCTGGAACAGGAAAAGTTGGAGAAAATCATCGCGTTCGAAGCGCAGCAAAATGTTCCATTCCCAATCGACGATGTGGTTTGGGATTACCAGTTGGTGGGAGGGGGCTTGGATGAGGAAATTCAAGTCATCCTGG
>JBKPLX010000227.1:0-4528 GCA_046731855.1 Verrucomicrobiota bacterium | reverse complement strand
GCTAAGCCCGGCGCGAATGACGGTCTCGCACCGCAAATATTGGACGTAGAAGGTCTCATCGCACGCGTGGAACCGTACTTTGTCGAGCACGGATTTTTCGAAAAAGAAATTGCCCGGCGCACCGAACAATTCGGACACATCGCTCAGGTGTGGAGCACATATGAATCGCGGCATAACCCAGACGACCCCGAACCGTTCGTGCGTGGAATCAACAGCATCCAGTTATTCCACGATGGCAATCGCTGGTGGATCGTAAATATCTATTGGCAGCAGGAGAGCGCAGAGGATCCAATTCCGAAAAAATATTTGTAGCGAGATCAAACGCTCAAACTCCATGGGCGGCCACGCGTCCCTGGCGCCGGGACTGCAAACGCATTCACTTCTCTCGCGAACCTATCAACAGCTACGCCGGCCGGTTCGGGCGCATACCGCAGGGCAATGTACGTATTGGAAATTTGGCGAATGCGCTCCGATTCGTTGGGTAACAACAGCGCAGCGCGCTTCGAGAAATCTGATGGTCCTTCCCATGGATCGCGCCGAACACCCAGGCGGGCAGCCTTTCGACAAAAACGCTCATACAGCGCTTTTACCCGGTCGGCGCGTGACCGTGTGCGCAATTGCATCCAGCCGAAATAAATTATGAGCAAAGCAATTGCGACGATCAGGATTTCAATGATCAGAACAAACGATCCGCGATTGGCCAGGCCCACGGAGTCCAGCAATACTTCTTGGACGTCTGCATCGAAAGCCAGCAGCCGAGTGTCCCACTCATAACTAAGTGTCTCCCAGGCGAGGCGAAGATTGGTGAATAATGCGGACCGCGCCAACTGTGTAACGAATGCGCTTCGGCGACCTTCCGTTTGCCCGGAAGCAATGCCTCTCTCTAAGAATGAAGTGAGGTCGAGGCTCGCTCGTCCGGGTGCAACGGCAGTGGTTGGATCTACTCGTGTCCATCCGCTCTCTGGAAGCCACACTTCGCACCACGCGTGGGTGTCCGCTTGTCGCACGAGAAAGAAATGGCCCAGATCGTTATACTCACCGCCCAGATATCCGACGACCACGCGCGCAGGAATTCCTGCCAGTCGGATCAGGGTAGCGAAACTGGCCGCGTAATGTTCGCAAAAACCAATCCGCCGATGAAAGAGAAACTGTTCCAAATCATTCTTTCTGTAATCGCCTGGCGACAAGGAATAACGAAAACCCGACTGGAAAAACTGCAGCGCGCTATTCACTATGGCGCGCGAATTGGAGTTTTGCGTCGTCCAGGATTGTGCCAGTTCGCGCACAGCTGGACTAATCCACCGCGGAACCTCGAGTGCTTCCCGCCGTTCGCCTGGCGACAGTTCTTTTGTAGCGCCCCTGAGAGACGAAACGGCTTCGTAGCGGCGTGCCTTTCGAATGGTCTGAACGCTCCAGAGGTAATTGCCACGCGCAAGGATCGCACCGGATGGAGTTTCCAAGGGACGATCGAGCGCAAACATCCAGCGTGCGCCATGCGGGGCGAGCGTGATCCGCTGGCGAATCGCGGATTGAATTGGTAGGGCACCATCGCCGGGCGCATCGAGTTTGGACATCCAAGAGATTGACACCGGCACGTACGGCGCGTGCCATTCCAAGCCATCGCAATGCCACATGACCGCGCCACGCCAATACATCGAACCGGGTGGCGGTGTGGTACGGCCGGGAAACTCCGCGCGAAAAGCAATGTCCGAAGAATTTGCAAGCGCTGCGATGCTGCCCGGAGCAAGGCGATCGGAAAATCCGGAGTTTGCCAAATGGCTGGCGCGAAAATCAAACCGTAAGCCGGTATTGATTCGGGGAAACAAAACAAACAAGAAAACGATGAGCGGGGCCGCTTGAAGCAGAATTTTGCATGTCGTCCCCAATGGAGGCCAGAAGGTTCCAGGTGACGATCCGCGATGAAACTGGATCAACGCTACGACCAGCAACGCGAATGCGGTGAGCAGGGAAAGCGCAATCCCAAAGTCCTGGGCGAGAAAAAAGCCGCAAAGACAAAGCACCCATCCCATGAGCACCATCACTTGAAACTCACGTGCCGTGTGTGCCTCCAGAACCTTAAGAGCGACGAGAACAACAAGGAGAGATATGCTCGGCTCAACGCCCTTCAGAGATCCATAACTGATGAAGATCGCGAGGAGCGCTGCGGCCGCGAGCAGCAACTTCAAAGGTGCAGAGCGAAGACGGTAGCCTCGTGGCTCCATCCAGAATTTCATTGCAAGCGCGAGCAGAAAAACCCACGGAACCCAGCGCACAAGAGAACCAAACATGGGAGGCAACGTGAAGAGCAACGCCGTCACCAGCCAAAGCAGCGGTCGCCGTGGAATACTCCTATCCCTCTTACTGCTACCCTCGCTCTTATTCATGCTTTTACTCATGCTCTTTTGCCTGGAACAAACTGAGTGCACGCAGGCACTGGTGAAAATGCGCCTGCCCAACAGTCGCCGGAATTTCGGTGCCCGGAAGACGAAGACCGTAAGGACGTCGCGCGCGTTCTGCTTCAATTACCCAAAGCGCTAGCTGCGACAGCTTTTCTTCCACATCAGCGGAGTGGATAGCAGAAAAATCGAGATACACGACACCTTCCGCTTCAGCTGTGAATTGCTTCGTCATCAGCGGCTGCCCGCGGGCGACTGCTTTCCAATCGATATGACGCTGGGATTCTCCGTGGACGTAGGAACGCACTCCCGCGAAATCGTCACCCTCTCCAAGCTCCGTCAATGGCTGGCCGTCGCGCCATAGCACGGACCTTGACGGAAGCCGTATCTCGCCCGCCGGCTCGGGATAGACAATGTACGTTTGAGAAAACGCGAATTTCTTCAAGAAACGAATGAAGCCGAGCGGGTAAGCACTCGTTAGGCATAACGTTTCTACCTTATGTTCGCCGCGTCGCCGCGCAGGAAACCGCAACGTTGCACGGGCTGCCTTCTGAGCTGGAATATGATCGATGCGTTGGCGCGCTTTGTCCGCGCCCGACAGAGCCAGCTCAATTCCATGGCGAGTTGCACGGGAATCATTCATGATCTCAAGCGGCAGCGAGACCTCTTGGCCCACAAACGCGGCCTGCACGGATTCAAGCGTTACCGTTACGCCTGCGAGATTGACCAGAGTGTGCGGAATCGAAACCAGAAATACAGCCGTTAAGGCAAAAAAGAGCAGATAAACTGCCGCATTATTCTGACTCGACGCCGCATACCACATTGCGCCCAACACAAACAACAGTCCGGCAAAGCCCGCAGTGGGATAAATGAGCGGAAGGTTTCTCGCTTTCACGGGACAGGCACGCTGTGAAGCAGATTATCAGCAAGCGTCCGTCCGCTCTGGCCGGGTTGTTCGATATCGTGTCCCAGCCGATGCCCCATGACTGCGATCCCCACAGCTTGAATATCTTCGGGAAGAACCATGTCGCGCCCCTGCATCAACGCCCACGCCTGTGACGCGTGCATCAACGCCAGGCCTGCGCGCGGTGACAAACCGGTGCTATGACGTTGCCGCGATGCGTCGAGCAGGTCCTGCAAGTAATCCAACAGGGCGGGGGACGCGTGCACCTTTCGCACATTATCTTGAATCTCAATCAATGTTCGCGGGTTAATTACTGGCTTTAATTCCTTGAGCATGTCGCGGCGATCCATGCCCAGAAGCATGGCGCGTTCGCTGGCCCGGTCCGGCACGCCCAGCTCGATCCGCATCAGGAACCGATCGAGCTGCGATTCAGGTAACGGAAAGGTTCCAACCGCGTGCTGCGGATTCTGTGTCGCGATCACAAAGAACGGCTCAGGCAACTCATAAGTCACGCCGTCGATGGAAATGCGATGTTCTTCCATTGCTTCCAGCAGTGCACTTTGTGTTTTTGCCGTGGCGCGATTCACCTCGTCAATCAACACCATCTGCGAGAAAAGCGGACCACGATGAAACACAAAGCGTTGCTCGCCCCGATCGAAGATTGAATTACCGAGAATATCAGCCGGCAACAGATCACTGGTAAACTGGATGCGTTGAAATGCGAGTGCCAGCGAGCGCGCTAACGCCTGGGAGAGTGTTGTCTTGCCGACGCCGGGGATGTCTTCGATCAAAAGGTGACCACGCGCGAGCAAACAGGCGACAGCAAGCTTAACCGCCTGATTCTTGCCTACGATAACTTCACAAATCTGCTTTGTGAAAGCGTCAACATGGTCGGTCACCCTGAAATCATCTGCAGGAACGCCGCGCTTCGCAAACAAGATATGCAAGCTGTAGCGCGGTCGGTGACACCGGCCACCACTTCTTCAGGGACGCGCCCCGCTGGATGTTGCTTTCGCCGCTGGAGCAGGGGAGGCGTGGGCGTCGCGATAACACTTTGTAACCAGACCAAGCACGAGCGCCGCAATAATAAACACGACCACTAGTTTTTCGGTGGAAGCGAGGCGGACCCTCTGCCTCGTCTGATCCAATTTAAAGCGCCAGTGTTTCTTCAATTCCTAGCTTGTTCTTTCTTTCGCGACCGAACTATCCGACTGACGCACAAGGAGAA
>JBKPLX010000226.1:0-7598 GCA_046731855.1 Verrucomicrobiota bacterium | reverse complement strand
TCATTTGCGGCGCCACCTTTGAAAATCAAATGCAGCGGTTGCGGCGCGTGCACGCGTTCCTCGATTTGCTGCTGCAACGCGCGCTCGGCTTCGGCCGGCAAGTCGCTTTGCGCTGCTTTTTCCCGTGCAAGGCGAGGCAGGATCGATAATTCGCTTTGCATATCCTCTCCTGAAATGCGGTTCCACAATCCATTTTCAAACGCGAGAACCTCTACCTGATCCTGCTCCATACCAAGGATCCGGGCGTGCGGCAGCTGAACAATGATTTCATTCGGGCGAATATCGATCGACAGGTTGTGCTGTAGATCGAAGCCGGCCTTGGCAGTGAATGTGCCATGCAGCTTTACTCGTTTGGAACTGCCCACCCACGTATGGAGAAATTCGTGTTCAACTTCGAGGCGTCGTGACAAAACGACCAGCTCGCTCACAGGCGTCGTCTGTTCCATGTACACACGGTTGTTAATCGTGATGCGCGGCTGCAAATGCGCGATGTCGATAAAAGCGGCACGCAAATCTTTACCCAATTTCTCGAGCTGGACGGAGCTTTGTCGCGCTGTGCGGGCCGGCCAGGTTTCGATGCGCCAAAAAATGATCACGACGACAGCAGCAATGGCGAGTGCCATTAAAGTGAACGCGAGCGGCCAGGAGATGCGTCCTGAGATTGCTGACTTTGACATTGAGCGTTGGGCGCTTGTTCTTGCTAAGGCTCTAATCGAGCACGGGCATGAGCAAGAAGAACTAGCAGAATTCACCCTAAAAAATTACCGCCCCCCACGCCCGATAGGCGTGAAGGGCGGCTGTTCCCCCCAGAACAATCGTAAAAAACTTCGAGCCTACTAAACGAGCTTCCAGCAGATCGCAACAAATTTTATCTGAAAAAATTCAACACTCAGGACGTAGCAAAATTAACCGATGAAATGAATAACGAAAGACCAATGACTAATGACGAAGAAATGACGAAATTCAAAGTGACGAAAAAGCATATCGAGCCTGCGTCATTTGAGCATTCGGATTTATTTTGTCATTCGTGATTCATCATTTTCTCTTGCTCGCCAAATGGGAAGTCAGAGAAGGTTGCGCAAGCGCGTGTCGCAGTTTCTAGTTTTCACATGGGTGATTTTGAAGATGAGCCATCCTTGCGCAGCCTCGCTGGTTCGTTGCTGGTCGCTCATCCAAATATGCTCGATCCGAATTTCCGGCGCACGGTGCTTTTCATTTCCGAGCATGACCCAGGCGAGGGCGCTCTCGGCGTCATCATCAATCGGCCGCTGGACAGACAGGTAGCGGATCTGGTGACCGAAACACCGCCAGAGGGCCTTGCTGAGGTGCCAGTCTTTCTCGGCGGGCCTGTTGGGAAAAATCAACTGATGTTTGCGGCGTTCGAATGGCACCAGACCGGAGGACTCAAACTCAATCATGATGTCGGACTAAAAGAACCAAGTGACGCAGTAGACCAAACGAAAATCATTACAGTTTGCGCGTTCGTGGGATATGCGGGTTGGGGAGCGGGGCAACTTGAAACCGAGATGAAGCAAAAAGCATGGCTTCTTCAAAAGGCCAATCCCTCGGTGCTTAAACTCGATCGCCTTCCAAACCTGTGGTTCGAGATCATGCGCGGCCTGGGACCGTGGTATAAGATGCTGGCTGCGGCGCCGGACGATCCGTCGCTGAACTAATAAAGCGCGAGAGGTGAGATGTGAGAAGTAATTTGGCTTGATTCCTTCTTCTCACTAATCACTAATCACTTCTCACTTTGCACATGATCATTGGTGTTCCGAAAGAAATTAAAGAGCAGGAGCAACGCGTCGCCCTGCTGCCATCGGCTGTGAGTCAGCTCACCCGGCGCGGTCATTCAGTCGTTGTACAAAAGAACGCCGGCATTGGCTCGGGGTATCCGGACGACGAGTATGTAAAAGCCGGCGCTGAGATTGTCGATCAAGCCAAAGATGTTTTCGCGCGGGCCGACATGGTCGTGAAAGTGAAAGAGCCGCTTGAGGCGGAGTTTCCATTGTTGCGCAAGGGCCAAATTCTCTTCACGTATCTTCATCTGGCGGCGAGTAAATCTCTTACTGAGGCGTTGCTGAAGTCGGGCGTGACCGCAGTGGCGTATGAGACGATTCAGATCAGCCATCGTTTGCCACTGCTCGAGCCGATGAGCGAGATCGCAGGTCGCATGTCAGCAGTGATGGGCGCGAATTTTCTCGCCAAATATAATGGCGGCAGCGGAGTTTTGCTGGGCGGTGTGCCGGGAGTTCTGCCTGGACGCGTCGTTGTTGTAGGCGGCGGGACGTCTGGTGTGAATGCGGCGCGCATGGCAACAGGCCTCGGCGCAGAAGTAACGATACTCGATGTAGACCTGGAGCGTTTGCGCTATCTCGATCTCGCAATGGGAAACGCCAATACGCTCTATTCAAGCGAGGCGAACTTGTACGACTTGATGGCAGATTGCGATTTACTAATTGGCGCTGTGCTGTTGCCCGGAGCGAAGGCGCCGAAGTTAATCACTCGCCAGATGCTGCGAAAAATGAAACCGGGCAGTGTGCTCGTGGATATTTCCATTGATCAAGGTGGTTGCGCGGAAACATCGCGGCCCACTACGCACCTCGATCCAGTTTACGTCGAGGAAGGCGTTACGCATTATTGCGTGGCAAACATGCCCGCGGCGTACGCCCGCACGGCGACTCAGGCCCTTACAAACGTCACGTTTCGTTATGTGGAATTGCTCGCCGATCTCGGTCTCGAAGGCGCATGTAAAAAACAACCAGCGCTGATTGGTGGCATCAACACCCGCGACGGGCGGCTTACTTGCAAGGCCGTGGCAGAGGCGCACGGCCTCAATTATGAGGCACCGCTTTAAGCGGCGCTCATCAAACATTTGCTGTTAAAAACAGAAACCAAATGCAGTCAAAAACTGCCTTGCTCCGATTAGTCTGTTAAAGCAATATGGTTCTTCCAATTAACACTATGAAAAAATACATCTGCATCCTGGCCAGTGCCGCGCTCCTTGTGGCGTGCGAGCAAAAGACAGAGACAACCGAACCCGCGGCAACCCCGGCAGCCACGAGTCCGCCAACAACAACGGAAGCAACCACTCCGCCTTCGACGATGGAATCTCCCGCTACTACGCCAGAGTCTGCGGCGACAACAGAATCTCCTGCGACGTCGCCTACTCCGTAAATCCGTCGGCTTTCCTCTTCGCGAAGTCTTCTCCTGAGATTTTTCGGGAGAAGACTTTTGCTGTACGAATGCGGATTGAATGACCAAGTACGAAATGTCGAATGACGATCCGAATGACGAACCCGGAAAAAACGAACGATCCAGCTTTTCGTCATTTGAACTTCTTCATTAACTCGCCACTCGTCATTCTCGTTTCTTCATTTTCGAAGACGCCCCTTGCGTCGCCAGCGACAGAAGATTCTGTCTATCGTGGCGAGGTCAAAGGTCGATGACATGTCGCAGCCAACATCATTCTCTTTTCCAAAAGCTCGCCGCTTGACGCTCGCATCCGAATATGAGCGCGTAAAACGAGACGGCCTGGTACGGCGTGGCAAACTGCTAATGCTTAGCACGGCGGCTGTCGGGAATTCCGGCCTGTCTCGCGTCGGCTTTATTACCTCTCGTCGTCTCGGAAGCGCAGCAGTTCGCAATCGTGTCCGGCGCCGGTTACGGGAGATTGTGCGACGACACCAACATGATTTGCGACAAGGCCTTTGGATTGTGCTTGTTGCAAAGCGGGACGCTGAGAAGGCGAGCTATCGTGCCTTGGAAGATGAATGGTTGCGTCTCGCGAGACGCGCTTCTATTCTGCTGTGATGCTCTGGCTGGTTCGTTTTTTAATTCGCGTTTATCAGTGCACGCTTTCGCCGCTCCTCGGTTTGCTATGCGGGCCTGATTCGGGTTGCCGATTTACGCCGACGTGCTCGGCATATTTTCTGGAAGCGGTTGAGAGACACGGCGCCTGGCGCGGGAGCTGGCTGGGATTAAAACGCCTCGGGCGATGCCAACCGTGGGGCGGATGCGGGTATGATCCGGTCCCGAGTGGCAAGAATTTGGCATCCAGTTTACCTGCGGCAGTGGGCATTGAGCATCTCGAATCCGGTTTGACGATTGGGCCCGGCTCTGCTGAGTAGCCGCTCAAACATCGCTTACGATTTATGGATCGAACTGCATGGATTGTCGTTGCGCTTTGTGTAATCGGACTCGTAGCGTGGCAGATTTACATAGCAAAACAGATGTCGCCGCGTCCGGCGCCGATCAACGCCACGCCAGGGCAAGCGTCGCCCACAGCAACCCCGAAACCTTTTGAAGCCTCTCCGACGCCGGCTACTCCGGAAGCCACGCCGAAAATCGCTGAAGCGGTTCCGGGCTTTGCCGAGAAGATCGAAACGCTGCGAAATTCGGATATCGAGCTGCGTCTAACGAATCGTGGAGGTGGCATCAAGGAAGCCGTTCTCCTGAGGCAGATGGCTGAGAAAGGACAGCATGTTGTCTTGAATTCGGCGCAAAGCGCGCCAATCGGCTCAATCATTGAGCAGCCATCGGCTCCGACGCTTCCCGAGTTTACGGCATCGTCCGAATCAAATTCGGTTGTGCAATTTGAACGGACAACCCCCGAGCAAGTTGCCATTCGGAAAAAGTTCTTCTTCGAAAAATCCCCGGAGGACAAAGACAACTACGTGATTGAAATGGATGTCGATCTCGAAAACCGGGGCACCAAACCATATCAGAGCGGTGGTTATTTTGTGGCGCTGGGGTCGGCAGCGCCTATTCATCCCAAGGATTATCCATCGTACACGCGGCTCGTCTGGTGCATCGATGGAAGGGCAAAGGGAATCGATGTTGGCTGGTTTGGGAGCAGCAGCGGATTTCTTGGCCTGGGCCAGCGCGCGGCGCGACCTTATTACCAGGAGAATATCTCCGGCGCCGAGTGGGTTGCAGTGAGCAATCAATTTTTTACCACGCTTATGGCGCCGCTAACCGCCAAGGCAACCGGCGTGTGGGGACGACGTTTCGATGTCGATTATTCGCCGGACCAAAAACTCCAAGCTGTCGAGGGCGCGCTTGGAATGCCGGGGTTTCAATTGCAACCCGGGCAAACGTACACGGCGCGTTTTGAAATCTATGCCGGGCCGAAGCTTTATCATCGTCTCGCGCAACTTCCGCACAATGAAGCCGAGGTGATGGACTTCGGAATGTTCAAGATCGTCTGCCAGTTCTTGCTCAACTTCATGAATCTGCTCCACAGCTGGCTGCACGATTACGGACTCGCCATTCTGGCTCTCACCACGATCATCAAGCTTACGCTCTGGCCGATTCAAAACCGGGCGAACCGGTCCATGCGCCAGATGGCCGCGCTCAACCCCAAAATGCAGGAGTTGAGGGACAAGTACAAAGACGATCCGACGCGGATGAACCAGGAGTTGATGAAGCTTTACAAGCAGTACGGCATCAATCCCGTCGGCGGCTGCTTGCCCATGATGATTCAAATCCCGATCTTTTTCGGGCTCTTCAAGATGCTTGGACAGGCAGTGGAATTGCGAAATGCTAAATTTCTCTGGGTAAAAGATCTTTCTCAGCCTGACACGATCGCGCACCTGCCGCTGCTCGGCTGGCCGGTCAATATCATTCCGCTTTGCATGGCTGCGACGCAGATTTGGCTCATGGCGATGACGCCAAAGACGGGCGATCCCACGCAGCGCCGGATCATGATGTTCATGCCACTGATCTTCTTATTTATCTGCTACAATTTTGCCGCGGCTCTGGCATTGTATTATACGGCCCAGAATCTTTTCAGTATTTTGCAATTTTATCAGAATAAACGACAACCAATGCCAACACTGGAAAAAGTCGCACCGCCAGGGAAACGGAAACGATGATGACGGCAAAAGATCTACTCGATACCATTCTCGGCTACCTCGGGTTCGTTGTGCAAATCGAGGAGACCAGCAATGAGGGTGGCAACGCGACGCTACAGATTTACACCGAAGAAAGCGGTCGCCTGATTGGGCGCAACGGCGAAACGCTCGAGGCCATTCAGTTTTTGCTTAACCGGCTGTTGCAAGCCAGGGACAAAGATGCGGAGAAAGTAATTGTGGATTGCGAGCACTACCGCTCCATGCGGGAAGACCGCATCGTGCAGCGGGTTCGGGAATTGGCGGAACGCGTGCGCATTACCGGCCGTTCACTTCAACTTGAGCCAATGAATTCCTACGAACGTCGCCTCGTTCACAATGCTTTTAAAGACGATCCGGATGTGGCGACGTGGAGTCCGTCCGATTCAGCGCGCATTAAGCAAATCACGCTGGTCAAGCGCCAACCAAAAAAAGAAGCAGTGCAAAAAGAGCAGATTTCATCCTGATCAAGAGAAGCTTGCGCGGCAGCACCTAGCTTGCTGTCTTGCTCCTCAAACTCACACTGTTGTAAGTCCGGAAAGTGAAGCGAGAGTAGCTCCTGCAGCGCCAGCGGGAACCCACCAAGTCTGATCACCGACAATCCCATCCACGTGAACACCTCGATCCTGCTGATAGGCTTTTACAGCGGCTTCGGTCTTGGGACCGAAATCACCGTCCACTGGCCCCGGATCCGTCGCGGAAGTTGAATACTTCTTGAGGCCTTTTTGCAAACCAGTCACAGCACCGCCTGAGGCCCCTCGCGATAACGTTGGAGTATTTGGATCTGCTGGAAGCGCCTGCCATGTTTGCGGTCCGACAATCCCATCTACCGTCAAACCCGCGCCTTCTTGAAAATCTTTGACCGCCTGTTCGGTCGTCGCGTCGAAGCTGCCGGTAATATCGCTGGGAGGAAGTGCCTTGGTCATTACAAATATGCGTTGGAGTCTTCGCACGTCGTGCCCAGTCGTACCGATGCTGAGTGTTGGACCGCTATTCATAAGTTGTGCGCCTCCCTTGCCATTTCTGGTAATCTTCGCCCAAGTTTTGCGACAAAAATCCGTTATTTCAAGCAAAGCCTCGACCACAAGACAGTTACTTCCCATGGCGGAAACCAGTTCGACCGGTGACGCGAAAGAAAAATTAGCAATTATCTGGTAGCAGAGTGCTGAAAATCTGGGAAGGGTAATCGCCACAATATGAAAACACTTACGCTGAAGCCATTTGCTTTTTGTCTAGTCATTTTCGGACTCTACGGGACTGTTTCCGCGCAAAGCGATTTGAAGATGCCTGATGTCAGCCAGGCTGCCGAGGTAAAACAGCGCATCGCCCTGACGGATATCACGGTCAACTACCATCGCCCACTGGTGAACGGCCGAAAAATTTGGGGCGGCGTCGTTCCTTATGGCAAAGTCTGGCGCGCGGGTGCTAATGAAAACACGACGATTGAATTCAGCGATCCGGTTTCGGTGGAGGGCAAGCCGTTGGACAAGGGAACTTATGGGCTGCACATGATTCCGAATCCTGATTCGTGGACGATTATTTTTTCGAAAACGAACACCGGGTGGGGAAGCTACAGCTATGATCAGAAAGACGATGCGTTGCGCGTAAATGTGAAACCGAAGCCCCTCGATCAATCGGAAGAGGCGCTTGAATACGAATTTGAAAATTTGAAACCAGATTCAACGGCGGTGACGCTGAAATGGGAAA
>JBKPLX010000225.1:0-12404 GCA_046731855.1 Verrucomicrobiota bacterium | reverse complement strand
ACATTTACAAAATGTCGTCGTGGAGCCGCGCCATGCTCATACCGCTGGCGATTATTAACCATTTCAAACCGACTCGAGTTTTGCCTGGCGAAAAGCAATTGCACGAACTCTATCCACTCGGCACCGAGCAAAGCGATTTGCGCTTGCCTCGCAGTGAACCTTTCTGGACCTGGCGGAATTTCTTTCTTCGACTGGACGACGTTTTTAAATTCCTGAGCCCGCTTCGAATTCGCCCGCTGCGCCGGCGCGCCCTTGAAGAAGCAGAGCGCTGGATGCTGGAGCGGATTGGCAAGGGCAGCGATGGCCTCGCGGCAGTGTTTCCCGCAATGCTGAACTCTTTGATCGCGCTGCGCGCTCTTGGTTATTCGAAAACAAATCCGGTTTACGCCAAAGCGGAACAGGATTTCGCCGGGCTCTTCGTTGACGATCCCGAAGATTTCCGGATTCAGCCTTGTCTCTCGCCGATCTGGGACACTGCAATCAATATTATCTCGCTGGCGGAATCCGGTATTGCCCCAGACGACCCGAACCTGCAAAAGGCGGCCGAATGGCTCGTCAATAAAGAAGTGCGCATCCGTGGCGATTGGTCGGTAAACAATTCATATCCACAAGCCAGCGGATGGGCATTCGAGTACAACAACGTCTATTATCCGGACACGGATGACACAGCGATGGTGCTGATGGCGCTGCGGCTGGTTCGGCCGAAAGACCCGCAAGGTCTCAATCAAACGTTTCGACGCGCACTGGATTGGCAGCTTAGTTTCCAATGTCGCGATGGCGGCTGGGCCGCGTTTGACAAGGACGTGACCACGCCGTGGCTGGAAGACATGCCATTTGCCGATCACAATGCGATTCTCGATCCAACCTGCAGTGACCTTACCGCACGAACACTCGAGCTCCTCGGTTACATTGGGTTCGACCCGAAGACGCGGTGCGTTCGCGACGCCATGCAGTATTTGATCGACACTCAGGACGAGGATGGCTCCTGGTATGGGCGTTGGGGAGTCAATTACATCTATGGCACCTGGCAGGTGCTACGCGGATTGCGTGCGATTGGCCAGGACATGACGCAGGACTGGATATTGCGGGGCCGCGATTGGCTTGAGAGCTGCCAAAACAACGACGGCGGTTGGGGTGAGACTTGCGGCACGTACGAAAATCCGTCGACCAAAGGCATCGGTGAAAGCACAGCGTCGCAAACGGCATGGGCGATCATGGGCATCTGCGCGTGTGGCGATCTAGATCGAACGAGTATTCAGCGAGGTTTGCGCTATCTGCTCAGTTCGCAAAAACCCGACGGATCATGGGATGAGGAGCAAATCACGGGGACCGGTTTTCCGCGGGTGTTTTATTTGAAGTACGACATGTATCGCCAGAACTTCCCGCTGCTCGCGCTCGCGACCTATGTTAACTACCGCAGCGGCGTCGGACATCGTCGTAGTTTTTATCGCTGCGATTAATTCTGTAGCCACGGACCTGCGGCCCGTTTACTCCGAAAGCGAACCGGCCACAGGCCGGTGGCTACAGTGGTTGTTTCTTCGGCGAAAAAATAAAACCTGCCGTTCGCCGTAATTCGATCTAACTGTAAAGATTATGGCTTACGAATTACCAAAATTACCTTACCCGTACGATGCTTTGGAACCGCATATCGATGCGAAGACGATGGAAATCCATTACACCAAGCATCACCAGACTTACGTCAACAACCTGAACAACGCGCTCAAAGGCAAAGCTGATCTCGGAAAGAAGTCGGTCGAGGATTTGATCAGTGATCTCAAAGCGGTGCCGGAAGACATTCGCACCGTAGTGCGGAACAACGGCGGCGGGCATGCGAATCACTCGTTCTTTTGGAAAATAATGGGACCGAATGTCGGCGGTGAACCGAAAGGCAAACTCGCAGACGACATCAAATCAACATTCGGCAGCTTCGACGATTTCAAAGAGAAATTTGCTGCCGCTGGCGCAGGACGTTTTGGGAGTGGCTGGGCGTGGCTGATAAAGAATAAAAATGGAAAGCTCGAAATCATTTCGACTCCAAACCAAGACAGCCCGCTGATGGACGGCAACACGCCGATCCTTGGTGTCGATGTTTGGGAGCACGCCTATTATCTTAAGTATCAAAACCGCAGGCCTGACTACATCAAAGCCTGGTGGAACGTGGTAAACTGGGACGCCGTCGCGAAGAATTACTGATTGGCGTTTAGCGAGTTCTGCTGTAGCGGCGGTCTATGACCGCCGCTAAACTTGTACTCGTTCAGCCGTCAAGCAGTACCGCCAAACACGCATGGCTTATCTAAACGAAAACTATCTTAAACTTCAGGCAGGCTATCTCTTCCCAGAAGTCGCGAGACGGGTGCGCGAATTCTGCGAAGCGAATCCGGAAGCGGCCAAGCGACTGATTCGCTGTGGAATCGGGGACGTCACGGAGCCGTTGCCACGTGCGGCGATTGATGCGATGAAGCGGGCTGTCGAAGAGCTTGGCCATCGCGAAACGTTTCGCGGCTACGGTCCCGAGCATGGCTACGAATTTTTGAGGTCGGCCATTGCTCAGCAGGATTATCGCGACCGCAACATCGACGTTGCCAACGACGAAATTTTTGTTTCTGACGGATCAAAATGCGATTGCGGTTACGTCCTCGACATTCTCGGCGATCAAAACAGAGTCGCGGTCCCCGACCCGGTATATCCGGTCTACGTCGATACCAACGTGATGGCGGGCCGCAGTGGGCCAGCTAGAAAAGATGGAAGCTACGAAGGAATTCTTTATTTGCCGTGCACAGCTGAAAACGGATTTGTCCCCGATCCACCGGCTGAACATGCCGATCTTGTTTATCTTTGTTTTCCTAATAATCCAACCGGAGCCGTTGCGTCACGTAAACAACTCTCGCGATGGGTCGATTACGCGCGCGAGCACGAAGCCCTACTTCTCTTTGATGCCGCGTACGAAGCCTATATTTCCGATCCAGATGTTCCGCATTCCATTTTCGAAATCCCGGGCGCGCGCGACTGCGCGATTGAATTGCGCAGCTTTTCCAAGAATGGCGGGTTCACTGGCGTGCGCTGCGGCTTTACAGTCATGCCGAAGTCGGTACTCGCGCGTACAGAGAACGGCCGCCGGCTTCCTCTTCATTCCCTTTGGCAGCGGCGTTGGAGTACTAAATCGAATAGCGTGAGTTATCCGGTGCAACGCGGCGCTGAAGCGCTCTATTCGCCTGAAGGCCGTAAAGAAATCCGCTCGCTGATTGAGCATTACATGGGAAACGCAAAGATTCTTCGGGACGCCGCGGCGAACGCTGATCTCGATGTTTTCGGCGGTGTAAACGCGCCCTACATCTGGGCAAAAACCCCCAACGGCCTAACGAGCTGGCAAATGTTCGAGCGAATATTGCGGGAGTTGAATGTGGTTATCACACCTGGCGTCGGCTTTGGCGCACAAGGCGAAGGCTACGTTCGCATCTCCGCATTCAACAGTCGGGAGAACGCGGAGGAAGTGGCGCGGCGATTGCAGAAGTTCTAGCCGCCTTGCTGTGCGAGGCATAGCCCTGGACACGGTAACAACGTTAGGCATCGAGCTTCCTAGAGGGAAGCTCGCTATAGCCGGATCCTTTTTGTCGATGGCACCAGATCTGTCACGCGTGCTCCCAGCGCATTTCACTCTTCGCATTGTGGCATCTGAAAGATGGTTCTTTGCTGGGGACAATGTCCGACAAAAGGTGTCACACTGTAGAGTGGACTGGCAGCGACATGATCGTCTGGGGTGGAACTAACCAAACGATCTACTTGAACACCGGCGGTAGATACAATCCAAAGACGGACAGTTGGACCCCGACAGGCCTCGTCAACGCACCGCTTGGCCGAATTGCTCACACGGCAATCTGGAGCGGCACCGAGATGGGTATCTGGGGTGGCGTCGATTCAACGTTCAACGACACCAATACCGGCGGTAGATACGATCCGGCTGGCAATAGTTGGACGGCTATCAGCACCGGGAATGCGCAGTCTGCCAGGGATTCTCACACCGCAGTATGGACCGGGAGCGAAATGATCGTCTCGGGCGGGGTTTTTTGCTGCCCCGCGGTCGATTTTAATACAGGCGGGCGATACCACCCAAAAACGGACACTTGGAGACCGACCACGACGGCGAATGCACCCGAGGCCAGAGACGTTCACACGGCACTGTGGATCGGCGGCGGCGAGATGATCGTCTGGGGCGGGTACAACTTTGCTGGCGATCTTTATTTTAAGACCGGCGGTAGATATTGTCGCAATCCGCGGCTACACCAACGCCGACACCTACTCCGACGGCCACGGCAACTCCAACATCCACGCCATCTGCGAGCCCTAGTGCTACAGTCACGGCCACTCCAAGAATAACTCCGACTCCGCGAGCTCGACCAACGCCCCACCCGCGCCCGTAGAGATCATGAGTTGATGTCTTAAGGCTGTAATGTGCGCTGGTTCCAGCGCATAAGCTTTTCAGCGTCGCAACCGTAATCAGCTGAGGACTCCGAAAGTTTTCGCGAGCAGGCAGCGGACACCACAGCTGCGCGGCGTTTCGTTGAGCGAACGGGCTACAAATCCTTGTCGATCCGGCGGAGGCGCGTAAAGTGCCCAGAATTTTTTCAGGGACATCAGGCGTGTCGGATCGAAAGCAAAATTTGCCTCAACTGTATCGTTTTTGTTTCTTGATGCTGGGCGACTCGCGCAAGGCACAGGAAGTCTTTAACACGACGTTGCGCGAGGCGGCTGTGCGCGCTGCACAAGGAGAACTGCCTAGAGAACCCTTTTGGCTTTTCCGCGAGGCGCGCTGGCGCTGTTTGGAAGCAAGTAAGACGGACCTGCAACCGGAAGCGCTCGAAATTGAAGAGCACGACATCGCTCCACAAGCCGCATCACAGATCAGGCAGCTGGAGCCCGCGCAACTGGCAATCTGGATTGCCGCCGCTCCCGATCCTCAGCGGACCGCGCTGGCGCTTTTTTACCTCGATGAATTCGATTACCTCGAGATTCTCGACATCGCCGAGCTGAAGTTGAGCACCCTGTCGCGATGCCTGGCGCAGGGCCGGCGACAGTTGCAGGCGTGGCTGGATGCCAAGCACTCCGGAGCAACGAAGGAATGAAGACCCTGCGACTATTGCGTCGACGCCGCGCTCTTTTGAATTGTGCGCCAATCAGCCACGACCATTTGGCTGACCGTTCCATGCGGGCCGCGGTGTCACGTGAAGACGGCTCCGATGAATTTGTTAATCAACAGAACTTCGATCGAGCCGTGGCGGAAGTCGTTCGTCTCGTCCCAATCCCTCCCGAGTCGGCTGAATGGTTCTCCGAGAAGGAGGCTGTTCGGGCTCCGAAGTGGACATGGAAAAAGATCGTGCTCAATCCGGCCGTCCTCGCGATCAGCATCGCGCTGGTGGTGATCGCCGGGGTATTCGCGTTCCACCTGCTTGATCGGCTAAACGATTTCCCGGGATCGGCGACAGCGCGGAAATTGCTAACAGTAGCGGGCTCCACTCGATCGGTCACGCTTGATCCAGTGAGCGCCGAAGCGGGGACATTAAGCGATTTGTTCTTTATGAAACACGGGTTGGAACATTACGACGTTCCAGACGAGTTCGCCGATTTTCAGACAATCGGCTGCCGTGTTTTTGACGATGACGAGTCGCAGCGCATCGCCCAAATCTGGGTGGCCGAGAAGCGGATGCAGTTTTTTCTTTTCCCGGCAGAGAGAGACACCAAGACCGGGGCCGTATTGGCGTTTCCGGGTTGGCGTTATGTCCATCAGGAAGGCTGGGTCGGCGCAGTCACGGAACACAACGGGGTTTGCTTTATGGCTGTGCTCCGGGGCCGCGAGAAGGATTTAGCGCCGTATCTTTCCGGGCCAAAGCAGTAATCTGTCTCTGCTGTCCTTTGTCGTGCTCCCGTATCGTCAATTGAGAGAGTGAGCGCCTGAGCGGAGAAAGAGGAAGAATGGAGATCAGCGATCGCTCGCGTTGACAGCACAAGTCACGCGATTGACCTTTCTCGCCGCCGTTGTGGACAAGGTAGCTCAGTGGTAAAGCAGCCCCGAAAGCATTCGGGTTGGTCGGATTGAGCTTAGCTTGGTACCGATTGAACTGACACAACGCCAGGGTAGCTCAGTGGTAGAGCAGGGGACTCATAAGCCCTTGGTCGGGAGTTCGAATCTCCCCCCTGGCATTTTTCTGTATGGCTTGGGTCTACACCCTTCGCGGCTCTTCAGGCCGACACTACATCGGTTCAACTGTCGATTTCGATGCCCGGCTTGCTCAGCATCTGCGTGGCCACACTGCGACTACGAAACGACTCGGAGATACAATTGAAATTGTTGCAAAAAAGAAGTGCCGACTCTCGTTGAAGCTCGAGAAATTGAACGCTTATTGAAGCGAAAGAAAAATCCTAAACTCGCAATTTACCATCTGTAGCGGTGGAGCAGCCCCGAAAGCATTCGGGGTTGGTCGGGAGTTCGAATCCCCCCTGGCATTCCCCGTTTGCAGATCGATCGAGCTTCTGGCACAAGCGTGCGGTAATGAACGATGAGGGTTTTCTCCAAAAACTTTTTGCGCGCGGAAATTCTTATTGGCTAACACGCTTCATCATTCTGCGGCTGCTCGGTTTTATTTATGCAGTCGCTTTTTTAGTAGCGGCCCAACAGTTGGTACCGCTGATAGGCGAGCATGGATTAACGCCGGCTAATCATTTTCTTGAGAATATCCAAGGCCAACTCGGTTCGCGTACTGCTGGAATGCTGCGAGTGCCGACGCTCTTTTGGTTTGGAATTTCCGATAATGCACTGTTGATCTTCTCCTGGATCGGTTTCGGCCTGTCGCTCGTTGTTCTTGGTGGCTACGCCAACGCAATTCTGCTTGCTGTGCTTTGGGCGATGTACATGTCGATCGTGCATGTCGGACAAATCTGGTACGGTTACGGCTGGGAGATTCAACTGCTCGAGACTGGCTTCTTGTCGATCTTTCTTTGCCCGTTGCTCGATGGACGCCCGTTTCCGAAGTGCAGACCGCCGATTTTCGTTATCTGGCTTTTTCGATGGCTTGGTTTTCGCATCATGATTGGTGCGGGCCTGATCAAACTCCGTGGCGACCCATGCTGGCGCGATCTTACCTGCCTTTACTATCACTACGAAACCCAGCCGATTCCGAGTCCCGTCAGTCGCTACCTTCACTTTGCGCCGCTCTGGTTCCACAAATTCGGGACAGGGTGGAACCATTTCGTCGAACTCGTCGTGCCGTGGTTTTCATTTGGTCCACGACACGTGCGGCATGTGGCAGGCGTCTTGCTGGTCACATTTCAAATTTTTCTCATCATAAGCGGCAACCTTTCGTTCCTTAATTATCTGACAATCATTCCGTTTCTGGCCTGCTTTGACGATACTTTCCTGCGCCATTTTCTACCGAGGGCAGTTGTTAAACGTGCCGAACGCGCAGCACAGGAATCGGAACCGGCTCGCATCAACAACACCATCGCGATCGCGTTGTCGATCCTGGTTGCCTACCTAAGCATCGCACCAGTACTGAATCTCATTTCCGGACGACAACTGATGAACTATTCCTACGACCCGCTCGATCTTGTGAATACATATGGAGCGTTCGGTACGGTCGGGCGAGAACGCGACGAAATCATTTTTGAAGGCACCGAAGATTCAGTCATCAGCGGCGACACAAAGTGGAAGGAATACGAGTTCAAAGCCAAACCGAGTGACCCAAACCGACGGCCGCCGTTCGTTGCGCCGTACCAACCGCGGATCGACTGGCAAATCTGGTTTGCTGCTATGGCTTCGCCTGGCGAATACCCGTGGACATTGCATTTTGTTTGGAAACTTCTGCACAACGATCCGGGCACCTTGTCGCTCCTCGCAAACAATCCGTTCCCGGACGCGCCACCTCATTACATTCGGGCCCGACTCTATCGTTATCAATTCGCTCCAATCGGCGAAAAAGCGTGGTGGAAACGCGAACCAATCGGCGAATGGTTACCCGCGCTATCGACGGACAGTCCCGAGTTTCGTCGCCTGTTCGAAACGATGGATTGGTTGGATTGAAACTTCAACAGTGACGAGTTTCGTTTCAATTAATAGAATTCATGTGGAAGCCTGTCCGGGTTGTCAGCGCAAATTTTCTGGAGCGGATTGCTGAGCCAGCCTCTCGCTTTCATTCTGATTACCTGGCATATCGCAATGGCGACATTCCACAAGCCGAGTTGATCGCGCGGCTGCCACATGTCGCCATGGTCGGTGACAGCGTTTGCACGGGCGTTTACATCTCGTCGGCCTGGAGCACGTTTTGGCGCGCGCGCACCTGCTGCGGGAATAACTGGTTTCTCGAAACTAACCCCGCGCCACTGGGCATTCAGAGCGTCTCGAAACGACTGGAAAAGCTCACTCCATTTGTTGCGATTGAATGCGCAGGCATCGGTGCGGTCGTCGATCACGAAGGCAAACGGCAGAATTTCTTCCGAAGAATTCTTCGGACGCGCAATTTTTCCGGACAAATTGGCAACTTGCTGATGATGAAACGTTTTCCCGATTTGATTCTGATCTCGATCGGACACAATAACGTTGATTGGGCGTGGCGAAGTCCAACCAGCGAGTTGGAGCAACCTGAAAGCCGTTTACAACGGCAAAGCAGGGACTTCCGGGAGAATTTCACGCGACAAATGCGGCGCCTTATTGATCGCGCTCGCATGCAGCGTTACCGCGTCGCAGTCATGGTGTATGGTCTCATTAATTTCGAGTCCTATTTCAAAGGCCGCGAAATCGCGGAATATCTGCGAAGCCAGGACCCGTCACGCTACCCGCACCTTGAAACTACTTACAAGTATTTCATATCCTTTCGGCCGGCTTACCGCTCTAATCTGATTCGCCTTGCAAGGATGGTGAATCGGGAGTTGCGCGACATGGTGAGCGAACTAAATCGCGAGCTCGTTGCCCATACCAACCTGCAATTGCAATACTCGGATGCCCTGGCAACAGCTGACCTGAGTCGGGTGCAATTACTGCACGCGATCGATGGCTGGCATGCTTCGGTCGAAGGGCACAATGTTCTCGCGGACGCCGCATTTCGCGATCTCGGACCAAGTCTGGAATTTCTTGGACTCAAGCGGCCATCTCATTAACACCCGGCTTCGGGCAGGTGCCTGTAAAGCAACATGTCGACCAGCCGTTTAAACCGGTTTGAGCGTATCCGCGCTGCACCACGCTGAAGCGGGGCGTTAGTGAGAACGAACAAAGTCAGAGGTCCCGACGTTGTTTCAGTCGCGCGATTGTGGCACCCAACATGCGATAACCAAAATGGCCCTGTCGAACGCGCAACAGTTCGGAGCCGCGCCACTTTTGCTGGATCGTCTCGATATGCTTCAATGGTGTGATCGAATCGAACTCGCCTGCTACAAACAAAACCCGGGCCGGGTCACATAGCGGCATGTTGTGCGTCGGTGAGCTCAGATGAAAATGCCGGGCGATGAGCGACGCCTCGATTTTCGCCCGACGCAGTTCGCGGCGAATGGACCGCGCCGCAGAGCTTTCCCAGATCGCGTGCTCGATGTTTACGATCGGAGCCATCAAGGCGACGAACCGCAGGTCGCGTTCAACCATCGCAAGCAACGCCCCGATCCATCCGCCGTAACTCGTGGCCAGCACGCCGAATTCGCCGGTGCCGTGTTCGCGCAACGCGCTCATCAATTGGCGCAGTTCCATTACGCCCTGGCGCAACCCCTCCGCGTTGCGGATCAGATCGCAGGTGATCGCAAGTTCACCGTTCCAATAGCCGCGTGGGACGCGCGAATAATGGTATGGCAGCTGAATAAAGCATGCGTTCCAACCCAGCTCGTTGAAATGCTCTGCGCAACGTCGGTAGCCGATGGGGCTCGTAGACATCAGCGCATGCAAAATGAAAACGGTCGGTGCGCCATGACTATGTTCTGAAGGAAAAAAATCTGCGCACGCGATATTGTTGGCTGGGAATTTGGTCTCGATCGGGCTGCGCCAGGTGATAGTCGGGTGACCGTTTCCTAGTGTTTTAGCAAGACTGGCATCATGCGGGGGGGCATAATACTGCTGGGCGGTGATCCGCTCGCACTCCCGTACGTAGCGTTCCATTTCCGCGCGACTATGCCCATTTAGCCGGTGGCGGATATGGAGGAAATTGATCGATGCGCATAAGACTGCGTCCATTCCGCTTGCGGCAATACGATGAAGCTTCTCTTGATGAATTCTAGGACCACTGCTCCTATTGACATTTCCAGGATCAGCAAGCTCGCCGCGGCGACCGCTTTCCCTACAATGCTTCATCCGTTCTCGGGGTGGGTGCGGCAGGTCGTCGCTTGTCAGGTGAAACGTTTGCTGCAGTTCTGCATAAAGCCTCTTAAATGCCGCCGCCAATTCGAATTCGATTTGCGCGCGCGCTTCTGATTTTTCAAGTCCTGGGGAGTGCGAGATTGGATCCCCGAACGCGATCCACACCGGCGTGCGGCCGCCTAAGGCGGGCAGCCAACGTCTAGTTGAATAAAGGCGATCGCTACCGACGATGACGCACGGCAAGATCGGAACGCCGGCGATGTGCGCGAGTGTTGACGCGCCCGGCCGCAGCCGCGCCCCTTCGAGCAGCGATCGCGCGCCGTCGCGAATCCCGCCCTCGGGAAAAAGACCGACGGTGCGTCCCTGTTTCAGCCGCTCGATGGCAGTCCGGACCGTTTTGCGATTTGCACGATCTCGATCCGCTGGGAACGCATCGACTGCACGCAAAAAAAATCCCACAGCCGGCGACCGAAAAAATTCAGCCATTGTCATCCAGTCAATTTTTCGTTCGATCGCTGACGAAATGATGAATGGATCGAAATGGCTGATGTGGTTGGCTACCAGCAAAAATCCCCCGGTGCGGTCTGTATTTTCGCGCCGGAGTATCCGAACACGGGTGACGCAGCGAAGCAGCAGCCTCACCAACAGCTTGCCAGCATGATAAGGAGTCTTGTCTTGCACCGCTTGAATGTTTCGCTGAGTTGCTGGCGTGGGAAGTGCCATTTTTCAAGCTGATTCCTTTTTGTAATGTGATATCATAGTTGACGGTTCCCACGCGAGGTTTGGTTATGAAACCCAGGAGTCCTTCCACGGGCGGTAAAGGGCAATTTCCGCACACGGACTACTTTTTTCATTCTGGCTTTGGCCAATGGCATGGCGGCTATTTTTCGCCTTACGACGGAGAGGACAGATACGGATTCAGGAATTTTTACAACTTGGGACGTGAATTCCGTATCGAAGCTGCTCGGGAACGCGCCAGGGAAATGGCCGTGTTTGCACTGATTGTTCTGACGTCAGCATGGCCGGTTCTGTACATGGTGGTCACGGTGGTGAAACTGCTGAGCAGAGGGCGGCCGCTGGACCAATAGCAATTTTCGTCACTAATCGCGACGGCGGCCTTTTTCTGTTAAACGCTACAGCCGGTAAAACGCCTCCCGGGCGCCGCATACAACTACCCTCGCCAAGACTACGGTGAGCCGAGAGATATCTGTGCTACTGCTTTGGCCAGAGAAATTCGTCGCGGTATTCGGACGTCTTTTCCGGCGCTACGCCGTGACGTGTGACGTTTTCGGTTACGACGCGCGGAACGAGGAAGTTCAGCAAATAATCTTCGCCACCAGCTTTAGTGCCGCTGCCGCTCATCTTGAATCCGCCAAAGGGATGACGGCCAACGATGGCGCCAGTGCACGGGCGGTTGATGTAAACGTTGCCGGCTTCCAACTGCGCTTTGACGCGCTCGATGTTGGCTGGGCTGCGCGAGAAAAAGCCGCCGGTTAACGCGTAATCGGTGCCATTGGCGACCCCGATCGCTTCATCGAGGTCACGCACCTTGATCACACTTAGCACTGGTCCGAAAATTTCCTCGCGCGCGATTCGCATGCCTGGTTTCACTTCCGTGAAAATCGTGGGCGGAATGAAATAACCGTGCGGCGGCACTTCTTTCGCCTGATAAGCCAGCGTCGCCTCGCTCTTGCCAATCTCGATGTACTCCAGAATGCGCCGGTAAGCGGCCTCATCAATTACCGGTCCGACTACGATGCCCGGTTCCTCCGGATTGCCGACGCGCACGCTGGCGGCGGCGCCGAGCAAACGTTCCACGACACGGTCGTGGTTTTCTTCTAGAACGATCAGCCGCGAGAGCGCGGAACATTTCTGACCCTGAAAACCGAACGCCGAATAAATCGAATCGACAATCGCTTCATCCAGATCGGCATCGGAATCGACGATCATGGCGTTTTTGCCGCCCATCTCGCAGATGACGCGCTTGAGCTCGCGTTGGCCGTTGCGCGTTTTGCCGGCACTCTCCCAAATCCACAGCCCCACCTCGCGTGACCCGGTGAAGGCGATCAAGTCAACGTCT
>JBKPLX010000224.1:0-5579 GCA_046731855.1 Verrucomicrobiota bacterium | reverse complement strand
GCGTTTTTGGTGTCGCCGGGTGCCAAGTTCATGACCGGTGCGATGCTCCGTATGGATGGCGGCGAGGTTAAGACGTTCTAAAAGTTTTTTGAAGAACAGCCCGTTACAAGGGAATGCAACAGATTGAGCTATGACGCTTCTCTTTCTGGAGGCTTATAGCCATAGGGACGCCATCGCGAAGCTTTCTGCCGCTGGCATGTGCGTCAGGGACGTCCACGGTAGCAGTAATGACTGCTGATTGGTCCAGCTATGGGCGGCGGTTTTTCCGTCCAAACAGCTGGTACTTGCAGACATTAAGTCGACCTAGTTGGAATAGGCGATCGAACAAGGCGCTCGACCAGACAAGTTCTACTCGTGAAACACAACAGAGCGATTCGTAATTGTTACAGACATTAAGACGCGTCGCAGGTGACACTAAGGGAAACAGAGATCAGCCCTGATAGCCCGCTCACGCAGTTAGCGAGTGAAATAAATGCAGCTCGTGATCCGCCTCCATTTGGACGAAATTCGCACGGTTATCAAGAATCTGGAAACGGCTGAATCGGTGTCGGCCACGACGTTCACGCTTCTAGCGTTGGCAACTTGTTTCAAGTGACTTTGCCGGCATAGCTCAGCTGGTAGAGCAGCTGATTTGTAATTCAAGACTAACGAATTGCGCATGTTTTCCGTGTGTTGCGAAGCATTGCGAATAATAGGTAAGCCTAACGAATGTGGTTTGCAGCGCGTTACACAGAATTGCGGGGTTTGCAGCCAAAAATCTTCCGACCCTAGAAAACGACCGTGAAAATTCGGCCACGTCAATCTGTGCCTAACCGTTAGGCCGAATCACACGTTCGCCCACATTGGACGACATTCATTTTCTCTTGACCAGCGAAAAACGATCTGCGCAGTATTTGGTCAACCCCAAAACCCCTCCCGTCTAGCCCGCCGCACGTAACCCAAGCGACTCGCTTCCTCGAGCGAGGTTTTGCCAGGAAGAACAAACCATTATGGATAGGTTCCGCTCCACCGGATTGCCTCCATTAACAGATTCACGCAGCGAAGCGCGTTATTCTGCCAACGTGGCGCAAAATTTCCCGAACGAGTGGAAAAGAAGGAGATTTTATGAAAAGAAAAATCGTTGCGAACATATTCCTTAGCGTTGGCGTGGTCTTGGCATTAGCGGCTGTAGTGCCAGTTAAGACGCTCATCGGTCAGGCCCAGCCTTCGCAGGCGAGCAAGGTGCTTACGAAAACTTTAAACGTTGGGGCCAAGGGGATCACCGTGAAGTATCCCGAAGGTTGGTCTACAGGTCAGCCGACTTTAAGTTCATGGGTTATTCTAAACGTGCCTGCTTCCCAGCAGAACATTGCCAGGCCCACGGTTCGGGTGCTGATCAGTTACCTGGAGAGGCCCGATCACGCCGATGCGGTGAAGCAGCTTGCAGAGTACGCGAACGAATTCAGTCAACCCTCAACATTCCTTGCCATTGGTGGCTGGCCTGCCTTGCAGCGCGTGCAGCTTGTAAAGAGACCTCAACCGGGCAACGCTCCGCTTTTCCCGGATCGTAACATGGTGCAAATCACGACCGCAGTCGCGGCGGATAATCTGCTGGTCCGCCTCGAGGCGCAACTGCCGTCGAATGCTGACGAGCAGCTCAAGGAGCTGGTGCTCGCCATTGGCCGGAGTCTCGCATTTCCGACAGTCGGCAACCCAGCTGAGGTCCAGCAGGAACTGAATACGCTTCAAAGCTTGCCGAGGCGCCGAGACTCTCCCCAAGCACGCGTTGCCTCGCCAGCTGCAGCCGCAAGGCTCTCGTCGCGTGTTAAAGCCGCCGGTGCCGAGGCGCCTATCTTTCCTACGGTGCGACTGGACAATCTCGGAAACAACGGCGAGTTGGAGATTGCAGTCTCCAACGATGGCGCGAACATTGTGGTCGCCAAGCAAAGTGGATTCGTCACCTCTAACGACGGCGGCCAGAGCTTTCCGTTCTCTGGTTCCCTCCCGGTCAGTGATGGTGATAGCTCGCTCGCGTTCGGACAGAGCGGAAACTTTTATCACGCAGCGCTTGCCTGTTTTGGGGCTTCTTGTGCCGCCGCTTGTCCGCCCAACAACAACTGCATCGAGATAGCCGCCTCGACGAATAACGGCCAGAGCTTTGGCGCCCTGGTCAATGCCGTGGTTTGTCCGAACTCGGGTGGCGGAGCCTGTAGCGTCGATCAGGAACATATTGCTGCCGACCGGGTCAACGCGGGTACCGGAGGCTCAGACCTCGTCTATATGGCCTTCAGAAACTGCCAGGGCGGGTGTGGCGCAGAGGCCGATGTCACATGCTCCCCGGACAGCGGCGCGACTTGGGCGCCCCGGCTCCCGCTGGAGGGCGGCTCTGACTTTCCCAGGGTGACTGTGGGTCAGGACGGATTCCTGTACGCGGTATATCGAAATGGGGGGAACATCAGGATCGACAAATTTAACGCATGCACAACCTCGGGGGCCCAGATGACGAGAGCTCCCGGCGGCTTTCCCAAGACAGTGAGCGCATTCACCAGCTTCGCTGGCTGCGAGGTAATGAATGGGTTTGGCGGACTCGACCGCTGCAACGACGGCAACATTCTCTCGAGCCCAACGGTCACTGTGGACGACACCAACGCGAGCCACGTCTACGCGTCTTGGGCGAATAACACAGCCTCTAACAACGAGAACATATTTGTGGCGGACTCTACCGATGGTGGCGCGAACTGGCGGGCACCTGTTACTATCAATACGAACGTCACAGCCCGTCGGTTTATGCCATGGGCCTGTGCCTCAGGTGGAAGTGCCTTCGTCACCTGGTACGACCGACGAGCCGCTACGGCAACCAACAATGATTTGACGGACTACTTTGCGGCGAGCGCCGGCCTCTCCGGGGGCAATCTTGTTCCTAACAATGACGAGTTCCAGATTTCAACAACCTCGGACCCGCAGTGCAACCTGTGGCCGGCCGCGCCTCGTTCCACTTGGGACTCGGAGAACTGCTCGGTTCAGCCCGAGAATGCAGGAAGATGCAGCGTCTCCACGAATATACGCTGCGATTTTAGTGGCGACGGGACTCAGTGCCCCATGGGGGAAACCTGCCAAACTGGAGGTGGCGCCCCAAAGTATGGTGACTACAACGGCAACGCTTGCGTCCTCGGGCGTTTTTACACAGTGTTCGCGTCGGGCGTCGGTCTAACGAGCGTCAGGAATTTCTTCCAGTCCTTTGTGGTAACCTCAACGCCCACCGCGCTCACCTACACTGGCGCTACTACTGGCGATTACCACGACGATGTTACTCTTTCGGCTGTACTTACCCTTAGCGGAACTTCGGCGGGGGTGGCCGCGCAAACAATCACGTTCACGATCGGCGCACAGAGTTGTGCAGGTATCACCGACGCCACCGGCGCGGCCTCGTGCAACCTTACGCTCAATCAAGTTCCCGGTCCCTACACGGTCACCGCGGACTTTGCCGGCGCTGGCCTCTTCCAACCGAGTAGTGCATCCACAGCGTTCACGATCACTCGTGAGGAGACTACGTTGAACTACACGGGCGATACTGTCATTGCCAATAACACCACAGCGCATCTATCTGGTGTTCTACTCGAGGACGGTACGGTGCCCATCGCTGGGCGCACTGTCGACTTCACGTTAGGAACGGGCGGGACTGCCCAAACTTGCAGCGGCGTAACGGACGCTGCGGGTGTTGCCGCCTGCACCATTTTTCCAGTGAATCAGCCCTCCGGCGCGGGCGTTGTCGCCGCGAACTTTGCCGGCGACGCCTTCTACTTGCCATCCTCCGCCTCGGAGGCCACCATCATCTTCGCGTTCCTGGATCACGGTTCGTTCGTCGTTGGAGACGAGACAGACACGGGGTCGGTCGAGTTCTGGGGCCACAGTTGGTCTCGTGACAACGTGCTTAGTGGTGGGCCTGCCCCGGACAGCTTCAAGGGTTTCGCCTCGGATGTTAGTACTAATCCGCCCGCCTGCGGCGACACTTGGACGAGCAGGCCGGGCAACAGCTCAAGACCGCCGGACACGATACCCCCCTACATGGGTGTAGTCGTCTCCAGCAGCATTAGCCAGTCGGGATCGACCATCTCAGGCGATGCGCCTGGCATAGTTGTTGTCAGGACGAACCCAGGCTACCGCCGAGATCCGGGCCATCCCGGCACGGGCACAGTGGTGGCAGTGTATTGTCCTCACGCATCGGGTCCGAGTACATTGCGGCCTCGACCGACTGCACACCCTCGGCCTACTCCGTAGCGGTAATTTGGTAGTGCGCGATACTACTCGCTTGCGAAAGACGGCAACGATATCACAGCGGACTTTTTCTACTTAGATAGGATCCGGATTTCGAATTCACGAGAGAGTTCTTGCGGCAAAACTTGATCGATTACATCGCTGCAGAACACATCACTGCCATAAATAAGCTCGGCGACCATGGATTGCCCGATTGGCAATGCACTCGCGAAGAGCGATTCGCACTTACAATTCCCGCAAAGCCGCGTGGCCGATCATAAACACTGATTGACGCGTAGAACCTTCTGTTACGGACAAACGCTTGATGAACTCGCAACGGCTTTCGTATGGGAACGCCGGCATAGCTCAGTTGGTTCAGAGCGGCTGATTTGTAATTTAAGTCTAACGAGTTGCGCAGCGTTTCACTGCTTTGCATATCGTTGCTGACGCTAGGTGTTTCGTAGTTTCGCTTTCGCAGTGCATTGCGCAGAGTTGCGCGGTTTTGCATCAAAATTTTCGCGGACCGTAGAACAGGCCGTGAAAATTCCTCAGCAGACAATCTCAGAAAGCGCGGTTGGAGTTTGGGCTAAGATCGCGAGCTCTAGTCCTGGAGGTATATATCATGGCGGCGCATCTCTTAGCGCTGGTTTTGGACTGCATCCAATTCATTGTTGAAATGTGAGAGCACATAACTTTTGTGTTTGACATTTCGAATTGCGATCTGGTTTTCTAGTAAAAAACCCCAGTCTTACGTGGGGTGTGGCCCGTACCTCATGTAAGGCACAACCTAGCCAAAAGGAGAAACCCCATGAATCGAATCGGACTTTGCAAGTTCGGATTCCTGCGCATGACTCTCGTTGCCTGCGTCGGAGTCCCTCTCATTATCGTATCGAAAGCATTTGCGCAGCTGCCGGCTCCTGCCGTTCCGGCGAACCCGGCTGCGCCAGCGCCTACGGCTGAAGTCGAGCGCGTGATCGTGACTGGTTCAAACATTCCCACGGCGGAAGAGACCGGCCCGAACCCGGTGGACACGTACCGGCCGCAGGACATTCAGAAACTCGGCATCCGCAACGCCACCGACCTGCAGACGTTCATTCCGCAAGAAGCTGGCGGCACAGTCAACCTGAACCAAGGCAACGGCGGCGATGGCACCGTCCAGTTCAACTTGCGCGGCCTCTTGCCCAAAGAGACTTTGATTCTCATTGATGGCAAGCGGGTAGCCTATGGGTCGTTAGCCGGCTCCGGGTTTACCGGCGGTCCGGACATTAACCTGATTCCGTTTTCCATGATCGACCACGTTGATATCCTCAAGGATGGCGCGTCGGCGGTATATGGTTCCGACGCGA
>JBKPLX010000223.1:0-7228 GCA_046731855.1 Verrucomicrobiota bacterium | reverse complement strand
GTGCTTCTGCCAGCAGCCTCACTTCAGATACCTCGAGGCCCCAGGTGAATCTGGAGATCGCGCTAAGCGGTGTCTCAGCGAAAGTTAAGCCCCTCGACCGTTTTTCACGCCAGCCGAGAGTGCGTTGAGACGTCGGGTGACGTAATCAAAATTTATTACGTGCTCCGCGCGTTTTGTCAAGAGACTTTGGTCGACTCAGAGTATTCGCCGACGGAAATCGTTCACTGCAAACGCCGCTGGCTTCGCTTTCCGGATCGCGACCATCTGTTTCGCGTGCGAACGTGTGAGATCACGTCAACTGGCGAGACCGCCGCGGCGGCCGATCTTTGCGAGATACTCACGCACTCGCTTTTCGCTTCAGTCACAGAATGTTCAAGGAGTCGAGGATCACTGACCCGCTGCGGCTGCTTCCTCATCTGTTTCCGCTTCGGCTCGCGACGCATCGATTAGGAACTGTAATCGCCTTCGCTCCTTTTCCGCTGGCGGAAATGCCGCCAGGTAAATCTGCAGCCCGGCATCGCGCGCCTTCAGCCATTGCCGTTGCGATTGCTTGAGCTCGGCAACGGTCTCTCTGTCCTCCTTCTCCGCTTTGGCAATCATCTTCTGATAATTCTCGTTCAGCTTCTTATCGATCCTGGCGTACTGCTGTTTCAGCATCGCCTCGTCGGGCAAGGGACCGATCGGCTCCGCACAAGCCAGAACATTGATCTCATGCGACTTCGCAGACGCCGCGTTGACCTTGCGCAAGTAAGGCGTCAGTTCGAACCCATTGATGCGCGTATTGTAATAAAGGTATCGCCCGACCGTTTCGCGTCGCGATTCGCCGCCACGTATGATGAGCAGTAGCCGGCCCGAATCGTCGCTCCACCCGCCGAAGCGAACCATGGCGCACAATCCTTGCTCGGCGAAATTCTCGGCGAACAACTGTTGTTTCAGCGCTTCAGCCCAGGCGCCGTCCTCGAGCGATGGCTCGATGGGCTGAAACGGTCCGACGTCGTTAGATCCAGCAGCTTTGCTATCGCTTCTCTGGTAAAGATCCGCGCCCGCCATACACGACCCGTGACTCAGTTCGACATACAACCACTTTTCGTCCGGCGAAAACCGAAACTCCTCCGGGATCACCAGGTCCGCCGAATGCATCTTTGTCCGTTGCGTTTCGTCGGCCGCAGTGACAATCCAAAAATCCTCCCCATTCTTGACGACACGAAACGTGCCGCGCGGACTTGTCTTCAGCACTCGCGGTTTGTTTTCGTCCTCGGCCGCCGCCGAGGCAGTTGCAGAGGGCGAAGCTTTCGCCTCTGATTCCGTCTGCGCAATTAGCATCGAGTGATTATCCCAGCCGCAGTCGATCGCAATCAGACTAAGCAAGAGCAGCAGCTTGTTCATTGACGGTTGATATCTGCATGCACTACTGACCGCGGCTCGCCGGTGGCACGAGTTGAAACTCGCTCGTTGCCCGCACTCGCTCGCTGCTACCCTCGCGGCTTTGCCTTCTATGTCGCGCATCCCACGCGCTCCATTCCGTTCATCCGAAGATATTCGACGATCTGGCCGTAGTGATCTAACGCGTGAGCTGGAGCAAAGGTGGCCAGGAACAGACGCGTGGTGGGTGGCTTGTTAGTCCTTGTGATGGGTTGCACAAGGTTCGAGTCATCCAAGGGGGCTATCGCCGGCCGCAGGAGAGCTTTTGGCTGCCTGCGCAAACGCTGAAGTCGCAACGAGTGACAATGCTGCTATTAGCGGTAAAGAAGTGAGTTTCATAAGATTAAGTTTTTAGAGTTACAGACGAAAGAACTGGTTTGGGTGATTAGCAAGAAGAGAGATGGTCCGAGCCGGACTGGCATTTGATCGCGACGGTAGCGACGAGCAAGCACGGGGACCGACGAGTTCAATTAAGAAGCTGCATCATCGCCTCGCGGAGAGCTCGTTGCCTTTTTGAGTGTCAACTCGCACACGAGCGGGAAATGATCTGAGGCCACACGCGCGAGCGGCGTGCGATGCACGTTAAGATGTGTCAGAGACAGCGGGCGGTTCACGAAAATGTTCTAAGATCAGACGATTCTAGCTTGCCTTCGAAGGAAAGCGTTGCGCAGAGTTTGTCTGCTTCTTTGAGCGTCTCCGGACCTAGCTTAGCGCTGCGCCAATCGGTTCTTATCGTCCGTGCCGATGAAAATTAATCACCCCTTCCCAGGGAAGGACAAAGGAGGGCGGATTCGTAGTGAAGTCCAGTTGCCCGCCCAACTCAAAATGGCCGGTGGCGTTGGTGAAGCGCCCTGTGCCGCCTGTCACGTCAGCCGTTTCGTGGTTGTCGAACACTCCCGGCGTTTCCGTCGGGCACAGGTACCCCTCGAAAGTGCCGTAGATTTCGTCGCCGTTGGCCGCAAACCAGTCAAAGGTGCCAGTGTAAGGAATATTGTCTCCACAAAGATCGGGGTCGGGTTCGCAGGGGCGCGGGGAAAATTCCGCGGTTCCAGTGAACGCTCCCAAGTGGTTCGCGTGTCCGAAGTTGACGACGTGTGTTGAAGGCTCGCATTCGGTACCGGACTGAGAGTCAACGTACCCGGAAACAACGCCGTTGAACGGCACCTCGTCGCGGGCTAATGCGGGAGTGGTTGCCGAGAAGAAGGCTGCCGCAAAGCAGGCGAGGAGCGGCGGGATGAGAAGTGGCAGAGTTGCTGTTTTTTTGAGCTGAATCAATGGATTCATGGTTCTTCCTTTCTTTACCCCCGCTGATTTGATTTGGGATTGCGGGTCAGGAAGAGGCGAAGAACCTAGCGGGGGAAGTCCTCCGCCCGATTCAGATCCGTTGCGTGGATTTTTGCTACCTTCCGCGGTTTTTTGAAATACGCAGAATTGCGTACGACGTGCTGTTGCCCCCGACCTGTGGCGCCTGTTGCATTCGCGAGAAGCCAGGGCTACAGGTCGTTGTTTCGTTTGAGCGTCAACTCGCAAACGAGCGGGAAGTGATCTGACGCCACACGCGCGAGCGGCGTGCGATGGACGTTGAGCTGTACGGGAGATAGGGCGGGGTTCACGAAAATGTGATCGACCGCAAGGGAAGGCAAACGGGTGGGAAACGTGCGGAATGCCTGCTGCGGCCTAACGAGTGTTCGCACGTCGCGCAGATGCGTCCCTATAAGTCGGTAAGCGCGCGAGGTCCGGACACTGTTGAAATCTCCGAGTAGAATTGCCGGTTCGTTCGGTGGAACAGAGCCGAGCCAGGCCGGTCCAATAAGCAGTTTCGCCTGTAACCTGCGCTCGCTGCGACCGAGCCCAAAATGACTGTTGATAATGTGCACCGGACCGAGATCGGTTTCCGCTCGCATCCAGATCGCGATCCGCTGCTCGCGGCAGTACCAGGGAGGTGTACCGGGCATCTCGGCGGCGCGTTTCAGTTCAATCGGGAACCGGCTTACGATGGCATTGCCGTATTGCTCCTCCCCGCTGCGCATTGCCGGATGAAAGTGATATTTCCAACCGAGCCGCGTCGCGATCAGTGCCGCCTGGTCGGCGCGTGCGGAGCGCGCCCGGCCGAGATCCAGTTCTTGCAGGCCGACGATGTCGGCCGACATGCTCGCGATCACTTCCGCGATGCGATCTTCCGACCGTTGCCCGTCCATGCCGACACAACCGTGGACGTTGTAGGTGGCGACACGTAATCGCTCGGTAGGTTCGGTTGTCATCCGCGGCTCCGCATGGCCTCACATCTGCGAAGCGAGCAGCGATCCGATCCGTCCTCTGATCTTCTCGCCCCAGGGTCTCCGCCGCCAATTGTGCAGCGTAACCTCGCGGGAGTGACTCTTGTCCTCTTCGAAGACTCGCGTGTGCGCGGCGACAAATTTCTCGTCGAGCACGTTTAAATTCGCTTCCTCGTTCAGAGACAAGGAGCGGTTGTCAAGATTCGCCGAACCGACAGACGCCCAGCAATCGTCAACGAGGAGATATTTGCAGTGAAAACGCGCGGGCTGGTATTCATAGAAGCGGGCACCTGCTTCCAGCAATCGCCGCCAACGCGTCTTGCCCACCGCACGAACTACCTTCGCGTCAATGTCGGGGCCAGGCGTGATGATTTCCACTTTCACTCCTCGCCGGAGCGCATCGAGCAAGGTTTGCATGCCGAGTCTGTCCGGAATGAAGTAAGCGTTCGCGATCCGAATGTGGCGACGAGCGGCAGCGATCGAGACCAGCAACATCAGCCGAGCGCTGTCCGAGCCTTCGCCGGCCGAACTCTTGAAGACCTGGCACATGTCGTCACCGGCAGGTTCCAGTTTTGGAAAATACTCGTCACCGTGGAGCAACTCCGCGCGCGTCTGGAGCCAGTTATCGATGAACGCCTGCTGCATCTGCGCGACGGCAGGACCTTCCAGACAATAATGCGAATCACGCCAGCGACCCGCGGTGCGCCCGTCGCCCTTCCAGTCGTCCGCGATCCCCGTCCCGCCGAGGTAACCAGTCCGTCCATCAATGACGAGCAGCTTGCGATGTGTGCGGAAATTGATTGCCACATTGATGAACCGGAAGATTTCCAACTGCACACCGGCCTGGCGGAGCAGGTTCATCGCGCGGCCATGAAGGCAATCGCAACCGAGAGCGTCCTGCAGAAAGTGCACTTTCACTCCGGCCCGAGCGCGTTCCGCCAGCGCTTCGGCAAATGCATCCGACACTTCGCCTTCTCTGAAGAGAAAGTTCTCGAACGTGATGGTCCGCTGCGCGGAGCGGATCGCCTCGAGCAAAGCAGGAAAAATTTGATCGCCGTTTTCCAGGGCGGTCACTTTGTTGCCTTTCAGCAAGGGCGGCCCGAGCAGATTTCCCATCGTCCGCACGAAGACATCGTCGCCGACCGCATAGTCCGTGATAATTTCGTGATGAATTTTCTTTTCTGTAGGAAAGAAATTGCGAGCGAGAAAGAGGGTGGCCGCTCCGCCAACAGCGGCCGCACCGAGCAGCTTCGGCCAGTGTGATGGACAGGAGCGACGACTCTTCACGCAAGAATATCGCATACCTCGACGGATTGGTTCCCTGGTTAATGAGTTCCTGAGAGGCCGCAGTCAGATGGGAAATGGGGTCGTATGTAACCTCCCAAAGTTTTCGCCCGCCACGGCCGGCAAGCTAAGCACGGCATTTAACATTCATTCCTCGCGCCTGAACCCGTGCCCGATAACCTCTTCTGCTATCTCAGTCGTAGCTGCGGCCACTGAACGCGGTTGCCACTAAATGAACGGCGAAGCCTTTTCCTAACCACTTAACCAGTGCACTGCGACCGACTTTTTGTTACAACGTCGCGAGTGAAGTTATCGGTTCGGCTGTTGGCTTTCGTGCTCGCCGCGTGCATCCGCATGGCGGCTGAACCTCAAACAGCGCCGCGAGAGTTTACTGCTGCCGAAAGGTGGGTTGTTGCGCAAGTCAATGCCGGGGAAATCGCTGATCTATCCAAGCAATTCCCTGACAAAGAGAAAGATAAACGAAAGCTCAGCGCGCATTTTCTGGAGCAGTTACTGACCGGCGCGCTGCCCGGTATCAAGCTGCATCGACATGGTGTGCGAATCATTGGCGCAACCATTGACGAGCCAGTCGACCTCGAAAACGCGCAAATCCCTTGTGAGGTGTGGCTGGAGCATTGCCAATTCAATGCCAGCGCGAATTTCAACGGCGCGAATTCCCAAGGGACCGTCTCATTCGAGAACAGCGCGTTTAAGGCAGACGCCGGCTTCAACAGCATGAAAGCCGGACGCGCCGTTTTCAACGATGCGGTGTTCGAAGGGCCGGTGGACTTCGTTGCGGCAGACATCGCCGGCAACTTCGAAGGAAATGGGGCAAGATTTCAGAACAAGGAAAAGACCGCCGACTTTGGCAGCATGAAAGTCGGAAGCTATGCCTCCATTAAGAGTGCGGTCTTCGAAGGGTCGGCGGACTTTGGCTCGGCAGATATCGCCAGCAATTTGGAAGCACAGGGCGCTAGGTTTCAAAACAAAGAAAAGATCGCCAGCTTCAGTAGCATGAAAGTCGGAGGCGACGCCTCTTTCAATGACGCGGTATTCGAAGGGCCGGTACGTTTCATCCTGGCAGACATCGCCGGTAATTTTAGTGGACGCGATGCGAGGTTTCAGAACAAGGAAAACGGAGCCAACTTCAGCAGTTTAAAGGTCCGAGGCTACGCCTTTTTCTTGAGCGGTGCCGTATTCGAAGGGCCGGCGGACTTCGCCTCGGCAAACATCGCCAGCATTTTCGCTGCGCCAGGGGCAAAGTTTCAGAACAAGGAAAAGCAAGCCAACTTTGGCGGCATGAAGGTCGGAGGCTACGCCTTTTTCAACGATGCGGTGTTTGAAGGACCAGTGAATTTCGTCCTGGCAGAAATCACCACCGCTCTCTCTGCAAGTGAGGCAAAGTTTCAGAACAAGGAAACGGAAGCCAACTTCAGCAGCATGAAGGTCGGAGGCCGCGCCTTATTCAACAATGCGGTGTTCGAAGGACCGGTGAATTTCGTCCTGGCAGAAATCGCCGGCACTTTCAATGCGAATGCGGCAAAGTTTCACAACAAGGAAGGGGAAGCCAACTTCAACAGCATGAAGATCCGAGGCGACGCCTTCTTCAAAAATGCGGCATTCGAAGGTCCGGTTAATTTCGTCTCCGCAGACGTCGCCAGCAATTTGGAAGCGCAGGGCGTCAAGTTTCAAAACAAGGAAAAGGAAGCCAGCTTCGGTGGCATGAAAGTCGGAGGCTACGTCGTCTTCAACGATGCGGTATTCGACGGCCCGGTAAATTTCGGCTTGGCAGATGTTACCGGCAATTTCGCAGTGGGAAATGCAAAGTTTAAGAACAAAGAAAAAGATGCCAGCTTCGGCGCCATGAAGCTTGGAGGTCGCGCCTTTTTCAACGATGCGGTGTTCGAAGGGCCTGTTAACTTCAACTACGCCGACTTTGCCTGGCTTGATCTGTCGAAGACTGTCTTGCCAAAGATCGCCGCCAAATTCCACATGCAGGGAATGAGTTACAAATACATTCGTGCCGCTTCGAACGAACCCGAGTCGCATCGAGCGCTTTTGAAGTTGGCGGATCAGTCGGCTTACAGCGCCGACGTGTACAACCATTTCGAAGAATTTTTTCTGCGACAGGGTTATCGTGACGACGCCGATCGCGCTTTTATCATGGGAAAGCGTCGCGAACGAAAAGAAAATCTTCACGGCTTGAGCTGGGTTGGCAGTTACTTGCTCGATTGGCTTGTCGGCTA
>JBKPLX010000222.1:0-7339 GCA_046731855.1 Verrucomicrobiota bacterium | reverse complement strand
TTCCCGACGGCCTCCTCGTTGCCATACGACGCAGCTGTGTCGATGTGAGCCGATAGCCTACGCTCAACGCATTGGACACGCTTCGTTCACATTCTTTTGGGTCTGGGATTTGAAAAACGCCGAAGCCCAGGATGGGCATCTCGAGGCGGTTGTTCAAACTGACTGTCTTCATACCTAATAATCGCCACTGTTGAGCGATCTGCTCGCTGGATCTACCGAAAAGTCTGATGGCCACTCTTTGCGGGCGCAGCCACCAAATCTTACGTTGACCCAAAATGATCGTTCATCTCGTCGACGGTACCTACGAGCTTTTCCGTCACTTCTACGGCTTGCGCCGGTTCAATAAAGGCAAGGACCGCCTCTATGGCGCCGTCGTCGGTGTGCTGCAGACGGTTCTCCAAATGATCGAGAACGGCGACACGTACCTCGGCGTCGCCACCGATCACGTGATCGAGTCGTTTCGCAATCGGCTTTGGGCAGACTACAAGACCGGCGCCGGCATCGAGCCCGCGCTGCTCGCGCAATTTCATCCGCTCGAGGAAGCGCTCGCGGCGATGGGCGTTGTCGTCTGGCCGATGATCGAGCTCGAAGCCGATGACGCGCTCGCTTCGGCCGCCCATATCGCGTCGAAAGACAAACAGGTTCAGAAAGTCGCCATCTGGACGCCCGATAAGGACCTGGCGCAATGCGTGCGAGGCACGCGCGTGGTGCAGATCGACGGCCGGCGCAAAACCATTCGTGATGCGGCTGGGATACGCGAAAAGTTTGGCGTCGATCCACCGCTCATTCCGGACCTGCTCGCGCTCGTGGGCGACGCGGCCGACGGCTACCCCGGCATCCCTGGGATTGGCGCCAGGACAAGCGCCCAGCTTTTGCATCGCCACGGTCCGATAGAAAACTTCCCGCCGGACATTCTCGGCAAACAACGCAAACTCGCGTTGCTCTTCAAGAATCTCGCGACGCTGCGCACCGATGCGCCACTCTTTAAGAAGGTCGAGACGCTGCGCTGGCGCGGTGCCACTCCAGCGTTCGCAGCGTGGGCCGAGCGGATGGAAGCCCCTCGGCTGCTCGAGCGGTGCGAAAAGGCTGTGATCGAAAGCGGGCAGAGCTAACTATCGACACAAAACAGAGGGCCGAGTGTGCAGATGAGGTCAGAGCCAACTAATTGCGCAAATCCAGCCCGACTTGCCACGCGAAAAATTTTGACTCGTTAGGCGCGGACTCCAAAAAAAACGAGCATGGTACGGGAAAAATACTGATAAGATTCACGCACGGTCTGGGCGCGGCACTCGCTTGAAATCTCATCGCCAAAGGCCACGCGCAGATTACTCAGCGCAACGTGCCGGCCCCGGCGATCTAGCGATGCGCCGAGCGAGCCGAGCAAAGGGGCCAGCCAATAACAAACTTTGCGCGACAACAGCGGAAGGAATTTCGTAGCGAATTTGAGCCCCAGCCATTCCAGACGATAACGAATCTTCTTCGCCGTGCGCATCGCTCCAGTGTAAGCACGCTTCGCGCAGGCTGCGAACGCCCCCCAGGTAGCAATCTAAATCGAGAGAAAATGACTAATCAGAACTTCCTAACTGAAACTCCCTCGCCTCCCGGCTCACTCACTCCTACCGTCGTCACTTTACCTTCTATGTCGCGCGTCCCCGCGCGCTCCATTCTTACTTCTTAGTTCTTACTTCGTTCATGCTCGGTGAGTTGAAGCCGTTGGAGTGAACGATTTGCGGTTTGCGCGCGCGAATCGGAAATTATCGAACGAATCAACGCTCATATAAGCCGGTTACGATCCATGCTGACTTCGACGTTCGGCCCTGCTCGCGATTTATCGGAGTTAGGCGTTCCTTGTAGGGCAGGCGTGTCGCCTGCGATCTCGTCACTCGTCACTGCTAGTAAACTTCTTCCTTTTTCCTTCTTCCTTTTACTGCGTCTAGACCACGATGCCGCGGCGCTAGATTTTACCCACCGATTTAAAGCGTAATTCGAATAATGCTTGACGCGCGTAACCCTTTTGTATCTCAATCATGTGACCGGTAGAAGTGATCCAACACTCCTCCAGGGAACACTTTGGCATGAATATCCGATCCTTTTTTGTTTGCGGCGCGCTCCTTCTGTTCGCGAGCGTCGCTTGTGGCGCCGGCTCTTATCAGCGCACGAGAGACGGCCAAACGCTCGTCTGGAATGATTTACCTGAAGCTGAGAGAGAGGCAACGTGGTCCGGCAAGCGCGACAACGATGGGTTCGCCACTGGCCCTGGCATACTGACGTGGTACAAAGTTGAGCCAACAATCGTGACTGGCTCCAACATTCTGGATACTAGAAGATACGCGGTCGTGATCAGCCGTTATTCAGGCAACATGGTGCGAGGCAAATTCAAGGGACCTGTCACTTACATCGATGCGAATGGAAAAACATTTCAGCTAACCTCTGTCAATGAAGCTAATCGCCCGAGCCTTCGACAAAAGGCAACCGGGGTGTGAACCACAAAAGTAAGAGCGGCCCCAACGGCCGAAGAGACTCCCGCGCCAGAGCGCACCTCAGCACCAGCCACGCCGGAGTCGGCTCCGGAGCAGAGCCCGTCGCCAATGGTACAAGAACCTCAAACCGCAGTGCCACCGGAGACAGTCACCCTGGCGGCGAAAGGGATGGCGACCCCGCCGTCGGAGCAGCAAGCCAGGCAACCTGATGCCCGAAGCACAACCGTACCGTCACCAAGCCGGTCTGACGATTCTCTGCGATCGCGCTCCGAGCAGCCATCGGATTTAGCGAAGCCGCCGCGAACTATGGACGTACAAACCGTTGCCCGATTAGATGCTGTGTACCAAGCTGCGGTAAAGGCGAATGACGTCGCAATAATGGATGAAATTTTAGCCGATGACTTTGTCTTGGTAACGGACCGCGGTGCTTCTTTGACGAAAGCTGACTTGATCAAAGAAGCTCGAGAAAAGCGGACGATCTACGAGCACCAGGAGGTGCAGGAAGGCACCCAGAAAGTGCGAATATGGCGCGACACGGCTGTTGTTACCGCGCTGTTGAGAGTCAAAGGCACGAAAGACCAAAACCCGTTCGACTATAAAGTTTGGTTGAATCAGACTTACGTTCGGACGCCTATTGGTTGGCGTTATGTATTTGGGCAAGCTTTGAAACCCGACGCAAAATAATTTCAATCACCTGACTGATCAGCGGCACGAATCATAGATTCCATTTCCACAAAAAGCGGACGGTGAAACGCTTTCCGTCGGGCTACGCTCCAGAGGATCGACATCGTCTTTAATAAAGCGCCTGCTCACCATTCGATCGTTTCCTGGTTCTTAATTCCGCCTTCTTACTTCTTAGTTCTTACTTGTAGACTAGCGGAGCTATCCGGATGGCAACCAAATATGATGCGATCGTTATAGGCACTAGTCAGGCAGGACCATCTCTTGCGGTCCGGCTGGCAGCTACAGGAATGAAGGTGGCGATTATCGAGCGCAAGCGGTTCGGCGGCACCTGTGTCAATAACTGCTGCATCCCAACGAAGACGCTGACGAACGTGGCGCCGAGCGAGCCGAACAAAAGGGCCAGACGATAACAAGCTTTGCGCGACAAAAGTGGAACGACTTTCGTGGCGAATTTGAGCGCCAGCCACTCCAAACGATATCGAATCTTCTTCGCCGTGCGCATCGCTCCAGTGTAAGCACGCTCCACGGGGGTTGCGAACGGCCGCCCAGGTAGCAATCCAAATCGAGAGAAAATCGAATTCTCAACTATGAATTCTGACTGATCAGAACTTCTTAATTGAAACTCACTCGCTGCCCAACGCTCATTCGTTGCTACCCTCGCAACTTTACCTTCTATGTTGCTCCTCCCGTTCGCTCCATTCTTACTTCTTCATTCTTACTTGTCACTTCTCACTTGGTTCATGCTCGGTGAGTTGAAGCCGCTGGAGTAGGCCCATCAAAGTGAAGCGTTGCGTAGAGAAAAGATGAATCCGCGAAACCGCGCTCCCGCATCTACATTGTCAGCCACATGAGCATATTCAACATTTGTATTTTCCTCCTGGCCGCGACCACGATTTTCGCTCAGAACCCAACGCCCGCTCCGGTCCAGGTGATGATTCTTGGCACTTATCACTTCGGCAATCCCGGCTTGGACTTGCACAACATGAAGTCCGAAAGTGTCCTCACGCCTGCCCGACAGAAGGAGCTCGAGGACATCGCTACGCGTCTTGCCAGATTCAATCCGACGAAAATCGCTGTCGAAGCGCGTTCCGATCGCCCTGATTTCAGCACACAGAAGTTTGCCGATTTTACGCCGCAAAAATTAACCAATGATCCAGATGAACGCACGCAAATCGCCTTTCGCCTGGCTCACCGCCTTAGCCACAAGAATGTTTACGGCATCGATGAACAAAGCGACACGATCGACTATTTCCCGTTCGATAAAGTTGAAGCATACGCGAAAGCCCATGACCAGTCGGGCACTCTTGCTCGAATGCATCAAGACGTTGAAAAAAACATAAAAGCGATGGAGGCAGCGCAAAAGACCACACCGATTCGCTCGCTGCTCGCAGACATTAACGAGCGTGCACGGGTTCGTTCGGATCACGATCAATTCTATTATGGTTTGCTACCTCTCGGAGACCAGAAGGACCAACCCGGGGCGGACTTGAACGCCGCCTGGTACCACCGCAACGCTAAGATATTCGCCAAACTAACTCAGATCGCGCGCCCGGGCGATCGGGTCCTTGTGGTTTTCGGATCGGGCCACGCCTTTTGGCTGCGGCATCTCGCTCAGAACACACCAGGCTTCACATTGGTGGAACCGAACGATTACCTGCGCTAGGTCTTAACAATTAACTATCAACTCTCAACTGTAGTCACTCCCGTCACTTGTCACATAGCTGCCCGCCGCGCCTGGGCGCCTGCATAGGGCTTGGATGTCATGGTTGCTTGTCGAGCGGCTTGTCCAAGTCAGAGACGACGACATTGGGACGCTCCGGAACGTAAAAGAAATACGTGAAGACCTCGACCGGTTTCCCATCTTTCATTTTAGGCTTTGGAGGGTCTGCCTGAATCTTCTTCTTCGCTGCTTCAATCCATGCGTCCGGGATATCAATCTTCGGCGCCTTCCCACTCTTGGTCCGTTCGTTTCGAGGAGTCCCCACCTGCTGCGCGCGAATCACTGGTGGTGTCGAGTCGCTCGTGGCTGTGACACCGAAAGTCACCGGGTAAATCCGAAAGTTAGGGTCTTTCTTCATACGCTCTGCCACCGTTTGAGCAGATGCCGATGCAACTGATCCGAGGAGGAACATGAGACCGGCAAAACGTAGAAGGCGCAAAGATGTCATCTAAGTATGTTGGACAAATTTTCACCAAACGTCATGAAGATTTCTCGCCTAGCCCTGAACTCCCCAGAGCTTTGAGTGTACAAAAGAGCAGCCGCCGATCTGATTGTGCGAAAATACCGCCGGACGATTAACAAACCAAATCTAGGAACAGCGGCACCGCCTTGTAAACGAACGCGATTGTTAACGGGAGTGGCGGCGGTTACTTGTTGCGTTGAGATGAAGTGATCGGCGCGCATCGTAAGCCGCTTACGATGCATGCTCGCTGCGGCGTTCAGTTGTAGGGGCAAATCAATTGCGGTTCACTTAGAGTATCACGCACTCGCGACCTGACATTCGATGCCGTCCGGATCGGCAAAATACACGCGCCGGTCTTCGCGTCTCGGCGTGAGGCCGACGGCTTTGAGTCTCGCGACCGCATCGGCTGGATCGTAATTCGCGATGCTGTAGCAGTAGTGATTCAGGCCGGGCTTCTCGCCTTGGAAGAGCGCCAGCCAGCCTTTGCCGGTGGTAAGGAAGCCTTCTCGTCCCGTCGGTTTCAAGCCAAGATGTTTTTGATACCATTCTTTCGAACGCTGCACATCGGTCACGTTCAGCGCGATGTGATTGAGATCGGTGGCATCAAAGGTGGGGGCTGAGTCCGCCGGCTGCGGTGCGGCGCGTCCGTCTTGCTGATCGGCGAAGCCGATGGTCGCGCCCACGCTCGCGGCAAACATGCCGGTCAAATACGCGATGAGTTGCCGCCGGCTCAGCCAGCCGTGCTCGAAGTCGTTGATCATTTTGACAATTTGAGTTTGCATGGTGGCTCCTTTACCAATCTTGAAATTTTATCTCGTTTAGGATCGAACTGTGTACGTCAGGCTGACCTTGTCTAAACGCAAGGTCTCATTGGAATCTGTTTCAGAGCGTTCTTCTTCTTGCTTTGAAATTCGTTCGCTGCCCGCGCTTACTCGCTCGGAAGAGGGCCCGCTGGATGGTACGTGTTAACGAGGACACCTTTAGGCGTGCTTCGGGTTTTGACCAGAGTGAGGCCACGCGGCGGCACGCCGTTCTCGAACAGCCGCTTTCCTTCGCCGAGCACCACCGGAAATATCCAGATGCGATACTCGTCGACGAGGTCGGCAGCGATCAGCGTCTGCAGCAATTCGCTGCTGCCCCAGATATGCAACGCCGGCCCGTCCGATGCCTTAAGCTGGCGGATTTCCTCAACAACGTCGCCGTCGCCGTCAATACGCTGCGATTTCTCCCAGCCGAGTTGGTCGAGGCTGCGCGTGACGACGTATTTCGTCGCCTTGTTGAAGGCCTTGGCGATCGGGTGGTCGCGCTGGTTCGGCCAGTAGCCGGCGAAGATCTCGTAGGTTCGGCGCCCCAAAAGCATGTCGAACTCACCGGAGATAATCTCACCAATGACCTTGCTCGCGGCATCGTCTACGAACGGCATGGCCCAGCCTCCGTGGGTGAAGCCGTTACTTGGATCCTCCTCGGGCCCGCCGGGCGCCTGCATGACGCCGTCGAGAGTGACTTGCGTGATTGCGATGATTTTTCTCATGGTTTCTCTCCAGTTTTTGCGTTTCGCATCCAGACGACGAACGACCGGGACGTTTCAGGACAACCCAACGAATATTTTTTCAGCCTGAATTGATGACCGTCAGCCTCATACGTCATAATTCCTAATTCTTACTTCGTTTGTGCTCGGTGAATGAAGCTGACGGGATCAGCGACATAGAAGGTAAAGCCGTGACGAGGTAGCGGCGAGCAAGCGGGGACGCGAGCGAGTTTCAATTGAAGCCGTTGGAGTGAACGAGGCAACTGCGAATCCGCGCGCGCTCGGAATATCAGCGAATCGACGCCACTAATTTTAAGTTGACTGTTAATACGTACGTGCGTATTAGCATATCAGTAATGGCCAGGCCTTCTTTGCGCGACCAAATATTGCAAGCTGGGCTGCCGGTTATGTTCCGGTCGGGCTATCACGCAGCAAGCGTTCGCGATATTTGCCGCGCCGCCGGT
>JBKPLX010000221.1:0-6006 GCA_046731855.1 Verrucomicrobiota bacterium | reverse complement strand
TGCACGATCGAGAACGCAGAGTTCGGCGTGATCAGCACGGATAACTGGCTTTATGTGGATAGTTGCCAGTTCACGAATAACGCCGTCGGCGCGAATATGAATACTTTCGGCGCGATCACTTTTGCAAAGACGCGTTTCATCGGCAACAGCACCGGCGTGAGCGTTGACGCGCTCGGCAGCCCCTTCCTCAACAGCCCGTTCACGCCGAATTCGTTCGAGGGCAATGGCGCCGGGATTGATGCATTCGACGCGGCCGCTAGCGCCGATGCTCGTAACTGTTGGTGGAACGATCCTACTGGACCGACAACTCCGCGCAATCCGGGCGGACAGGGCGATGCCATCATCGGACCAGGCGAACCCAACGTGCAGTTTGTTCCGTTTCTAACCAGTCCACCAGATTTCAATAACACACCGCCAGTAACCCGGATGATTGGGCCGGGTTTGACCCAGCTATATGCTTCGCCGGACCATCAAATCCCTGATTTTCTGCTCGACCAAGGGACGAAATATATCGTGATTTGGACCGCTGAAGACGACGCAATCGCCAGTCAACGAATCGACTTTTCACCCGACGGTCACTTTCCCGATCGCTTCACCACATTGGTAAGTGACATTCCCGCCTCAGCGCGCTCGTGGGAAATCACCATTCCTAATCCTGGCTTCGCCGGGTCTAACGAGCCGCAATTTTTAAAGGTCGTTACCACCGACGCAAGTGGTCAGGAGGGTTTTGACGAAGCGCCGGTGCTGGTTCCCTCAGGCAACATCACCGGAACACTGACGATCACGACCGACTTAAGCGGGCAAACATTTACCGCAGGAGAGCCCATTCCCGAAATCGACTGGACCGGGTCGGTAAATGCCGGAACCATCACCCCGGTCATGGTTTTGGAATCTGACGGTGCGGGGGTGCAGGGCTTGGACCTCGGTGGTGGTCACGGGATATTCACTCAAAACTTTCCATTTGTAAGCACGGATCGGGCGCGGCTGGCGCTGCAAGTGCGCAACAATTCCAATGACGTAAAGTGGTTTTTCGCCGACGGCTACTTTTCGATCCGTCACGACCAGCGCCTGGGATTTGAGCCGCCTGTCATCGATCTCCAGTCGCCGGTGGGCGGTGAGTCGTTTCCCGGTGGTTCGATCGTTCCGATCTCGTGGACGGCAACGGCCTCAGAGGGTCTGCGCTCGTTCGATATTCAGGGATCGTATGATTCCGGACGCACATGGCACTTGATCGTCCGCGATCTTCCAAGCGCAGCGGCGAGTTACGACTGGCAACTGCCGCCGTCATCTGGGATTGCTGACGTGCGGGTCCGCGTTGTTGCCAGGGACGGGCGCTTCCAGAACAGTTCTTCAACAAGCGGCCCCTTTAGTATCACCCCTTCCGGGCCAACGCCAACGCCGACAGCCACACCAACCGCCACAGCTACACCATCGGCTACAGTTACACCTTCGGTAACGCCAACACCTACAGCGACTCCAACAGGTACTCCCACAGCTACACCAACCATAACTCCGCGTCCTAGTCCTACGCCCAGAGGCATTCCATCACCAAGGCCTCGGCCGACGCCGCGCCCACGCCCGACGCCCTAACTCCCAGATGGATTGACCTGGCCCGTTGTAGGTCGCCGAGGGAGCTCCTCAACGCGTTGGCAAAGGCATTGCGGCTCTGCCGCCTAATATCTGCGCCTTCGGCGATTCCCTTTGCCATCGTCTTCTGAGAAGCCGATCCACCGTGAAACAGCTTCTGAAACAGACGCCTTAAGGGCCGACAATTGTCTTTGTAGCCGCAGCTACACGCAAATAGCGACATGGAAATTTGTTGACGAGAGTTCCTAAATAAAACCACACTCATTCGGTAATCCGAAATTCGATCCATGAAAACCAAACCCCTTGCGCGTTCCGTCATTTTCAATTCGCGTTTCTTAATTGGTCTATGCGTTTTTCTGTTTGCCGTTTTTCTTTTCGCGTTAGGTCAGTTTGCCACGGCCAACCCATCCGGACGCGGTCCCTCGTTCTCGAAGCGTCTGCTCAAACACACCTGGCAAGCCAAGCACCAAACGCCGCGCAACATCTCAAATCCACCTTCGGAAAAATCCAATCTTCTCGGAACGATGCGTCGCGTCCGCTGGGCCAACAATGTGCGAGTCTCCGCGGCCCGATCCTGATCCTGTCCGAGTCCTCAGACATCATCTCTGTCGATACCGTCCCAGCCGCATTCAACAGTCAGGCTGACGAATTCCTTTTAAGCTGGGACCAATTCATTGGCGCAAACTGGGCTATAGTTGATCAGCGTCTCTCGGTTGATGGCACACTTCTTGGTGACAACAATCCGATTATAGAGGGGTCCGATACCTTTATTGAACCAGCCGTCGTATATAACGCTGATGCCAATCAGTACTTCATCACCTGGCGGTTCCAAGGGAGCGATCCGGGCTCGGAAGGCTTCAATAACGCTTTTGGCCAGCTCTTGGATGCCTCTGGGAATCCGGTTGGAAAGGTGGTCCATGTCTCCAATGCTGGTCTCGAGCAGACGCTGGTATTTAACTCAGTCACCGGTGAGTTCCTGCACCATGCACGGGACTTCGATGGCGGCGGAGCTCCCGGAATCTACTTGCGGCGGATCGCTGGCGATGGCACACCGCTGGCGTCTCCGACACCGATCACCACCGCCGGAGCCCCCGCTCCAGCAGGTGAAGTAGGTGTGAATACAACCACTGGCGACTATCTCTCAACCTGGCGAGATCAAGTGGACGAAGACCTCAAGGGGCGACTGCTGGATAGCGATGGCGTGCCACTGACAGATGCGTTTGTCATCAGTGACATCTTTCCCGGCTCTGCGCTCGCCTCGAGTGTGGCCTACGACGCGGCAGCGGACCAGTATCTGGTCGTGTTCACCGATTTTAACTCCCCGCAACTCTTTGGACAGTTTGTTAGCGCCTCGGGCGAACTAATAGGACCCGTGATACCGATAGTCGAGCAGAGCGGAGCCGCCTCCGCCGCGTTGGCTTTCGATCCCATCAATGAGGTTTACCTGGTCAGATGGATCGATTTCAATTCTGGTACTGTTTGGGTGCAGCTGCTGTCTTCTGATGGACTCCTGCTCGGCGAAGCAGTGAACGTTTTCGCCGGCACAGTCCAGTCTCCAGCTCGCGGCTCGGTAGTCACCAACAAGAACGAAGGTGGCTTCCTGGTCACTGGCGTGCAGAACACGGACCAAGGGAACCAGCAAGCCGTCGCTCGTTTTGTTGACGTGCTTAGTGTGTGTTCGCCCAGTCCAACACCAACACCCAGTGCAACGCCAACTCTCACCCCTACTGTAACTCCCACGCCAACTTTTAGTCCTACAGCTACACCGACACCTACCTCCACGGCAACACCTAGTTCTACTCCCATGATCACGCCGACGCCGACAGTTACGCCGCGATCTACTCCATCGCCAAGGCCGCGCCCTACGCCGCATCCGCGCCCGAACCCGTGATGGCATAGTGATCGGTTGTAGGACGTTGACCCCGCGGTATGTGCACACCGCAACACGGCGAAACGCGCCACAGCGGCAAGGTCTGCTTTGTCTGTAACGTAATAAATCGGTAAAATTCGTTGATTCGGGTTCTCAGATAAAACCAAAATCATTCGCTCATCCGAAATTCGACTATGAAAAGAAAGTCAGCGTCGCAAACCGGCTTTCACAATTTACGCATTTTGATCGGCCTGTTTGCGTTTCTGTGTGGAGTCTCTCTGGCGCTTTTCACAATGGCGACTCTGTCCAACCGAACCGGTGGCGGTGGATCCAACCTTGGAGCGAGTACAGTAGCGCGAGCTGCAGCTGACGGGATAACCATCGAAAACCTCGCCACCTCAGAGCGAGGGCCTGGTGTTCAGGCGATACCTGAACGGCACCCATTAGAACCGCTGGGGAACACACTTTGGCAAGTCGATGACCCTAACGCCATCGCGGATGGCGTCGCCCTCGACACTAATGATGTGTAGGGCGCATGGACTCTTCAGGGTGCGCGGCTAGGCGCGTACCCGATTGGCGGCAATGGCACTCCCGATTTTGAGTTTTCTTCTTTCGATAGCGGCAGCTCGGGAGTTGCTTCTGCGAAGGGAGCCGACCGCGTGGCCTACATGGAGTCGAATGCGCCGGGAAACGACTTCCGGATCCATGGCTTCACGTCCACGAGTGGCGGCATACCGGACTGGTCGTTTCCATTTCCTGTGAGCGATCCCAATCTGCCGGCCAGCTCCAGGAAAGTCGCCGTCTCTTATGACGGCTCTACGGTTGCAGCTGTTGTTAGCGATTCAATGACACAGAATTCAACTCTCTATGTCTTTGAGGCTGACACGGGGGAGATTCGGTCGAGCCGAACGGATGCTCTTCGGATGAATGCTGTCGATTTGACAGATGATGGGTCGATCGCACTGGTCACGGAGGATAATCTCGCAGTCCTGGTCGATACCAGCAATGGTAACACGTTATTCAGCGTAGCCGGCTCCGGCGCTGGTAACATCTTTTACCGGATCTCTGGCGATGGGAACGTGTTTGTTACTGATGGGTTCGACCTCGATGTCTACAAGTTCGATGGGGCCACCTATCAGCGTGTGATTCACTTCGGTCAGGCCAATAACTGGTTCGGCGGCGCGTCCATAGTCTCTCGAGACGGCTCCACCGTAGGTTCGTTTGCTGGCAATTTCACGAACTGGCTCAGCGGCGAGGTCTTTTTGTTCGATGTTGCCAGTGCCCAGATGATCGGTTCCTACCCCGTGTCCGGCACAGGCTCGTTTCAAGGCACGCCGGTCGGCGCGGAATCTAACGACAACGGCACGGTGATGGCTTTCGCTTCCTGGGGTACCGAGTTCCATGATTGGCCGGAAGTAATGGTCTTTAACCGTAACGTGGATCTGATCGGTTCAATTGAGTTCCCAGGCTCGGCTTTCGGTGTTGACGTGTCGGCTGATGGGCAATACGTGGTAGGCGGTTCCAAGGCTGTTCACGCTAACGAATTCGGCAGCGGCGGACGCATCGAGTTGATTCAGTTAGAACCTCAGCCAACGCCAACGCCTACAGCTACGCCCACAGTAACACCTACGCCCACACCCACGTTACACCTACTCCTACGGCTACAGTAACGCCTACACCTGTAGCAACAGCTACTCCGAGGCCTACTCCAGTGCCAAGAGTTCGACCCACGCCGCATCCTCGACCGACGCCGTAGGCGTGATGGAATAATTTGTAGGGCGTTTGACTCGGTCGCTGCCGCGACCGCTCCACACACTTCCCCAAACAGCCCTCCACTTCATTCTTACGTTTAGAGCTTTTGAGCAATCGAAACGGCCTGAGGGCAGGCCGTCTCCAACGTTCCGCGTCGATAAATGTTGATTGGAGCCGGGCCGTCCTCGCCTGCAACAGTGAGTCCGGTTATTCGAACTTCATTTTCACCTCGATCTGCGTTGCAGAATCAGTCGTCGTTTTAGCGCTAAACCAATCGAAAGATTCGCTTTCGCGCTTCCGAGACGAGCTGGCAGGACTGCGAAGGAAATCGAACTCGGAATAAAAATCGTAAAAAAAGAAAAGAAGTGTTGACGTGTTTCCCGTCCTCCGGCTACAAGCGACATTTCAAACCCAAATTCAACTCCACCACCGCTCATGAAAAAGAAATCCACTTCGCAATCCGCCTTCTTTAATCTGCGTGTCTTAATCGGCCTGTTCGTAGCCTTGACCGGCGTCTCTCTGGCGCTGCTCGCCACGGCGAACCCTTCCGGACTTGGCTTCGGTGCGTCCTCGCATGCCCGCACCACACAGCAGAAGTATCAGATTAAGACCAGGTCCCAGCACATTAGCCCGCTTGTCCCGCCGGGATTTGACTGTTCCAAGATTCGCCAGCTGGGCATTGACAAGATGGAAGGCTTCCGTGCCGGCGCCATCATGATTTTCTGCGGCCAATCAACGGGAGGTTCAGCTTCTCCTGGCCACCACGCCTTCCACAAGCTTGTGCAAAACCTGATGGC
>JBKPLX010000220.1:0-20899 GCA_046731855.1 Verrucomicrobiota bacterium | reverse complement strand
TGAACAATGACTTCAGCACCGGCTTCTCGCGCGCGTTGCGCCGTCTGATCGCTCGAACCGTCGTCAACGACGAGGACGTAATCGAGTCGCTCGCGGGTTCGGCGAACAATGTCCCCGATATGTTTCTCTTCCTGATATGCGGGAATGACTGCGGCGGTTTGCGAGCGGATCTGAGCGAGCGGATCGCGCTCGGTCTTCGTCATCGCCCTGCCTCCGCCAATCGAGTCTTCGCAGCGGCTTTGGCGGAGTAGACGGCTACGGCGGGCGGGCGCGCTACTGGATGAAAATCGGCCGCGTGATAAGAGCTGCGAACCAGCGGACCAGAGGCAACATGGAGAAACCCTTTTCTGCGCGCAATGTCGCCATAGTAGTTGAATTGTTGCGGAGTGATGTATTCCACAACGGGTAAATGCTTCGGAGTCGGGCGCAAATACTGGCCCATCGTGAGCACTTCACAGCCGACCTCGCGCAAATCGTCCATCGTCTGAAAAAGTTCGGTCTCCTTCTCGCCAAGACCGAGCATGACGCCGCTCTTGGTCACAGCTTCTGACGAAAGTTCCTTTGCCCGCCGTAACGCCTGCAGAGAGGTGCGATACTTTGCGCGCGAACGAACCAGCGGTGTGAGGCGTTCGATTGTTTCCATGTTGTGATTGTAAATGTCGGGCGCGGCATCGAGGACGATCTGAATGCACCAATCCTGAGCGTGAAAATCGGGAACGAGCACTTCGACAATCACCGAAGAGTCCATCTCCCGAATTGCCGTAATTGTGCGAGCGAAATGATCGGCGCCGCCATCCTTGAGATCGTCGCGCGCGACAGCTGTGATCACGACGTGTTTTAATTTCATCCGGCGCACTGCTTCGGCCACGCGCCGCGGTTCGTCTTCCTCCAGCGCGAAAGGCCTGGCGGTTGTCACGGCGCAAAACCCACACGCCCGCGTGCACCGGTCCCCAGCGATCATGAAAGTCGCCGTGCCCTGGCTCCAACATTCCCATCGGTTCGGACATTGCGCGCTCTCGCAAACCGTGTGTAACCGCAAATCGGAAATAAGCGCCTTGGTTGAAAAGAAAACCGGATTGGATGGCAATCGCACTTTGATCCAGGACGGCTTTTGCCGCTGGTGTAACGCTGGATCAATCTTTGCGCACGACATGGAACAAGTTACAACGTTAAAAACGTTACAAAAGTGAAATCGGTCTGCAGGACGTTCAACGCGGATCCGGCCAGCGCTCAAGATGAGAAAAATGTCCGGTCGGTTGTCCTGAGACGGGCCGGTCGTTCGTCCTAGGGATACGAAACCAAAGAAATGGAGAGAAACCATGAGAAACATCATCGCCATTACCCAAGTCACGCTGGACGGCGTCATGCAGTCGCCCGGTGGCCCCGAGGAGGATCCGAGGAACGGGTTCACTCACGGAGGCTGGGCCATGCCCTTCTTGGACGACGCCCTAAAACAAGCCATTGGCGAGACTATCGCCGGTGAGTTCGACATGCTTTTGGGACGCCGGACCTACGAGATCTTCGCCGCCTACTGGCCGAACCAGGGCGATAATCCGATCGCGAAGGCGTCCAACAAGGCGACGAAATGCGTCGTCACGCGCACCCTCGACCAGTTCGACTGGCAGAACTCGCTGCACATAGGCGGTGATGTCGTGGACGAGGTCCGCCGGCTGAAGGCATCGGATGGGCCGGCGTTGCATATCTGGGGCAGCAGCGAATTGCTGCAGACGTTGATCGCCGGCGAACTCGTCGACGAATATCGCATCTGGGTCTTTCCGTTGGTGCTCGGCGAAGGAAAGCGGCTGTTCGAGAGCAGCGTTCCTCCGCGCGGCCTCTCTCTGGTCGAGACGCGAAGCACGCCCAAGGGCGTCCTCATCAACACCTACCGCTCCGCCGGTTCGGTCAAAACCGGGTCGTTCTGATTGGAAACGCCGTCAAAAGCGCAACTGGTTCGGCGGAAGAAACTGGCAGTTTGCAGACGCGATAGAGAGTGATTTTATAGCTCTTGTGTTTTTGCGTTGTAAATTCGCGGCGCCGGATGACCACGCGTTAGAGTTTCGTGCGACCCGAGAGCGCAGCAGACAGCGTTAATTCATCCGCCGATTCCAGGCCGCCGCCGGCTGGAATGCCGCGGGCGATGCGCGTAAGGCTGACCGCTTTGTCTTTCAAGAGATCGACAATGTAATTTGTCGTGGATTCCCCTTCTACATCGGCCGGCAGCGCGAAAATAATTTCAGTAATCTTCTCCTGATCGACACGCTCGAGTAATTCTTTAATGCGCAAATCTTCTGGCCCGACATGGTCTAGCGGAGAAATTTTACCTCCAAGGGAATGGTAACGCCCGCGAAAGGCATTGGTTTTTTCCAAAGGAAGAATGTCCGTTGGTTGTTCTACAACGCAGAGTAACTCTGTCGAGCGTGAGGAATCGGCGCAGATCTCGCAGATTTCGTTGGCAGCAAAGAATCCGCATAGCTTGCAGGAACGAATCGCCTGGCGCGTGTCCGCGATAGCGCGCACTATTTGCTCGGGCTTATCGTCCCGTGCCCGTACCATCCAGAGTGCGATCCGCTCCGCGGAGCGCGGACCGACTCCTGGCATTTGTCGTAGTTGCGCAACCAAATTCCGGATTGCGACCGGATATTCCGTCCTTCTCAACGCGCGCTCAGCTTTCTTCCACCGGCGATTCTGTTAACTGCAGAACGAGCGGCTCGAGCCGTCGCAAATAGAATTGCAATGCAGGATCGTCTTCTCCCTCGGGATCGCGTGCTTTCTGAAATTCGGAATAGGCTTCTGCCCAACGTTTTTCCCGATACAGGACCACGCCGCTCCAGAAAGAATCTCTTCGTGCGACATGCTCTGGTTTGGCTTCTGCGGTAAGCCAGAGCGGCTCGTAGATTTCGATTCGATCATGCGAATTGTTTCCGCTCACAAAATCAATTGGACGCGCGACGATTGTCTCGCTCACGCTGTCGAAAGTAGACGTATCAATCAGGATCGTTGATCCATACCGGTGATTCAGGGCACAAAACCTGCGCGCGAGTTCAATCGGTTCCCCGCTGGCTAAAAGCTCCGAATGTACGCTGTCCTTCAGCGCGCCGGCAACGATCGTGCCTGAACTGATCCCAGCATGCATGTCCCAGTCGCCAAAAACTTCTTCGTTTTCCCGCCGCCGCTCGCGAAACTTCTTCGTTAGATCGAGCACAGCCCGCACCGCATCCTCGGCATGCTGACTACGGGCGTTCGGAAATCCAAAAATGGCCACGACCCCCTCCCCGTCTGCAGCCTCTAGACAAGCTCCTCTCTCGATCAGGTCGTCGGCGGTCTCGCGAATAAATTTCGCCATCGTTTCAGCGAAACCGGCGGGGTCAGACGAATTCGTGAATCCATGTCGATTGGCAATATCGCAGACGACCGCGCTGGTTTCGTACGCTTTCGCCTCCCCATCGAACGGACCGCCGCTGACACGACGAAATTCTTTTGTCGAGAGGCGATTGGCAAAGATTGTGCGCACTAAATGCGAGCGATCTCTTTGCAAAAAGACCATCCAGCCTTCCACGAAGGCCACCGCTAATGCGACTGCAAAAATGCACGGAACCGGCTGGAAAAAGACCCGATAAAGAGAGCAGATCCACGAAAGCACCAGGAGCTCGACCAACAAAGATCCGAACAACAAATAGCTTCGCAACCGGCCCGCGGGCGGAGGATTTGTCAGGCTAAGCCAGGTAACACCAGCAGCTATCAGTAAGACAAACAGGTACTGCCACTTTTTGCTCACCACCCTCGTCGCTCCCGCATAATCGGAAACAAGCTGCGCAACACCAGCCTCGAAGCCCGCGATCGCCTTGGTTGCGTGCAAGACTCCCACAACGATGGTGACAATAATTGCAATTACGAGCGTTGTGATCAACGAGCGCTTCATGAACAATCAGGCTTTTTCAGTAGCCGCGCCCGGATAATAGGATTGCACAACCAGTTCACTTAAGAATTTGTCTGGCGCGTCGACCGCTCCGGCGTTGATGAGAAACCTTGTCTGCCCCGTGTTCTTTTTGATCAGACTTAATCCGAACTGGTAATCCTTAAATAAATGGTCACAGAGATCACTCATGGTCATCCGCTCAGCTTGCGCGCGCTCGACAAGGCGACGCACCGCAGCTTCATCCAAAACAATTTCCAATCCATGCTCACTGTTGAATTTCTCCGCAAATTGACGCGCGCCGGCTTCGAGCATTTGCGCCTCGAGCTTGTGTCCCTCCGCCATCAACCGGTCGAGCACACGCTGCGGCTCGCCCACGAGGGCAGCGGTAACACGCAACTGGCTGAGGCCTGATCCCGCCAAGTAGTATTTGTAATCGCGGAATAGTTTTTCGAATACCGTCAGCAAGCCACGTGCACCGGTTTTTTCCTTGGCGGCAGCTTCAGCCAGTAGCCGCAGCGCTTCATCCTCGAAACTGATCTCAATGCCGTAAGCCCGAAAGGCGCGCTCATATTGCCGGAGCAAGCTACCCTCGGAATACTTCATAATGCTGAAAAGGTCATCAGCATCCAAGTCTTCACACACGACGCGCACCGGTAATCGGCCAATGAATTCCGGCTCGAACCCGTATTCGATAAAATCCCGCGTCGTCACGTGCCGGAACAATTCGTTGTCCATCACCTGAATCGGTTCCGCGCTAAATCCGATCTGGCCCTGACGAACGCGTCGCGCAACCTGTTCCTTCAATTTCTCAAATGCGCCGCTGACCACGAACAGAATGTGCCGCGTATTAATCGTTTCTCGTTTTGCCTTGCCGCGCCGTTGAAATTCGAAAGCTGCCTGTAGCTGCGCCTGCAAATCGTTCATGCTCCGCACCGGCACTTCTGTTTCCTCCATTAACTTCAGCAGTGTGGTCTGGACGCCACGTCCGCTGACGTCTCGGCCGATTAGATTTCCTGCTGCCGCGATCTTGTCGATCTCATCGATGTAAATGATCCCGAATTGAGCCAGATTGACGTCACCGTTGGCCTTGTGCACGAGCTCGCGCACCAAATCTTCCACATCGCCGCCGACGTATCCCGTTTCGCTGAACTTCGTGGCGTCCGCTTTCACAAACGGCACTTTGATCAGGTCGGCAATGTGTTTGATCAGATAGGTTTTACCGACACCGGTTGGTCCGACCAAAATCACGTTTTGCTTGATGTATTCAATCTCCTGTGCGCGCGCGGCATCTTCCTCTTCGAGACGGCGCAGGTAATTGGCGTGGTTGTAATGATCGCAAACCGCGATCGCCAGCACCTTCTTCGCTTCATCCTGCTTGATCACGAAGCGGTCGAGATGCGCCTTGATGTCCCTCGGCAGAAGACTGAATTCGAATTCCTTGTGATCGGTCTTCTCCGGCTTTTCTTCCTCTTCTGCCGGCGCGGCCTCCGGCTCGGCAAAAGTCGCCACGGAGACCCGGTCGCCGAAGTTCTGTTTCATGAACTCCGTGATCTTGGACTTCAATTCTTCCGGTGAAGGAAACTGCGGTGGTGGGTTTTGCTCCATATCGCGATCAGGAAAACGTCGCGTCAAAAGCCAATAATGGCAATGATTCGTCTAAAATCTGACTCTCCAGCCTAGGAATTCGTTCATCCTGTGGCTTGTTTCCCATTCCTACTCTTGCTCTTGCTCTGCGCTTTCGTTTCGGAGTTGAGATTAGAGCAAAAGTATGAGTAAATGTAAGACCGTGCTAGCGGGTCCCCGGGATCTCTCGAAAGAGAACAGAAATTTCGTCCTTGTATTCAGGCTTCGCTCTCGCAGCGGCCTCAGCTAATTCCCGTGCCGCTTCAGTTTGCCCGGTTTCACTGGCAAAAACAGCGCAACGCCATTGTCGATCTGCTGCGTCACGCGCCCCTAAATCGATGAAAGATCTGGAGACCATCAGTAACGTCTCTGGCGAAAGCTTGTCCCATGTGACCCATGCAATCCCATACGGAAGTTTCATCGTGAGTCCTTCATCCGTGGCGCTCACTATTCCCGCATATTGCGCGCCGCTGCTATCTGTGAGCGCGCGCGAGAAATGCGCGCGATTGAGATCGTCAATCAGAGTGTTCTTCCAATCGAACATCAGTTGCGCTCTCTTCGCTGCGACTTCTTTCGCCGGATTAAAGTATGCGCCGATCAGTTTCACATTCCTGATCCCCTCACCTGCTTCAGCAAAGTGATAAAGGCCGACCTGCTCTTTATAAGTGGCAAGCGCTTTATTCCACGGACCGCGATCCAACCAGCTCGTCGCAAACGCCCCCAGTTCCGTCCACGACGGCAAAAAACTGCGCGCGATATAGAACAAAATCCCAGCGGCCACCATTGCCGGCAAAGCCACGCGAATGAGAAGTGGCAGGCGATATATCCAGCATAAAACCCTTCTCAACCATTCCACGCAGCGCCGACTAAATCCAGACAAGCCCGAAGGCCAGCGCCGCCGGCGCGCCTCACCGCTGCTCGCTGCATCCTCCAACGCCAAGGCGCGCCACGCTCGCTCAAGCTCCGCCACCAGATCGTCATAGGAGGAAAAACGCTGCGCCGGATCAGCTGCGATCATTCGCTGCAGAACCTCCACGGTCTCGATAGAAACGTTCGGCGCCATCGTCTGTAAATCGAGTGGCCGTTGTTTTGATTCGAGCAATGCGGCCGCGGAGTTTGTACTGGCTTTGATTGGCGGGTCGCCCGCAATTGCGTGAAACAGGGTTGCGCCCAAACTGTAAATGTCGCTGCGGAAGTCTTCCGGGTCGTTGTTTAATCTTTCGGGGGCGACATATTCCGGGGTTCCCCAAACGACACCTCCGGTTCCCCAGCGTTGCGTTGCACTGCTGGCCAGACCGAAGTCGCCGATTTTTGCTGCATGCTCATCGACAAACAAAATATTAGCCGGCTTCACGTCACGGTGAATCAGACCTCGCCGGTGCGCGGCACGCAGTCCCTTTGCCACCTGGATGCCAATCTCGAGCACACGCTGTTCCGGTAACCGCGGTTGTAATGCCATGAGATCGTCGAGACTTCCCTGATCGACCAACTCCATTACTACATAGAACTGGCCGTGATCTGTTCCCGAATCGAATACCTGTATCACATAAGGATGATTCACTGCGGCAGCAATGCGCGCCTCTTGTTGCAATCGAGCTTTATGATCCTCTTCCCCGCTGAGATCTTTTCGCAATAGTTTCAGCGCCACGAACCGATCCAGTTGCGTGTCGCGCGCTTTATAAACGGTGCCCATCCCACCAACACCTAGCGTCTCGACCACCACGAAATGATCGAAGGTTCTCTCCACGCGTATTTTCTTGCCACACGTAGGACAGGCGATGCGGGCCAATGGCTCTGCGGCTGTTGTATCGACAGTTGTTCCGCAACTGGGGCAGGTTTGGGCGGCGGGCTCACTCGCCATTAGGCAGCAATTGTAACATTCAGACCTTTTCGAGCAAAGAATGCGACGCAGGTTGTAGCCGGCAGCGTCGTATGTGCAACGTCCGCGCAAGCTGCACCTTGGCATCTTATCAAATTTCCAGCGTTAAAACGCTGGGCTATTGTCAGATCGAATCCTCGCCATGCTGGCCGGAAAGCCGCGGCAGAGAGTCACCCATTTATGATCGAGCTTGTCGTATCAACGAACGAAGCAAGACTTCGACTCGACCAATTTCTGGCGAAGCAACTTCCCGAATTCTCCCGGTCACGACTCCAGCAGTTGATCCGCGATGGGTTCGTTCGACTTAACAATTCAACCAGCCGGCCACGCCAAATCATTCGAGTCGGCGATAAGATTGAACTCACCGAGCCGCCACTAGAAAAGATCGAGACCCTGCCAGAACAGATCCCCCTTGAGATTCTTTTCGAAGACAATGATCTCATCGTGATCAACAAGCCGGCCGGGCTTGTCGTTCATCCGGGCGCAGGTCACCGCGAACACACTCTGGTCAACGCGCTCCTTAATCATTGCTCCACGTTATCGGGGATCGGCGGGAAAGAGCGCCCCGGGATCGTTCATCGTATCGACAAAGAGACGAGCGGCTGTCTTGTCATTGCCAAAAACGATGCAGCCCATCGCGGATTATCCAGGCAGTTCGCTGACCGTACAGTGGAGAAGACTTACCTTGCGATCGTGACCGGAAAATTGTCCAAAACGGCCGGCGTAATCGAAGAAAAAATCGGACGACATCCAATCGACCGGCAACGAATGAGCGCGACTTCTGTGCGTGGACGCGCGGCGAGAACCGAGTATCGCGTCGTTCGGTCGAGCGAACGCGCCAGTCTCGTCGAGTGCCGGCTACACAGCGGACGGACCCATCAGATTCGCGTGCACCTTCATCATCTCGGTCACTCGGTGCTTGGCGATAAAGTCTACGGAGGGCGCCTCGCGAGGTATTTTCCGCGACAAATGTTACATGCATGGAAGCTTGGATTTCACCATCCTCGCACTAAGGAATGGAAAAGCTTTGAAGCGCCATTGCCCGACGATTTCGCAGCCGCGATAAAAGTGACAATCGAATCTTAACAGGTATGAAGCAGCGAAAACTTGGACGGGGTGGTCCGATTGTCTCGGCAATCGGTCTTGGTTGCATGGGAATGTCTGATTTTTACGGCGCACGCGACGATGAGGAGTCCATGGCGACGATTCATCGTGCGCTGGATCTCGGCATCACGTTCTTCGATACGGCCGATGTGTATGGACCATACACGAACGAGCAATTACTTGGGCGCGCGCTACGCGGCCGTCGTGACCAGGCCATCATTGCTACAAAGTTTGGGATCGTGCGTGATCCCGCCCGGCCGGACTACCGCGGAATTAGCGGTAAGGCAGATTATGTCCGCAAAGCTTGCGAAGGAACTTTACGCAGACTGGGCGTTGATGTGATCGATGTTTATTATCAGCATCGTGTCGATCCAGACACTCCAATCGAAGAGACCGTTGGCGCTATGGCAGAGTTGGTGCGCAAGGGTAAGGTGCGCTTTATCGGTCTGTCCGAAGCGGGCGTCGACACGATCCGCCGTGCGCATGCCGTTCATCCGATCACGGCGTTGCAATCAGAGTACTCGCTCTGGACGCGCGATCCTGAGAATCAAGTTCTTGGTATATGCCGGGAACTCGGTATTGGCTTCGTGTCGTACAGTCCGCTGGGTCGCGGGTTTTTGACCGGACAAATCAAGCGCTTCGAAGATCTGCCCGAGGATGATTACCGGCGAATCTCGCCCCGATTCCAGGGAGAGAATTTCCAGCGCAATCTTGTGCTTGTGGAGCGCGTCGAAGAAATCGCTCGTGAGAAAAGATGTACTCCAGCGCAGCTCGCCCTTGCCTGGGTGCTCGCGCAGGGAGACGACATTGTTCCGATTCCCGGAACGAAACGTCGCAGATACTTGCAGGAAAACGTGGGCGCGCTTGATGTGGCTCTTACCAGTAAAGATCTGGCGCGCATCGATGAAGTCGCACCCCACGAAGCCGTCGCCGGCGCGCGTTATCCCGATTGGGCGATGGAAATGGTGAATCGGTGAGAAGGACTACGAGACCCGAGGGGCCCACTGACCATTGGACCAATGCGAGGGGCCGATTCGCCTGCGCGACCGTGCCCCGTAGCCGTTGCTATCGAGCGCTAAACCTTCGTTGATAGATCTCGATCATTGTCGCCACAGCACCAATCGCGCTGTAGACCAGAGAAAGCTCCGACTGTGGATCGATTTCTTCCCAGCTATCAACCTCTCGTCTCAGATCACGCAGCCGGGTCACGCTCTTCGTGTCGCTCGCGTAACTCTCCTGCAACATCGCTGTCCACCTTTGCCTGACGTCGTCGGGCAGATCACGATTTCGCGAAATCGTATTCCCTATCTGTATCAGTCGCCTGATGATCTTGTTGCGTAGGGTTTCTTGATTGTCCACCTCGCTCGTCTCGTCGACGTCGTATGGCGGCTCGTCATCCGGAGGCACCTGCAAACCGTGTAACGCGGCAAGCGCTTCGCCATTTAGTCCATTCTCGATCCTGCGATTTGCGTCTGAAATCCAGCGGTTCTGTTTTTCGTCCCAGGCTTTGTCGTCCGCTCGCTTCTGAATATCGTCCATAATTGGCACCGTTTTACTCTCCGGACTCTCGATCCACCGTTTGTAGCGCAATTCCTAACGAATGGCAGGAAATTCCGGTGCTGTCACATTGCCTTCACGTTTTACTCTGGGCTCTTTACTCTAATGCCGCTCGCCGCGGCACCATCGCATTTGCCAACATTGTCTGGACGATCTCGCCGCGCCCGTTCGTGGTCACGTTGCGCAACTGGATGATCCCGTAGTTCGGCTTGGACCGCGAGGGTCTTAAATCGAGAATCTCCGTTTCAACGGTAAGCACGTCGCCTGGTCGCACCGCAGTAGGCCACCGCAATTCGTCAACACCAAGCCCTATGGCGCCCTCGGCGAAGTTTAACGTTTGCACAAAAAGCCGCATCGTGAGGGCCGCCGTGTGCCAGCCACTAGCAATTAGTCCTTTGAAAAAGGTTCGCTCTGCAGCTTTCCGGCTCAGATGAAACATCTGCGGATCAAACTTGTGGGCGAACTCGATGACCTCCTTCTCCGAGACGTTTAGCGGTTCGGATCTAAAACGGTCACCGATTTTCAAATCATCAAAGTAGTGCTCTTTCATTCTGGATGATGACGAAGCCCATATTGATGCCCGATGTCTCTGCAATGAGCAATTCCTAATATCTGGGCCTGACTGCAAATCACTAACTCTAACGATATAACCTCCTGTTCTCGTTAATCCCATAGGGCACAGCGAGCTAGGTAAAAGTGGCCTGTGGCAAAGAAACCAACTGGCTCTTGTTCGGCGGAGACTATGTCCTGAAACTTCAGCCAGTAGAAGATGCATTAACAATCAACATAAAGAGGAGACATCATGAAAAACATAGTTATCACACTGACCTGCTTGCTACTTGCTCCGTTGGCATTTGCACAGCCGGGCTCGACAAATAAGAAACAAACAACCGCAGAACCAATAACAGTAACGGGAGCGATCATCAAAATGACAACTGAGGAAGGCTCAGCCGCCAGTTATCAACCTCTCAGAACGCTCGTCGTTCGCGAGGAGAGCTCGAAAAATGCTGACCGTTACGTTCTCAATGGATACGGTCGCGTTCTGGACAAGACGGGGAAAGTTGTCCAAACCGCGATCAAACCAGGCGCTCGTGTGCGTGTTTTTTACGCACACAGCAACGATTCACGCGCGATTGATCACGTGGTTCTATTAGACTGAGGCTGCGCGGAGCTTCGGACAACACTAATAAAAGCCGCAGGGTTCCAAACCCTGCGGCTTTTTTTGAACAGGCGGGACGCGGCGCGACATCCAGGATTCGTTCGAATTCTCGCGAGTTAGAAAATCAGTAATCCCTCCCCTCCACAGCCAGAGACATCCGGATGCCGAAACAAAATCGATCCATTTGTGTCGCAGCTTTTACTGAATGGTTTGGAGGGCAACTAATGAATGGAAAGTTTTGGTTATTCGGTCGGGATGAGAGTGAGAACAGTTTGACGCGTTTTGCCGATCGTAAGATTCACGAACAACGAAGGGACGAGCGGCGATTCGCCGAGCAGCGCACTACAAGGCACCGATTCCAGGCAAGAAAATCGTGCGTTGCCGACGCGCGCAGTTATCGCGTCGCTCGACGATTTCCGGTGTTAGCCGTCGCACGATTCGACTGAAAAGGTCTGGTTCCGACCCACCGGACTTATCTATTCGGAATCGGTTGGCTCAAGAAACTTCGAAACAAGCACTGGCTAACCGCGAAACAGGCGAGCTAGTGATCTTTTATCGCCGCGCATAAGAGCGGCATCGGCGGCCCCGCCTTGCGCGAAGGCTGGTTGGCGAAGGCGATTAGCTTAGTGATAAAGCATCTCGTTACACCAATACTCGGCTGATTTTCAGGATTGTACGGGATTGCATTTAGATCACCTGATGCGTCAACATGTCTGGGCGTCATCGCCAAATCGTCCACCCTTCGCAAATGAATGCGGATGATTTTGGCAAATCATCCGACTCAGAGTTGTCACAGCGTTACTGATTGTTGTTGACCGTTTGCGCTGCGGGTTTGCTTAGTTCAAGCCGGGCGCTCACTTTCTGTAGTCCCGCAGTAAGCGCTTCAATTTGCTTTTGCTGGCGCGCGTTCATTGTTTCCTGCTTGTCGATTGTAGATTTTAGCTGCGCGATGATCGCCATTTGTTCCTGGACCGTCCAATGCTCTTTTAGAAACTCATTGAGCAACATCGCGTTCACTTGGTCGTAGCGCACGCTATAGGGTTTTCCATCTTTGTCGCGCACCACCAGGTCAGGATTCACTTCCTCCACTTCCTCAGCTACCAGCCCAAACTGGGGAATGCCTTGCGGGTCTATGTCCTTTTGGTAACGGAAGCTCACTGGTTTGAGCGCAAAGAGCGCTTCGCTCGTTTGCTCCATTGGTTTAATCTCCTTTTTAAAGCGCCGAGAGGAGGTGGTCGTACCAAGTTTGCCGCTGTTGTTGATGAAAACAGCAGCTCCGGCGGACGAGGTTTGGCCAAAGATGCTGCCGATATAACAACTGTTGCTTACGTTCGCACCACTGACGTTATCGCCGATACAAATAACGTGATCGGCTGTAGTGACGCTGGTGCCCGCTGAACGGCCCAAGCCCGTGTTGTTGCTGCCAGTGGTGAGACTACCCAGGGCAAAAAGGCCAATGGCCGTATTGTAGTCGCCAGATTCGTTGTGTAGGAGCGCTTGAAAACCCGTGGCCGTGTTGCCGCCGCCAGTGGTTGTGCCCTGAAGTGCGCCAACACCGTCAGCCGTGTTGCTTGTTCCGTTCGTATTGCTTTGGAGCGCCTGATAACCCGTAGCCGTATTGACGATGCCGGTAGTGTTGCTAGAGAGCGCCTGCGCGCCGGTGGCTGTGTTTTGGTCGCCGGTCGTATTGGATTGCATCGCAAAAGCTCCGATGGCTGTGTTGTCGTCGCCCGCGGTATTGTTTACCAGCGCAGGATTGCCATTGGCCGTGTTGCGGCTGCCGATGTTGTTGTTAAACAGCGCGGCCGTACCCGTGGCTGTGTTCCGTTCACCGGTTATGTTGGAAAAGAGCGCGTTAGATCCATTGGCAGTGTTGAAGTCGCCTTCGGTATTGCTAAAAAGAGCGAACGCTCCAGTGGCGGTGTTTTCCTCTCCAACGGTGTTGCTTAACAATGCTCCAGCGCCAATCGCTGTACTGCTGTCTGCGCTGTTCGCAAGGAGTGTCCCTGCGCCGACGCCTGTGCAGAAGCTGCCGTCGGTGAGGCTTAGCAGCGAATATATACCAATTGCCGTATTGTATATGCCGGTGGTACGGCTCGATAGGGCGTTGGTTCCCTCAGCGGTATTGCCACCGGGATAGCCTCCGTCCGGCGGCGGATTTACTGCTTGCGTGTTTAGCACGAGCGCAAAGCAGACGAACGCAAATGTACTCGGACCTAGTGGAATGCTTGTTTTCATACCCGGAGAGTTTCCGAAAAATCTCGCCAGCTTGTCGACGCAATTCGCCGCAAGCGCGAACCGCTGATTAAAGTTCCACAAACGCAATTAACTTTTCATCCGCTCGCAGAACGAAACGCTTTCCGCTTCACAGGCTGCGCTGGAGTCGTTTTTGATTGCCGGATGGTAAATGATCCGGCCACAATCAACAAAGAAAGTACAAATGAAAACAATACTGATGTTGATCGTTGGGCTGATGTTCGCAGGCTGCGGATCAATGGAAAACCATGTTCGAAATCATGCCGTTGCCTCAACCTCCCGGCTCGCTTTGCCGGATCGCGGTAACGGTATTGCGGTGGACACGATATGCGCTTGCCCTTGACGATTGACTCCGGGCATTCGCAGAAGCGTTAGCCGATGGCCCGGCCCGCTCCTATGGCTGCGTAGGCGTTGCAGATGAATCTCCGGCTTAGCCAAATGTAGCGCGCGATGTCAGCGACTAATCTTGCACGCGTTTACGAATGTGGGCTTGCGATCCTGCGGCCTTTTAAGGGACACTTCCCCTCTATAGGTTAGATGAACGCGGCCTACTTCAACGCGCGGGGCGGTCCGGAGGCGCTGGTGTACGCAGCGGCGACGATGCCTGGGGCGGGCGAGGGAGAGATCGTGGTGCGCGTCCGCGCCGCGGCGGTAACGCCGACCGAACTGCTGTGGGTGCCGACCTGGACCACGCGCGCGGGCAAGCCGCGACCGTTCCCGATCATTCCGGGACACGAGTTCTCCGGCGAAGTGCACGCGCTAGGATCGGGCGTGAGCGACGTTTACAGTCAAACGACTGAAACGGGGCGGTTAGCTCAGTCGTAGAGGATCTCGTTTACACCGATGCCCGGCTGATTTTCTCACTTTATCCTGACTTAATCTGATGTGCTCAACGCTACGTAAATCGGGAAAATCGCGTGATCTCACTTTATCCTAAATATGGCTGAAATTTTTGCACGAGTGGATAAAACAGTCGACAAAGCATCTTGTCCGTGCCACCGCAAATCTCCGCACTCGCTGCTCGATGAAAAAAGCGGCACTTCCTACATCGAGATAAGGATTTACCTGCGACTGAACTTGCGACCTCGCCGCAGACCTGCGACCTTCAATTACAAGAATAACGAACAGGAGAGCAATGAGCAAAGAATCCGCAGACGCCGCACTCAGCAAGTTCGCTGAAGCCGTCAACACAGCTAAATTCGATCTCTTCGATCAAGTCGTCGCTTCTAACTGCGTCGACCACGACCCCGCCGACGGACAGGTCCCCGGTCCCGCCGGCTATCGAATGTTCTTCTCCGGAATGCGCACCGCCTTCCCCGACATGAGCGTCACTCTTGAGACCATCGTCCAAGACGAGGACACCATCGCCATCGCCTACACCCTCACCGGCACGCACACCGGTCCCCTCGGAAAGGTCCCGCCGACCGGCAAGAAGGTCAAAATCCGCGGAATGCAGATCTCCAAATTCAAGGACGGTAAGATGGTTGAGCGTTGGGGGAGTTCCGACGAGTTAGGCCTCCTAAAACAGATTGGCGTTATCGGCGACTAAGCGTTGGGTTGATGCTCGCATGCTGCGGATCAATGGAACGCAATCGTGATGCGGTGGACACGGTATGCGCTTACCCTTAACGATTAACTCCGGGCATTCGCAGAAACGTTAGCCGATGGCCCCGGCCCGCTTCTCTGTCTGCGTAGGCGTTGCAGATGAATCTCACGGCTCGGTCAATTTAGCGCCTGATGTCATCGACTAATCTTGCACGCGTTTACGAATGTGGGCTTGCCATCCTGTCGCCTTTTAACAGACACTTCCCTTTATGGAGAAAGAAATAGATGACAAATTGCCGTCTAATTCTAGTTAGATGCTAATGCGCGTCGTTGCCGTCATGTTATTGCTGTCCGCGGGCATCGCTGCTGAGGCGATGTCATACTCGTTTGTTTCTAAGGCGAGCGGGCGACTGGGCGGGCCGATCCGCTTCGAGTTTTACCGTGATTCGACCGCAGGTCCGAAGACCGATATCAAGTCATTCACCGTTTCTATGCGGACCGCCGATGACCGGTGGAAGGCGATGTGGTCCATCTTGAGCGGCCATGGTCTGACACAGCCGATCGAGTACGGAGTTACGCCTCCTGGGTTTACCACGATGATTCAACCGCAGAAGCTCATTCCCGGTCGCGTTTATGCCGGGTTCGCTACTGATGGACACGGAGGCACATCTGGCGTGACTTTCGGATTCGATAAAAACGGGAGGATGACCTTCCCGGATTCATTCGATCGATGAGTGGCGAATGAAGGCATCTAACCAATCGATGAAGTCAACGGCCGCTTCACAGGATTGCGCTAGAATGCGAATTGAATTGACTGGGTAACGCGAATCGTCGCCGGTACTTTGTCTGCGATTTCTACGCGCGTTTATTTCCACCACACCGTAATGAACATCGTCGCTTCGTGATTTGTGTGCGTGACGCAGAGAAGCCGGTTAATGCGCTGCTTCTTCAACCACTCGCTTATCGTTTGCTCCAATATGCCCCAGTCGGCGCTATGAAATATCTTCATTTTCATCAGAAACGCTTCCTCCTGAGCGCCTGACTCCGCAACCGCAATCTAAGACGCTTTGCAACACGCCGTGCTTCGTGATTGAGTGCAACTATGAAACGACTAGCACTCTCGGGACTCATAGCCTTAATGCCCGTGCTACTGCGCGCGGATGAAAAGGAAACGATGCTGCAAACATTAGGCCAATTCGAACAAGCGTGGCGCTCAACAACGCCGTGCGAAGTGAGCAGCAATGCGTGTCAGACTCGCGAGATTTGGCTCGCGCAACAAGCAGCACAGGCAGCAGACCAGTACTTAAACACCCCTGATGCCAAAGAGAGCCAGTGGCGCTTGGTCGCGCAATCAGTGATCAAATACAGCCAAGCGCGAAGCGAAGCATACGCGACATATGTGCGCACCCGTAATCAGGACCCCGATGCTGCCGAAAAAGTGTACCATTCAATTGTTGATCCGCTGCAGCAGGACTTCATAGCGCAACTAAAAGCGACTCTGCGAAACGACGCAAACTGCCGGGAGATTGCACAGCGTTTTGGGCTAGTTGATTTTTAAAGTCCACGATCAGTACAAAATCCGGCCGCGCAAACTGAAATTTGCAGGAGGCCCGCGTGCCACTACAGTCAAACGACCAAATCGGGCGGTTAGCTCAGTGGTAGAGCATCTCGTTTACACCGAGAGCCTAACAAATATGCTCACTTTAGCTCACTTGCTCTCACGGGCTTTTTCACAGGTAAACGCTCCAGCGAGCTTTGTCTCAAGTGTTCTCAAATGAGCTCAAAAAATATCGTCGATGGACAAAGAAGTGGACAAAGCGCGACCTCAATAAAATCGCGCCTGAATCGCGGCGTTTCCGACAATGAAACCCTCGCAAACGTCCAAAGAGCAAAAAGAACGCTTGCGATTGACCAATGAAAAGCCCCATGTCCGTTAGAAACCTGACAACGCCTATGGCAATGCCCCTCGTTTTGGCAGGTCGAGTGATCGGACAAATGAGGGAGGCTTGCATCCAAGAACGAGCACGGCTCTGGCATGATTAAGTTTTTCTGAAAAAGTTCCCCTCCGTCTGAAAAATCCGGAAACGTCACTGATACGCCTGTCACCAAATCAAAGGCAGTCAAGGGCGGCGCGTTGCTCGCCTTATCCGACCAAATTTGAAAATGCATGGTCTCTGTAGGGCCAATGCTGATTAGCGCGAGATAATCGCCTGCGCGCCCCGAGGGTCCTCATGCCCAGCGGCGGCGATCTTGGCCCAATGGGAATCTCACGGCGCGAGACTCTAAGGGTAGGATTCAATCCTACAAAAAGACTCGGCATCGTCTGCCTATCACAACCCGCAGTCCTGCGCCACTGTTCAGACTATGAAACTGCTATTAAATGGACCGCCCCAGGGGTCTCCGAAAATTCCTGAGCCGCTCGGCGGACTTTTAGTCGGACACGACCACTCGCAGCCATTCCATGAGGCGATTCAGAACATCAAGGTGCTGACGGACGATACGATGTCGCAGATTCGGCCGCTGCTCACACTTGATCAGCCTGTGGCTTCTCTTCCGTCAGCGCGAGTTGAATGAGCGAGCAAAGCCGCACCGACTTATGAAAGAGACGTTCTGGAGTAACCTGCGCGAGTTATGGGCAATCCGCCGGTATTGCCAGCAGATCAAGCTTCAACAACGACAGAATCGCCTTCATGGCGGAACGCAGCAACTTGCTAATATTATAGTGCAAAAGAGACGCACTCTTAGATCGACCGGAAAGAGCGTCCGATTCTCATCGGGGACGTAGGAGTCCGAACCCCTCTCGCTGGTATATATTTTCTGCTTCATTTTTCGTCGTTGAAACTTCGGGGGCAGGTTAATGACCAATGCATAGGCGTAGAAAGAGATTCCGATCACAGAAAACGCTCTGTGTGATTTGGCCAGTTGAAATCTATTGCCAAACGACTCGTGGTTTGGGAGTCGGGCTTCTGGGTTTATTTGTCGCGGGGATTGCGCGACGGTGATCCGCTATATCTCAACGGCCCGGCATGCCTAGGAAGCAGCGGTAAAATGGAATGCTAAGGTATAACTGTTAGTGTCAGGTCGTTGCCATCGCCGCTTTCGTAGTTCACTTGGTAAGTGTTACCGTTGCTGGTGAAGGTTGAGCCGTCGGGAAGATTACTGAATGTGCCCGCGATCGGTGTCGCCTCCGTATTGTCAATCACAGTAAAAACTGTACTCGGCGGGAGTGTGCCTGTGCCAAGATCGGCAAAGGAAAATTGCGCGCCGCTATTGATGGTGACGCCGTTGGCGATTACTTCATCGGCGGTGGTAGTGCTGCTGTTCAGTTCTGCTTGGTAGGTTCCATCGGCATTGAACGTCAGCGTGCTCTGGATGGTAAGGGCACCGAGCTTATTAGCTCCGTGTTGATATCCGGGAGACAGAACCGCTCCCGAACCGATACCTGTGCCGACGGTCACCCCACCAGCGACTGTGCCCTTGCCACCTAGCGTACCGCCATTTACCTGAACGGGACCACTGCCCGTCCCAGAGCCTTGCCTGTTATTGACCACAAGTTTGCCGTGTTTAATCGTGGTCTCTCCGGTATATGTGTTTGCGTTGGTGAGAACCAGCTTCCCCGTCCCAATTTTGGTGAGCGAGCCCCCGGTGCCGCCGTTGCCTCCGCCATCTTGGATGAGGCCGGAAAAGGTCGTACTGGCATTGTTACTTCCTACGCTCATCTTGAAGGCTCCGAGAAACACAAGGCCGCTTCCTTCAATCGAGCCGATCGTCACGCCCCGACGGCGAAAACTCATGTCCAGGTTGCCGTTGCCGAAAAGCTCCACGCGCGCCATGTCGGCAACGGAACTGCCGGTCAACTGAATCAGACCGCCCGCACCTCCGCCCAAGCCGCTGTTGGCGATCAGGATGGCATTGCCCGCGGTCGATCTGGTCATGAAGACAAGCTGCCCACCACTTGCACCGCTGACCGCACCGCCGTTGATGATGAAAGTGCCATTGCCTGCGGTCGAAGTGTCGAAGAACTCGATCTCGCCGCCCTCTGCGCCGCTGACTGTGCCGCCGTTGTTGATAAAGATGCCATTGCCCGCAGTCGAGCTGCCAAAGAATTCCGTGAAGCCGCGGAATGCGCCGCTGACGCCGCCGTTCGTGATAAACGTACCATTGCCCGCAGTCGAGGTGTCGAAGAATTCCGTGAAGGCACCTTCTTCGCCGCTGACCGTGCCGCCGTTGTTGGTGAAGGTGCCATCGCCAGCAGTCGAAGTATTGAAAAATTGTATGATCCCGCCGTTGTTGGCCGTGCCCCCGTTGTTGGTGAAGACAGTCCCGCTGCCAGCCGTCGCGCTGTTAGTAAATGCTATGGTTCCAAAGCGGCCGACCCCATTAACAGAAGTCACAAAGTTTTGTGCGATCCCTGAATTATTGCTAATGCCCACGCCACTGATGGTCAGCGTGGTATCGGCCGTAGGTGTGGGGCTAACGGTGATCGTGAACGCGCTTGCGCCCGCGTTGAACACGATGCCGTTCACTTCCGTGTTAGCTGAAAGGGAGACACCAGTTGTGTTCGAAGCCGCGAATGTAGCCGTGTCTGACGGCCCGTTCGGGATGGTGGGAGGCGTCCAGTTGGCTCCTGTGTTCCAGTCGCCCGAACTGGGGTTTGTCTTCCATGTCGCGCTGCCAGCAAAGCTGCTGCTCGCGGTTGGAAGCAGGAGCAACAACATCGCTACCGTCACAAATAATAACGGCAATCGTAGGCGCGAACGCGGAAAGGCCACTGCGAGTGATATTGATGGGGAGAGGCGCATGGTGTTTACATAATTTTTTGTTTTGTCAGATGACCGGAGCCTCTCCCAGAAGATGTCGGCCCAGACTTCCCAGCACAGCGGCCGTCGGGATCTGGTGTGGGGCTGTGGCTAGCCGGAGTCTGTTCCTAGTTCGTTTGGGGAGTCAAGATAAAAACGCGATGTGCGGAAAAAGATTCGCAGCGCAGCAACACGCATTTGAACGGGCGCAATGACCGATAGTGCTTGAAAGCCCTCCGGCACTCAGCTAAAAGAACCGATAGCCGGACGGTATCTTTGAAAAAGAAACGCACTGCTCAAGATTACGCTTGATACTTGTGGAGGCCTAACTCTGAGTACTTCGCAAATTCACAACCACCTCGTACCGCCTCATGGCGGCGAACTTGTTGATCTGAGGGTAGGCGAGGAGAGAGCAGCCGAGCTCAAAGCGCAGTCCAGGCATTTTCCTTCCTGGGACCTAACGGCTCGCCAGGTCTGCGATCTGGAACTTCTTTTGAGCGGTGGTTTTTCTCCTCTTCGCGGCTTCATGACCAAGGCGGATTACGAAAGTGTTTGTCATTCTCTGAGACTAACGACGGGCATTCTTTGGCCGATCCCGATCACGCTCGACGTGAGCGAACGTTTCGTGAAGTCCCTGAAGTCGAAGAACAGCAAAATCGCATTGCGCGATGCTGAGGGGGTAATGCTCGCTGTCTTGAACGTGGAAGATCTTTGGCAGCCTGATCGTAAGGCTGAAGCCGCGGCGGTTTTTGGCACCACCAGCGCGATCCATCCCGGCGTTGACTATCTACTGAACAAAGCAAACCGCTGGTACCTGGGAGGCACTGTTAAAGGGCTGCGGCTTCCATCCATTTACGATTTCAAGAGCCTGCGCGCAACACCAGCTGAGTTACGGGCCGAATTTGCGAGTCTCGGCTGGCGCCGCGTCGTAGCGTTTCAGACTCGGAACCCGATGCACCGCGCGCATGTGGAACTCACTCTTCGGGCAGCCAAACAGGTAGAGGCCAGCCTGCTGATCCATCCCGCCGTCGGAATCACCAGGCCCCGTGATGTAGATTACT
>JBKPLX010000219.1:0-9518 GCA_046731855.1 Verrucomicrobiota bacterium | reverse complement strand
AGCAGCATGGGCAGAGAGCGGAACAGCTGCTGGAACACGAGTGTTTCTCCCTGGAAGATACCCTGCACGGTCGGATAATTGGGATGGATTTGCGCGAAGGCATCCTCGATGAACTTGGTGGCATCGCCGATCGCGACGTTTGGCAACAAGTTGAAGTTGATTGTGACACTGGTGAACTGATTCAAATGGTTCACAGCTTGCGGGCCGATAACTTCCTTTGTTGACGTTACAACACGCATCGGGATGAGGTTAGACATGTTGCCTGTTGTTGTGGCTATCGTTCCCCCACCCGAGCCACTTGCGCTGAAATTGCCACTGGTGCTGCTGCGTACATAGAGATCGCCCAAGTCGTCAGGGTGCGCCCGTTCCTTGTCTTTGACTTCGAGAATGACCTGGTATTGGTCGTCAGGTTCCTTGATTAGATAGACGTAGTTTTGCGAGTAAGCGTTGCGCATCAGACTTTGGATGGCAGAAGTAGAAACGCCATAGGTTGCGGCGCGATCCCTGTTGATGTCGATCTTAAGATTTGGCGTATCGTGGTAGTAATCGGAGCGGACACTGGCGAAGCCTTTAAACTGTTGCAGCTTTTCCATCAATTGATCGGCAACGGCATAGACATCCTGCGGTACAATGCCGCTAATCGTGTAGGCGTACTGCCCCTGGGTCTGACTCGTGGCACCCACGCTGATTTGCAGGACAGGGCTGGGCGTTAACACGGCGGCGATGCCGGGAATAGAACCAAGCGATTTTTGGAGCCGCAAAATGATTTGATCGACAGGCGGACGCTCACTACGCGGCTTTAGAAAAAGGAACAGCAGTCCCTGCGATAACGCCGTGCGTGAGGAAAAACCAGCGAGAGTGAAAAATTGCCCGACGGCTGGATCCTCTTGGATTTTCTTATTCACCTCGGTCTGATACGCTCGCATCTGCGCGGGTGACGAGCCTTCCTTGGCGATGAATACGCCGCGAATGAAACCGCTGTCACCGGGCGGCAACAACGTGAAGGGTAAATGAGTGAAGAAGAACCACAGACCAAGAATACAGGCAAGCACGATCGGCACAGTGAGCCACGCACGATCGAGAAACCAGTCGAGCGCGCGACCGTAAACAGCGATCACACCTTTGATGAAATTGGTGGTGTGCCGTTCCATCCAGGCGCGTTTGTGGCCCGCTTTGCGCTCACCCAAAATGCGTGCACACATCAGTGGCGTTAGCGTTAACGAGACAAGCCCCGACGCAAGAATCGCCACGATAATCGTGACGGAAAATTCACGGAAAATGCGACCGAGCAGTCCGGGAATGAACACGAGCGGAATGAAAACCGCTGCGAGCGAAAGCGTCATCGACAGGATTGTGAAGGAAATTTCGCCGGCGCTGTTGAATGTTGCCTTAAGGATGGACTCACCGTGCTCGGCCCGGCGCACTACGTTTTCCAAAAACACAATCGCATCATCGACAAGGAAGCCGATGGCCAGCGTCAGAGCCATCAACGTGAGATTGTTGATGGAAAAATTTAACATGTACATTACCGCCACCGTGAGCAGCAGCGACATCGGTAGCGCCACAGCAGGAATCAATGTGTCAGTGGCGCGGCCGAGAAAAACGTAGATGACTGCCACAACCAGTACGAATGCGATTATCAGAGTCCATTTTACTTCGTCAGCAGAATTGACGATGGTTTGCGACCGGTCGAACACCGGCGTGAACTGGATCGACCCGGGCAAGCTCGCACGCAACTCCGGGAAAAGCGCTTTCACAGACCTGGCAACTTCTACTGCGTTTGCGCCTGCCTGCCGTGAAACCGCGAGCACAACTACGGACCCGGGCGGATTAAAGCCTCGCACCCAGAAAAAGCGCGAGATGCGTTCGTCCTGCACGCTCTGGCGCACATCAGCTACGTCGCGCAGGTAAACCGGCAAGCCATTTGGGTTTCGCGCCACGATCAACTTACGATAACCCTCGGCCTTATCGATCTGTCCATTGGGCTGCAGTACAAAGGTACGATGCGCGCCATCGAATTGCCCCGCGCCGGAATAGACAGTACCCGATTTAATCCCGCTGGCCAGATCGTCCATGGTCAGGCCCCGCGCAGCCAGTGCCGACGGGTCAGCCTTGATCCGAATTGCACCTTGCACGCCGTAAATATTGACCTGCGAAACCCCTGGCAGAATGTTGATGCGCTGCGCGACTGCGGTGGACGCGTACTTATACAGATCCCAATCCGTCAGCGTGTCTGACATTAAGGCTAACAGGTAAACGGACTGATCGTTCGGGTTCGTTTTGGTGAACGTAGGAGGACTTGGCAGATCGAGTGGCAACTTGCCCGTGGCACGCTGGATAGCGGCCTGCACATCGGTCGCGGCGTCGACGATGCTTTTACTCAGAACGAACTGCAACGTAAACGATGTATTACTCTGCGTGCTATTGCTGGTGATGATGTCGAGGCCGGGAATTTGTAGAAATTGTTTCTCCAGGGGCGTGGCGATGTTGTTTGCCATTGTTGTCGGGTCCGCGCCAGGATAGGAGCAGCTGACTTGAATGACCGGGTAATCGACTGCCGGAAGATCGTTGACGGCAAGCTTCCCATAAGTCGCCATGCCGGCGACGATCACGGACAGCGTCAGCAGCACGGTCATTACGGGCCGGCGAATAAACGGCCCGGACAGCCCCGAGCCTTCGACTGCGACTAGCTTTGCCGTCGGCTCGGGTAAATCCCTAGCAAACGAGGTCGATCTGAGGCGATCCCTATCCTTTACTTCGCGTTCGCCGTCAGGTTCGTCCACATCATTCATTATAACATTCCGTTTTCTGAAACTGCCGAGTCCTGAGTTTTATCGGAGTTGTGAGGAACGTACGGCTGGGGCGCTACTTTCGCTCCTGGCGACAGCGCAAGCTGCCCAGTCACCACTACAGTCTCGCCGGGTTTTACGCCCGCGATCACAGTCAGATCGCCTTCCTGCCGCTGGCCAGGTTTCACAGGACGAAGATCGACAGTGTTGTCGGGTTTCACCACAAAGACAAACGGCCCACTCTGGCTAACCTGGACGGCCTGCGACGGAACAAGCGTCGCATTCTTAAGTGTGTCCAGGACGAAACGGACCCGTACAAATTCTGAGGGCCACAGCCCGCGGTCGGGATTCGGCGTGACCCCGCGGGCCTTCACCGTTCCGGAGCCTGGCTGCACTGCGTTGTCAATGAAGTAAAGATCGCCCGTACGTGGCGTGATCGAACCATCCGGCAGGTAGGTCTGCACCTTGACGTTCGGACCGCCGAGATACTTTCGCACCAACGGAAGGTCGTTCTCAGCCACAGTGAAATCGGTGTAAATCGGGTCCAAGCCCAGAATGGTGACAAGTGGCGTAGTCGAGGGTCCAACCAGGTTGCCAACGTCAACGTTACGCAGACCTACGCGTCCATTAATTGGGGATTTGATGTAGCAAAAATCAACATTTACCTGGGCAGCCTCCACGGCAGCCTGGGACTTCTGCGCGTTCGCCACAGCAGTGTCGTAGTCCTGCTGTGATATGACTTTTCTAACGCGCAAGTCTTCTTGCCGCTTCAGGTTCACCTGATCTAAGGCGGCTTGCGCTTTGTCCTGGTCGAGGACCGCTTGAAACGGGCGCGGATCAATCGTGAAGAGCGGATCACCCTTTTTCACATCCGCTCCATCTTGAAAATCGCGTGTGATGATTTGCCCGTTTACCTGTGCCTGCACCAGCACAGTTTCGTAAGCCGCGCAGGTGCCGATTTCATCGAGATAAAGCGGTACATCTTTTGTAACTACTTTGGACACGGTCACAGGACGCACTGGCGCCTGCGCCGGCTTCAACGTGCCGACACCACGCTGAAAGGTGCGCAACAGAACCAAAACAGCGAGGACGGCAAAAAGCACGTAAGCCCAGCGCGGAATCGAGTGCACTCTGGCTCGTCTAAGTTTGGCTGGCTTCGGCGCTTTACCCGCCACACGACGCTCTTGCTCTTGCACAATGTTCATTTTCTTACCGTGGACCGGAATTTCGCCAGTACGCCGTTTCCGTTTTTACCTTCTGCCTTTTCGTAAATCCGCGTGAGCACGCGCATGCAAGTACGCAAGTCTGCCGCCGAGACATTTTCCAGTAATTCGTGGCGAAGTTTTTCGGCGGCTGCGTTGATTTGGGAAATCACCCGCTGAGCGCGCCGGCCGAGGAACACCATTTTGCAGCGACGGTCGTGCAAGGAACTCCTGCGGGTGATCCAGCCTTCGCTCTCCAGACGGTGCAACAATGTCACCAATGAGGGCTCCTCAATCCCTAGGCGCGCCGCTATTTCGGCTTGTGTAAGGGCATCTCCTGCAAGCGAGAGATGCAGCAGCGTGCGCCACTTTGCCTGGCTCAGGCCCATTGGCTTCAGTCGTTCGTCCAACTTTAGTCGCCAGGCACGAGCAGTCCCGTGCAGCAGCGGCCCAAATGTTTCGTCATCGGACATGTGGCGCAGGTTAAATTAGTTAGCATACTAACCAATTCCCGATCTGTCAGCCTGTCAATGTTCATTTAAGGGCCAACTTCGAAGAGAAGCAGCTCGCGTTTGCGATAATCCCGGACACGAGCACGCAGATGCGTGCGTCGCGGCGCCCATCGTGATGTGGTTGTCGCTTCGGTTTCTTTGTCATCTTGAACAAGAAAATAATGCGCATCAACCGGGACCTCCCGAACGTAACTCACGTATTCAAGCGGTGCCTTCACATAAAAAAATACCGGCTGATATTCTGGATCCACCGCATACAGCGTCTCATTCAGGGGAACCAGAGCATTAATTTCCCCCGCAGCCTTCTTCACTTGTTGCCTGTTTCTCAAGACTACCGCCGTGAGTGGATAACCAATCCCTCCAACTACCAGCCCAACTGCGACAAAAAGCGCAACTATTTTCGCCGATGTACGCTCGGCCGACATCGCTGTTTTCGGCGGCCATTGCAACGCATGCGCGGCGTAGCTCATCGCCAGCAACCATGAAGCTGGCGCTATCACAGGCATGCTATATCGAGGCAGGGCACCGGGAACCAAGTTTACAGCGAGAAACGGTACGGCGATTCCCCAGGCGAGACCGCGCGCGAGCCGTTGCTCAGCGTAATCGTGAAACTTTGAAAACCTGACGAAAGGGAAGAGAAGAACCCAAGGCAGAAAATAGACAAGACCGCGTGGGATATTTTGAATCCAACTGGTGAACTTGAAATCGATGCCTTGCAGTCGGCCTGTGAACTGATTCGACCACTTCGCTGCCACCACGTGTGTCGTCGTGCTGTGTAGGAACGGAATAGCCCACGCCGCGAAGATTCCCAGCATGATCGCTAGCGCTGCAAAATGCGCAGGGTGAATAAGAAGCCGCCATTCTTTCATTTGCCAAAGCACGGCTAACACAATCGCGTAGAAAAATATGAGATGAGTCGGCCCCTTGGCCAAGAGACCGAGCCCTAGAAAAATGGATGCCGGAACCCAAATGAGCCACGGAGATTTCCGTTGAACGAAAAAGCTCAGCCAAAAAATAATCGCAAGTCCACAAAGAGAGATATACAGCGCTTCGATTTCAATTAACCGGCCTTTTTCCATTATCCCGATGTTTGTCATCCAAATGAGAGCCGCGACGATCGATCCCCTTGGGGCCAGACTGGCGCGCGCCATGGTGACAAATGCAACGGCCACAGCGAGCACGAAAACCGCCGATGGCAGACGCGCCGTCCATTCGTTGCGCGCTCCAAAAATTTTGAAGGATGCTGCTACCAGCCAGTTCACAAGCGGCGGCTTTCGGAAATATGGATTTCCTCCGACTTCGGGGACAATGTAGTTGCCCGTCTGGAGCATCTCGATCGCCGGCAAGATTCGTCGTCCTTCTTCTCCTTTGATTGCAATAGAACCCAGCGCCGGTAAGTAAATTACGGCCCACGCGAGAAGGACGACAAGAACGGCTGCAAGGCGCGACTTCATTGAGTGCTGCACGTTCGATATTGGGCGTTGAACGTCAAATCTAACCAACGGTTATCTTGACGAGAAGGCCGTAAGACGGTAACCTAAGTGTCGAGTCCGCGCGCTGATCAGAGTGGGAACTGGCGTCCCACTCTTTTTAGTCTGCGGGCTACATGTTTTATGAACGCAGAATTTATTGCAATGCTCGATTACCTGGAGCGGGAACGCGGGATTAAACGCGAAATCCTGCTCGAAGCGGTGTCGAACGCCTTGCTCTCAGCCTCAAAGAAAAGCGTGGGCGCTTCGCGCGAGCTGCGGATCGACATCAATCCGAAAACTGGAGAAATCCGGGCGCTGGCAAACCTCGTGGTCGTGGACGAGGTCGCCAATCCGCAAGATGAGATCGAACTGTCGAAAGCGCGCAAGATTAAACCGGATGCAAATGCCGGCGACACCATCGAAGTGGAAGTAACGCCGAAGAATTTTGGGCGGATCGCGGCGCAGACAGCAAAACAAGCGATGATGCAACGGATTCGCCAGGCCGAGAAAGAAATGATCTATGAGGAGTTTAAAGATCGCGCCGGCGAAATCGTCAGTGGAACAGTGCGGCGCTTCGATCGTTCGGATGTGATTCTCGACCTAGGAAAATTCGAGGCCGTCATGCCGCAACGGGAGCGAGTGGTGGTCGAAGATTATAATGTGGGCGATCGCCTCCGCGCATACGTTGTCGCGGTGGAAAACGGAATCCGCGGCCCCGAGATCATCGTCTCGCGCAGCCATCCCAATTTTGTACGCAGGCTTTTTGAGTTGGAGGTAAGCGAAATCGCGGACGGCACCGTCGAGATTCGGGGCATCGCGCGCGAAGCGGGCTATCGCACCAAGATCGCAGTCTGGAGCGCAAACGAAAAAGTGGACCCGGTGGGTGCGTGTGTGGGCATGCGCGGCTCGCGCGTGAAAAACATCGTACGCGAACTGAACAACGAGAAGGTCGATATCATTCGTTGGAGCTCCGATCCAAAGGAATACGTTCTGGAAGCGCTCAAACCGGCAAAAGTAAAGAATCTCGTTTTCGATACGGAGAAGAAAAGTGTGCAGATCTCCGTTGATGAAGATCAGCTTTCGCTCGCGATCGGGAAGAAGGGACAGAATGCGCGGCTGACTTCGCGATTGACCGGCTGGGAAATCAATATTGGTAAGGACACGTCAGCAACAACCGTGGTCGAACAAAAAGTAGCACAAGCAGCGCAGACCCTTGCCGGCGCACTACCGGTTACCGAAGAGCAGGCGCTGACGCTGGTTAAATCCGGTTTTACGAACCTGGAAGGATTGCGCGATGCGGATGTGCAGGATTTAGTGGATATTCTCGCAGTCGATGAAACAAAGGCGCGCGAGATTTACGAGGCCGTACATCGGCAGGAACTCGTACAATAACATGGCTCTGGTTTAGGGAAGCTCGAGCCATGAGCAAAATTTTAGACGAACAACAATGGCAACGAAGACGAGCAGCAAAACTGCAACGCGCAAACCGGCCGCGCGCGGAACCACTGCTGCTCGCAAGCCGACAGCCGCAGCCAAGGCAAAGCTCCCGAAGCAAAAATTAAAGGAAGATGTCGCGCCGGCGCCCAAGCCGCGCAGCGCTCCGCCTTCAAAGTCCGCGCCGGAAACTGCTCGACCTTCGACTCGTGAAGCAGAGAGCGTTTCACTCATCGATCGAAAAAAACTGGGCAAAAAGGCCGAAGACGGCGAGGTAAGACCAAAGCGCGATGTTCTGCCTCCGATTTCACGCATCCGGGCGTCGCTGGAAACACCTGCGGCTCCGCCAAAATCAGCGCCGCCGGCAAAGCCTGTAGCCCCGGAATCGCTTCCAACTGAAGTGGCCGACACTGTTGCCGTCGAAGAAACTGCGCCTGACGCAACCGCTCTGACGCCTGCTGAGGAAGAAACTGCGGCGCAGAAGGTCATTCTTATCAAGCCGCCGATTGTCGTAAAGCAACTGGCAACCGAGCTGGGCTTGAAACCGCATCAGCTCATCGCGGAGCTGATGAACTACAACATCTTCGCGAACATCAACCAGACAATCGAGCCCGACATCGCTTCAAAGATCGCGGAAAACCATGGGTTTGTTCTGGAAAAGGAGCGCCGAGAAAAAGGAGCCGGCGTCCACAAAGTGGAACAAGTGGTTGTCGCGCCCCCGCCACCAGTCATTGAAAAGAAAGAAGAACTCAAGCCGCGGGCACCCATTATCACGTTCATGGGACACGTCGATCATGGGAAGACAACGTTGATGGACGCCATCCGCAAAACTCGTGTCGCGGCTGGCGAAGCTGGCGGGATTACTCAGCATATCGGCGCGTATAGTGTCAATCACAACGGAGCAACGCTTACTTTCATCGATACACCTGGCCATGCCGCCTTCACTGCGATGCGCGCGCGGGGCGCCAATGTCACCGACATCGTCGTGCTCGTTGTCGCGGCCGACGACGGCCTCATGCCGCAAACAATTGAAGCGATTAATCATGCCAAGGCCGCGCCGCATGTGAAGATCATGGTCGCGATCAACAAGATCGATCTTCCTTCGGCAAACATCGACAGAGTAAAGAAGCAACTCCAGGATCAAGGCCTTACGCCGGAAGACTGGGGAGGCGAAACGATTGTTTGTCCGGTTTCGGCAACGAAAGGGACGGGAATCGACCATTTGCTCGAGATGATCGCCTTGCAGGCGGAAGTAATGGAACTTAAGGCGTCGCCGACCGCCACGCCGCGAGGAACAGTAATTGAAGCGCAAGTAGAGGCCGGGCGCGGTCCCACTGCGACCGTTATTGTGCAAATGGGGACGTTAAGAACCGGCGACCCTTTTATCTGTGGTGATTACAGCGGCAAGGTAAAATCGCTGCTGGACGATCGCGGCAAGCCAGTAAAGGAGGCCGCGCCCTCAATGCCAGTGAAGGTGCTCGGTTTTACCGGGCTACCCAACGCGGGCGATGAGCTGCTTGTGATGGATTCCGAGCGGTCGGCAAAGACCTTGAGCGAAGAACGTTTACTGGCCAAGCGTACCGATAAATTGACCATTCCTAAACGGGCGACTCTTGAGAGCCTGCTCGAAGCTACAGGTGGAACAAAAGTTCTGCGTATCGTGTTAAAGTGCGACGCTCAAGGCTCGCTGGAAGCGCTGGTTGGAGCGTTGAAACAGATCGAGAGTAAGAAAGTCGATTTGGAAATCATTCACTCCGCGGTAGGGCCGATTTCGGAGTCGGATATTCTATTAGCGAGCGCTTCGAACGCTGTCGTGGTCGGTTTCAATGTGAAGGTGGAGAACATGGCCGTTTCTGCGGCAAAGAGTGAAGGGGTTCAGGTCAAGCTTTACAGCATCATCTATGAGCTGCTCGATCAGATCAAAGAAGCGATGGCTGGTTTGCTGGAGCCCGAACATCGGGAAACGGTCATTGGACACGCCGAAGTCAAGCAGGTCTTCCAACTTAGCAAAGGTATTGTCGCCGGTTGCCTTGTGACCGATGGTCGTATTGCTCGCGCGGCTCGAGCCCGCGTGCTCCGTAGACGACAACCTGTTTACGACGGCGGGAT
>JBKPLX010000218.1:0-3936 GCA_046731855.1 Verrucomicrobiota bacterium | reverse complement strand
AGTTTATTACATTCGGCGACATACTTCCGCACAGGGTCCTCGCCTTGCACGAGAACGCGTTCAATGAAGCCACCGGTTGAAACAAGCACATCGTGTTTATGGCAAAGCTCGATGATGTCTCGCACCGCTCGTTCTGGCATGAGAGTGAATGAGCCGCCGGCAAACTTGAGTGAATCGACGTAGGCACCCATCGTTTCGAACAAATCCTCAAGGTAACGTCGACCGATGACCGAATAGTATGGACCGCGAATCTCTGTTAAGCCGCGCTTCCGCGGTTTGCCTTCCCGCTCATTGATTCTCAGGAACGGAAAACTGCGTTCAGGCTTCTTCGGTTTCATTCGCTTTCTAATAAGGAACGGAATGCAACGTGCGAGTGGCCGCCTAGCTAGCGAACTGGCGCGAGGAGCTTAGATTGCAAATCGCACGATCCGCTCATAGATAGTTACAGCACCTTCTTCGACAACGCCCATCGGCGGCATACGGGCTTGCTCATTATTTAAAAAAGCGATCGATCAAAGACATTTATTTGCTCGCTCTCGCCCTGGATTATTGCGTCAAGTACAACGCGCTGGATGGGCGCCAGCTCGGGTTGAATACGCACGTTATTCTCGACGGCTGCCGCGGGATTGAGCTGGAGCCGGGCGACATCGGTCGCGCACTCGATAAATGAAGCGCGCCGGCGCGGTCCTTCTAAACAGCAGCGATCTGTAGCCGGAGTCGCTGACTCCGGCAGCCGCGATCACCGATCACAGCTACACTCGTGCTCGTATATGCGATACGTGGTGAGTAGACGGGTTTGGTGCGGATGGAACGCGCCAAAACCCTGACGGTCAGACGTCGAATCTCGTCCCCAGAGCCGAAGACAGTTCTAACGAACAGATAACGCCACCACTGCAAAGGGCGCCAGCACAGCACCCTTGCAGTGGTGGAAGGGCTATTCGGCGGCGTCTTATTTCACCTTTGTTGCCGTCCCCTCAAACACTGTGTTTGCATTGGTCTGGATCATCCAAAGCTGCTTGCCGTCGCCGTGCTCGACGAATATGTCAAAGCTTGCGCCTCCGGTAAATGTGAGCGTGCCAGTACAATCCGTGTTCACCGTATAGGTTCCTAACGATCCGCTGGAATGGATGATGGTGCCATTTATGCTGACGGTGGCGAATGGACTGACCAGCGTACCATCTCCGTTGAAATCGATGCCTTCAACGATGGCTTTCGGTTGGGCAACACCGCCGACGATGTTCCACCCGTGCGTGGCGAATAGATACGAGCCGCGCAGCGTGCGCTCGCTGCAACCTTGCGGATCGTTGTCTGCCCCTGCGCGCGCGGTGCCGGACATGCCGAGCGCCATTGCGGTAACCAGGCTGACCAACGCACATGCGAAAAATAGGGAGCTCATTGTGGTCTTAATTAATTTTGTCTTCATAAGTATTGTTTTTTCTCTTTTCTAATTTCTTTCTGTTTTGGCCTTCTATGGCTCTTCATCGTGAGGAGTTATTTCTGGCCGTTCACCGGAGTACAGAACGGAAATCAGCGCGAGGTTATGCGGAAAGGTGGGTTCGCCGCGTTAAAATCCCTACGGCGGAGCAACCACGGATAGCGCGGATTTCACGGATCAGGTTTCAAACAGAAGCAAACAAAGGCACGAAGATTACGGTCCCTTCGTCGCGATCCGCAGAACCACACTTTATTCTCTTCGTTATCTTCTGTTCGGAAAGGTTCGTTCGAGGTGCGTTACCCTTCGACTTCGCTCAGGGCAAGCTTGGCGGCGCGCTACTGGATCCGTGTTATCTGTGTAATCCGTGGTTAATTCCCTTTCGGCGCGAGGCAGGCGACGATTTTTTCGAAGTGGGGCTTCCCCCGTGCAAACGGATATTTCCTGACTCGGGAAACCCCGGGTGAGCTGTTCCAGCTTGGTTAGAATCTTTTCTTTAGCTGGACGTACCAGAACCGGCCTTTGATCGTGGCAAGCGATTCATCGTAGCCGTTCTCGAAGCTACCGGCCACAAACGACGGGTCTTCGTCGAACACGTTCTGCATTCCAAGTGTAATCGTCGTGTTATTCAGCCAGGCGCGCCATCCACATGGGTTGTACTCAGCTGTAGAAACCGGCATCATGTTTTTCTCCTTGCCGTCCGTTCTGACATTCTTACCGCCATCCTTGGCGAAACCAGGCACCGAGGCCGATGCGGGTGGCGGCAGATTGAACGTGTATGATGCGATCAGGTCGAGCGTAGTCCAATCAGCTACTTTCCGCGCGCGCTGAGGAAAAGGAGCGGCGTTAATTCCCGGACCGCCAGTTCTAGGCATGTTTAGCTTCAGCGATCCTGTCAGCGAGACATTGTCATCCTCGTATTGACCAACCCAGTGGACCACCGCGCCGATATCGAAACCTTGCAGCCACGTGTCGGCCGGGCCGTCGTAGTACAAACTGAAATTGGCCCGATTCCATGGCAACGAACTGGTCAGGGTGAATCCCGGCGGCGCAAACTCTCCCGCGATCCCGAATCGTTTAATGTCGGGGCGAACTTGGAGTTCCGCCCGGGACAGCCAAGTACCATTGGCCGTGAAGGTCAGTCGGCCAAAATCCCCGTGACCAAAAATCGAAGACTCGAGAAGATAAATCGCCTCGTAGTCGAGACCTTCGAAAATTGCACCAGAAAGGTTTGCGTTAGGATCGATGACCAGCGTAACTGCGCCCCGATCTGGTTGGCCATTCGGGAGAGGTGGGGTGCCAGGTGGCGGGGGCGTCCGAAATACTAGGCCGGGAAGATCGGCTTTAATAATGAATTGCGCGCCGAGAGACGAGATGAGTGATCGCAGATCAATGTGCCACCAATCCGCGCTCAGGGTAAGGCCCTTGAGCCATTTGGGGCTGTAAACGATCCCGTAAGACCATTCATACGCTACTTCCGGTTGTATCAGCGGATTTCCGCTAACCCGTTCCTCGATCTGGTCCTGAGTCAACCTTGAAAATGGATCCTTCACCATTGGGAAGTTCTGCGTGCCGGCAGACGTCATCTCGAATAATGTTGGCGCATGAAACGCTTCGGTGTAGCTGCCACGCAGAGCAAGCGCACCGATATACTTCGGGTCAAGCGGCTGCCAGCGGACAGAGACCTTCGGCTTCTGGCTGTTATAGCGGGAGCTGGTTGCCGGCTGGAATGGAGTTAGAACTGTGGAAGTGTTCTGGCTGTACCATTCCTCCCGCTCGGCGAAGTCAACTTCGAAGCTATAAAAGCCGGGGAAGTTCCAGATAGGGCTGGTGAAGGGAACCCGCACCTCCTCGTAGATTGACCAGACATCCCGGTTCACCCGGAAACCTTGCCCATCGACTGAGCCAATCGATTGGAACGTGGAATTGAGCGGGTCACGATCGCGCGTCATTCTCTCCGCCCGGTACTCACCGCCGATCGCAAATGAGACTGGCCCCGCGGGAAGATTAAATAAGTCACCGTTAATCGTTGCATAACCTAAAGGTAAGTCGAATTCGCCTGAGTTATGCAGAGTAACATAAACTGCGCTCCTGGCGGCCTTGCTGTTGCGGCCAAGGAAGCCAAGGAACGGATTAAACGCCGCGGCTGGGTCCGTGTCCAGGAGCGCGGCTCGCAATCCGGGCTGGCTGACCTCACCTATGGACAAGTCTTGTCCCTCGTTTCTGGAATAACGAAAGCCAGTTTCCCAGTTCCAGGTCTTGAAATAGTCGCCAAATTCTCCCATCTCGCCCTTGAGCCCGATGTCGAAAAGACTATCCCAGTAAGTGAACTTCTCGCTTCTCTGACCGGTGTCGTTAATGCCGCGAAACCGAACACCAGTAGTGACAGGGACTGGAACCCCGTTAATAACCAGGGTTGTGTCAGCGACCGTGAACGGATTAAACGGATTCTGGATTGGCACACTGATGCCAGAGGGGCTAAAGCCCACGTTAGTCCCTGGAAC
>JBKPLX010000217.1:0-21808 GCA_046731855.1 Verrucomicrobiota bacterium | reverse complement strand
GAATAGTTGGCTGCTATTTGGGTTCCTCGGCAACTTTGAGAACAATTTTGCCGCGTGTGTGACCAGTCGCGATTTGTTCCTGGGCCTCAATTGCTTCAGAAAGCGGGAACGTTTGCGACACAATCACTTTAATTTTCTTCTGGTCGATTAACTTGCCGATCTCAGCGAGCTCGTCCGCATTAGGCTCCACGCTGATGAATGTGCCGCGAATCCCGTGTCTCTCGAGTTCAGCCGGATCTGGGCGCGGGATAATTGACACAATGAATCCACCTTTCTTGACCACTCCATAGGAGCGCTTCAGCGTATCCTCGCCGAGCGAATCAAGCACAACATCGACATCCTTTACGATGTCCTCGAACTTCTGTTTCGTATAATCGATCGCCACATCTGCGCCTAATTCTTTGAGCATATCCTGGTTTCGCGTCGACGCAGTGGCAATCACCTTCGCCCCGCGCGCCTTAGCGATTTGAATGGCAAACGTTCCGACGCCACCCGATCCGCCGTGAATAAGCACGGTCTGACCCGTGCTGAGTTTCGCGGTGTCGATTAACGCCTGCCATGCAGCTAATGCGACGATCGGCACTGCGGCGGCCTCCAGGTGAGTGAGCGACTCGGGCTTGAGTGACGCTTCCCGTTCGGTTGCGACCATGTATTCAGCATAGCCGCCACCATCTTTCAGATCGGTGTATGCAAATACTGAATCACCCTTCTTGAACTTCGTGATCTTCGAGCCCGCCTTGTCCACCACGCCAGCGATATCGGACCCGGGAATGAAAGGTAGCTTTTTGCCGAAAACCTCCGCAAATTTACCGGAACGAATGGACGCATCGACGGCGTTCACCCCGGCTGCGATCACCCGAATGAGAATCTCATCATCCTTTGGATCGGGCCGTTGAATGTCTTCGTACTTCAATACCTCAGGGCCACCGTACTCGTGCACGACAATTGCTGCTTGTTTCTTCTCTGAGTTGCTCATGTTTTTCCTTTCCGTTGATGTGTGTTTTTGGAGATACGACGAATGACTAGCTTTTCTGACTAGCTGATCTGGCCGTCAACGCAGCGCTGCAATCGTTTCAAAAGGAACGCTCGCTCCGACTTGGTCTCTGCCAGTTCAAATGATTTACGGAATTGTTCGGTAGCGACTTTCAGATTGCCCGAGCGCATTTCGAACTCGCCCTGCACAGCATACAGTAGGTAATACGAGCTCAGCTTGTTGAGACCGCGAATGCTTCTCACGGCTTGAAGTCCCTCTTTTGGTCCACGAATGTTTGCGATAGCCACCGCACGATTGAGTGCCACGACCGGTGACTGATCGAATTTGATTAGCCGATCGTAAAGCGAAAGGATTTGCTGCCAGTTGGTGGACTCATAGTCCTTCGCCGCACAGTGACACGCGGCGATTCCCGCCTGAATATGATATTCGCTGAGCTCGTCACCTGCTGCCGATTGTGCGAAGTGAAACATTCCGCGCGCGATCATTGATTTGTTCCAGCGTGTCCGTTCCTGCTCTTGCAGGCGCAGCAGATTGCCCTCGCTGTCCAGTCGCGTCGGATTGCGGGCGGCGTTCAACAGCATCAATGCCAAAAGAGCATGTGTCTTCGGCTGATTGCCGGCCGGATGCGCGACCAATAGCTCCGCGAGGCGAATTGCTTCGTCGCAGAGCTCCTCACGAACGAGATTTTCGCCGCTCGACGCTTTGTAGCCTTCGTTGAACAACAGGTAAAGCGATTGCAAAACGTTATCCAATCGCTGCTGCAATTCTCTGCCTGCTGGAATTTCAAACGGGATCCGCGCCTGATGGATTTTTTGTTTTGCCCGCGTCAATCGCTTGGCGATTGCGGAGTCCGTGGTTAGAAATGCGTGACTTATCTCCCCGACACTGAAACCGCACAGCGTCTTCAGCGCGAGTGCGACTTGCGCCTCCGCTGGAATAGCCGGATGACAACAAACGAACATCAATCGCAAGCGATCGTCGCTAATTTCGTCTTCCGAGAAAATCGCTTCATCGGGCGCGGTCCCGTCGCGATCCATTAGATGAATGATTTCTGCCTGTTTGTTCTGAAATACTTTTCGCCGGCGAACCACGTCTAATGCGAGATTGCGCGACGCGCGCATGATCCAGGCCGAGGGATTTTTCGGAATTCCATAGAATGGCCAGGTCTGCAACGCTCGCGCGAGCGCTTCCTGGACGACGTCTTCTGCGAGGTTGAGATGTTCGATGCCAAAGATTCTGGTGAGAATGGCAACCATCTTTGCTCCCTCGCGACGAAAAAGATGTTCTACGAGTTGCGACACGCCCTTCGGTTCTGGCTTGACGGTTTTCAAAGGCACCGTCTCTGCCATACCCACAAGCCGCATAAAGACAACAAACTCTAATTTCGATCAGAGGCTTGGTGAAACAACATCACCGAGCTGTCCACCATCGACGTACGGTTGCCGTCTACGTCTGCCTCAGATCCGTTCTTCTTCCAAGTCGTACACGTCGAACCAGTGATGCACCACTCTGTTACGCGGAATGAACTGCTGAATATAATCTTCCATATACTCCTGGAGCTCCAAAGGCAGGTCGCTCAAATGGAGGTCACGTTCTTTGTTATTCCACGCAATGATTTCCGCACGCGGACGCTTCTTAGCGTGCTCGCCGATCCACCCGGCAATCTCATCATCGGTGGCGCCGGTGGCGACCAACGATCGAAAGTCATCATAATCAATTTCGGCAAATTTCAGCCAGCGTTGATCGAGCGGACAATTGGAATGGTACTCCCCTGCCCAGCCTGCAAGCACCGCGCGGCATTTGTCCACGGCACGCGCCGCCAATACGTAGCCAGCGAGTGTTTGTCGCGGACTACGCGGAAATTCCTTCCCATCGCGCAAATCGCGCGCCAGCAATTTCATTTTTTCGAGATTTTTATCCATAGGTTTTCTTCTTCGCTGTTTTTACATGCTTGCTCACCCGCTCGAACCTGATTGAGCGACACTGCCTTGGGGTTTGGGTTTTTCATCGCCTTTCACCCGCACCTCGATGCCTTCCCGCAAATCGTCGGTTGGATTCATAACCACTTCTGCATTTTCCTTCAGACCATCGAGCACTTCCAGTTGCGTGCCGAAGTCGCGCCCGACACTGATTTTCTGCCAGTGAATGCGATTGTCGTTCGTGACCGTGGCGACCTGCGGACCTTGTGCGCGAAAAACAAATGCATCTGCCGGGACGACGATCGGCGCATTGTCGTCGGGCAACAGAAATTCCACCTCTCCGTACATGCCGGCGTAAAGCTTCCCATCATGATTGGGGACCTGGACTTCAACTTGCATCGTGCGCGAAGTAGGGTCGAGCGCGCCGGCCGTTCGCGTTACGGTCCCCTCAAAATCCTGTCCGGGACGCTCCTGCACGAGAATTTTCGCTTTCAAGCCTTCGCGCATCGAAGCGGCGTTAGTTTGAGGAACAAACACGTAGACGCGAAGTGGATCGCTCTGCACCATGCTGAAAAGCGGCGTGCCGGAATTTCCAGTTCCGGCTGTCACCAGCGTGCCGACATCGATATTTCGAGCGGTGATCTTTCCCGTAAACGGCGCGACGATTTGTTGGAAACCCTGGACTTTTTCGAGCTGCTGTAAATTCGCATTGGCTGCCTCATAGGCTTTTTCGTTTTGATCGTACTCCTGTTTCGACACGACTTTTTTAGCGAGCAGATCGCGCCAGCGATCGGCGGTCACTTTGGCTATCTCTTGCTGGGCACGCGCCTGCGCGAGTTGCTGATCCACCTCGGGGGTTGAAATTTCCGCCAGCAGTTGTCCGGCCTGGACGTTATCGCCGATATCCACCTTCCAGCTTTTCACATAACCGTTCGATCGTGGAAAAATTGTCGTTTGGTTGAATGCCTGGAAGGTTCCCGGCAAAACCAATTCTTTCGGCTTACTGTCGCGGCGCGCAGTCACAATATTCACTGCGAGCTGCGTCGTTCGTTGCACGAAATTCTGTTCGTCGTGATGCCGACTAATGCGGTGCCAGACTCCGATTACGACCAGAATCGCCAGCACGGTGACAGCCGCGATCGGTCCCCAGACGGCAACGCTCCGCATCGGTGGATGGAGCGGTGTGCGCAGCTCTACCCGGCGATCTTGAGCGCCTGCACCATCGTGCGCGCCATTGTCTTTATATTTTCCAGTCTCAGTGTGAATCATTGGGCGCCTCCCTCTGCTGTTCCGCCGTGCTCCTGGCGCGCAAACTCCTCATCTTCATCACAGGTGAATTCCTTTTTCCGGAGCAAGCTGTAAACGACTGGGACAAAAAACAGCGTCGTAACAGTAGCGACGAGTAACCCGCCAATCACCGCGCGCCCAAGCGGCGCGTTTTGTTCGCCGCCTTCGCCCAATCCAAGCGACATCGGTAACATTCCAATAATCATGGCCAGCGCGGTCATTATCACCGGGCGCAAGCGCGTGAAACCGGCGGAAAGCGCGGCGTCAAAAGCGTTCTTATTTTCGTGCGCGCACCGTTCGTCGTTAGCAAAAGTCACAACCAAAATGCTGTTGGCCGTGGCCACACCTATGGCCATGATCGCGCCCATGAGTGAGGGCACGTTCAACGTGGTCCCGCTCAGAAAAAGCATCCAGATGATGCCGCACAGAGCACCGGGTAAGGCCATGATTATGATGAACGGGTCAGTCCATGACTGGAAATTCACGGCCATCAGGAAATAAACAAGCACGATGGCAAAGATGAGACCGGCACCGAGTCCAGCGAACGAGCTGTTCATACTCTGGACTTGCCCGCGCATACTCAGAAAAGTGCCGCGCGGCAGCTGCGACTTGAAGCTGTCCACGACTTTGGCGACTTCGTCAGCCACGCCACCGAGATCCCGGCCTTGCACATTGGCCAGCACGTCGAAAACCGGCTGCACATTGTAATGGTTCACGATCACTGGCGACTCCCGCCTTTCAATCGTCGCGAGATTCCCCAGCAACTCGGGGCGTGGCAAGTTCGGCGCGACTACCGGTGTATTCTGCAAGTCTTGCAGCGTATCCATTTTGTACTGCGGCGTCTGGACCGCCACCTGGTAGTTCACGCCGTTCTGAAAATTGAGCCAGTAGTTAGGCGCAGTCTGGCCACTCGAGCTGAGCGAAATCAACATGGTCTGCGCGACATTGTTCTGCGTGAGCCCGATCTGTTCCGCCCGTGTGCGATCGACGTTCACTCGCAGGTCCGGTCCGTTGACAAGTTGGTGGACGTGCACATCGACCGCTCCGGGAACCTGTGCGACGCGCGCTTTGATTTGGTTGGCGATGTCGTATCCTTTCGGGTCGCGGCCGGTTACTTGAATATCAATCGGCGACGGAATGCCGAAATTTAAGATCTGACTGACGATGTCGGGTGCGGAGAAGTAGAATTCCATGTCTGGAAAATCGCGATGCAATTTCTCACGCAAGATCCGTACGTATTGTGCGGTCGGCTTATGATTGGGATTGAGTGCAACAAGGATCTCACCATCAGCCGCGCTGATCGTCGAACTATCGCTAAAGGCGAGATTAATTCCGCTTGTCGGCAGCCCGATGTTATCAAGCACGTTCTGGATTTCGTTAGGCGGAACGACCTCGCGAATGACACGGCCCACCTCAAAAAAGCGTTCCTGGGTTGATTCGAGTCGCGTGCCGGCGGGCGCGCGAACATGCAATCGAAATTGGCCCGCATCGACCGCCGGAAAAAAATCACGGCCAAGAAAAGGAATCAGGCAAAGTGAAATAAGAACCAGTGCGCCCATGCCGGCGAAGACAACGCGGCGGTGCTCGAGGCACCAGCGCAGGGCGTTGACGTAACGGTTGCGAAGCTTTTCGAACACATGATTGAACTTCTCATGAATCCCGCTCAGGAAGCCAAGAACTCGGCCGGAAGCGCTTCGACGGCGCTCGATCTTCTCTTGGCGAGACTGATGGTCGGTCTTTTCTTCGCCGCCATTAGGCGCTTGAATTCCGCCCGCCAGGCTTGTGTCGATTTCATCGAGATGTTCGCGCAAAAGAAATCTCACCATCGTCGGGACGACTGTGCGCGAGAGAAAATAAGACGCGAGCATGGCGAAGATCACTGCCATGGCTAGCGGTTGAAAGAGAAATCTCGCTGTGCCACTCAGGAAAAAGATCGGCACGAAAACGATGCAAATGCACAGAGTGGAAACAAACGCCGGAACCGCAATCTGTGAGGCGCCATCGAGGATGGCGCGCACCATCGGTTTCTTCATGGCGAGATTGCGATGGATGTTCTCGATTTCGACTGTGGCGTCATCCACCAAAATGCCGACGGCAAGAGCAAGTCCGCCCAGGGTCATCAGGTTCATGGTTTGCCCGAGCGCGCTCAGAATGATAATCGAGCATAAAATCGACAATGGAATTGACGTCGCAACGACCAGAGTCGAACGCCAGCTTCCTAGAAAAAGCAGAATCATGAGCGCAGTCAGACACGCGGCGATCACGCCTTCCTTCAAAACGCCGTTGATGGCGGCGCGCACGAAGATCGATTGATCGAAAAGCTGGGTAATATCGAGTTCAGGCGGCAGCGTCGCCTTGATCCGCGGCAGCGCCGCTTTTACCCGACTGATGATATCTAGCGTAGATGCACTCGCGCTTTTCAAAACCGTGAGCAACGCCGAGCGCACGCGATTTTGCGCGACGATGTTGGTTTGCACGGCGAATCCGTCTCGAACGTGCGCAACATCGCGAATGTAAACCGTCGCGCTGTTTACCTGTTTGATTGGCAGATCGTTCAACGCCTGCAAAAGTTCCGGGCTTGAATTCAGTCGCACATTGTATTCGCGGTCGCCGATTTTCTGCGTCCCAGCCGGAAGGATGACGTTTTGGGCATTGAGCGCGTTGCTGACGTCCGCTGGTGAAAGCCCTTTGCCGAAAAGTTTCTGCGGATCGATATCGACCATCACCTGGCGAGATTTGCCACCGTATGGAAGCGGAACTTGTGCGCCTTGCACAGTTGCGAGCTGTGTGCGGATGAAATTTAAACCAAGATCGTAGAGCTGCTGTTCAGAAAGCGTTTTGCTGGTTAGGCCGAGTTGCAGGATTGGCACATTTGAGGCGCTGTATTGAAGGATGAGAGGCGGCGTGGTGCCCGGCGGCAGGATGCGCAGCAGCGTCTGGCAGATCGAAGTGACCTGGGCGACGCCTGCCTCGACTTTGGCGCCCTCGTGGAAGAAAACCTTAATGACCGAGACACCGTTGTAACTCTGCGACTCGATATGCTCGATGTCGTTCACGGTCGTGGTCATGGCACGCTCGGTAACAGTGACGAAGCGCTTCTCCATTTCCTCCGGCGCGACACCCGGGAAACTCCAGATCACGCTCACCACCGGGATGTCAATCTTTGGAAAAATGTCCGTAGCCATGCGCGTAATCGTGACAATGCCCATGAGCACGATCAGAATGGCCATCACCGTGAAGGTGTAAGGCCGTCTCAGAGCTAAACGAACAATCCACATACTATAAATTCGAATAGATTTGGGCCTGCGGCACGGCGGCGCCGCGGCCTCCTAGCCGCTCGCAACCCTGTAGCCGCGGGAAGATCGACGCGATGCGGGCTGACGCGTTCCCAACGTTCGCGCCGCGCGTCGCATAGAAACGCGTCTACGATCGCTGTATGCCGCTCCGTTAAAACTTGCCAGCTTTCGCCAGTAGGCGGCTACTAGTGCTTCCCGAGTAGGTAGAGTTCTCATTCTATAGTGTCTCCGCTTTCAACCAACCGTTTGAAATTGCCCAGGTACTCCTCCACTCTGTTCGAGAGACTCGGAGGATCGAAAATCGAACGGATCTTCAGTGTGACTTCCGTTTCCTCCTGAGAGCGCGGCTCGAAAGAGACGACGCCTGACATGAAACCGTTTGAAATGGTGCGCCATGCGATTCGGCGGCCGGGAATTTGAAGGACGATGTGAAAAAGGCCTTTTTGGCCGCTGCCATGTGGATGCCACGTGTAGGAAAAATGCGTCTCGTCAAGCCTGCGCACCTCTCGCAGCGGCGTAATGAACTTGGGAAGGTCCTCGAGACGCGACCAGTGTTCGTAGACCCGATCAACGGGGGCCTTCACAACAACAAAATGTCTGGCGGCGTTCATTATGGCTGGAGCCGGTTCCATTGTTTGAATCATGTCGTTAGACGCTGAAGCGCGCGTATTGCTCCCTTGAAAACGCGCGGTTCCATCCGTCGGTGAAGTTGAACAGGGTCATGTTCAGAACGAGCATCGGATCGTGACGGCGTCGTCGGGAGCGCCAAGGAATCCTCGGCAGCTTGGACCTTGAATTGGTTTGTGATCGTTTAAGTTTCATTTCTGTTAATTTCTGTTCGAAACGCTAGGCACTCTCGCGTTGCGCTACCACAAGGCGGTGGAAGGATTTTTCGGTGCTTCGCCTGGGAGAGCAGATAGCACCTCTTTCGAGGGAGGAAACAAAAGTAGCGCGACAGCGCAGGCTTGTTAGACTTCTGGCATGCGCAGGCGAGCACAACGTCCGCCTAAGAAATTGGTTTGCACAGACGGCCAACTAACTAGCTATGAAATCAGAAGTCACTGGCGTTGAGACCGTCCAGCTTACCAGTACGCTTTCGCCCAGTGCCAAACGCAGTCCACGGGCCGAATCTTGTCGAGGAGCTGACGATAACGAAAGCGCGGCAAAATACCTGTTTAAGTTATCTCGTGACGTAATTCTTTCCCTGGATCGAACCGGAAACATTCTCTGCATTAACCAGCGCGGCGTCCAACTGAGCGGCTATTCCGAAACGGAGTTGCGCGGAGTAAATATCTCAGAGCGCCTGCTCTTTCCCGAGGATCGTTCAGCGATTGACAAAATTCTGTATGACCTTGTGCACGGCAAAACGCGCGAATATGAGGTTCGCTGGAAAACCAAAGACGGCGCCATTGTTCATTTTGATGGCGTATCGGTTCCACGCCTCTCGGACAGCGGTGAATTTTTGTCCACGCTTTGCACTCTGCGGGACGTGACGGAGCGTAAAAGCGCCGAGGAAAAACTACGCAAGAGTGAAGAGAAATATCGAGACCTCATCGAGATTTCGCCGGACGCGATTTATGTCGTTGATGCTGACGGCATCTGTGTTTTGGGAAACCGCGCCGGCGCAGAACTCGCTGGAATTCCGCAGTCTGAACTGATTGGGACGCCCGTCACGGACACCTATCTTCCGGAACAGCGTCACCTTTTTCGAGAGCGGCTCGAGCGACTGAAAACCGGAGGCACCCTGCGTTACGAGAGGAATTTCGTACGCAAAAACGGAGACATCGTTCCTGTAGAAGTTTCTGTGACAGCGATCCGCGGAGGGCACTTCCAGGCAATCCTGCGCGATATCAGCGAGCGCAAGCGCGCGGATGAAGCGCTGCAACAAGCCCATTGGAACTACATGACGCTTGTGAATTCGATTGACGGAATCGTATGGGAAGCCGACGCGCAGACCTTTGCCTTCAGCTTTGTCAGCCCCCAAGCCGAGCGCATGTTAGGCTATCCATTGGCGCGCTGGACGACTGAACCAACTTTTTGGAAAGACCATATTCATCCCGACGACCGAGAATGGGCCACTAACTTTTGTGTCAGCGCAACCCACGCGAAACGTCCGCACGATTTTGAATATCGTATGGTCGCGGCTGATGGGCGCATCGTCTGGCTGCACGATGTTGTGACCGTTGTCGTCGAGAATGACCGGCCTGTCCGGTTGCGCGGCGTGATGCTGGACATTAGCGAGCGCAAGCGAGGTGAAGCTTTGCTGACTGGAGAGAAACAACTCCTCGAAATGATCGCTACCGGTGTTTCGCTCAAAGACATCCTCAATGCATTGTGCCTGATTATCGAAGATCAGCGGAGCGGGACGCTCGCTTCAGTCTTGTTACTGAATTCCGACGGAGTTCATTTGGATTCCGTTGCGGGACCGAGTCTCCCCAAAGAATGGATCCGGCAGATGGAAAAGCTGCCAATTGGACCATGTGCTGGTTCTTGCGGCACTGCGGCATATCGGGGATCGCCAGTCACGGTCTCCGACATCGCGACAGACCCGCTATGGGAAGTGCCAGAGCATCGCGCTTCGGCACTGAAGCACGGACTGCGAGCGTCTTGGTCGAATCCGGTTCTTTCGTCGGCAGGAAAAGTCCTTGGAACTTTCTGCATGTACTATCGTGAAACGCGAAGTCCGAACTCGCAAGACTTGGAGTTAATGGAGTTGGCCACCCACCTTGTACGCGTGGCGATCGAACGGGATCGCGCTGCGGAAGCGTTGCGTGCTTCCGAGCAAGTCGCCCGCGGGCAGGTGGAGGCACTGACCTATAGTCTTGATGTTCTCGCTACTGCGCCGGCGCCAGACAAGTTCCTCGGGCAAATGCTAAGCACGGTCGGTCGTCTGCTTGGCGCGCAAAGTGTGATCCTTTGGTTGTTAAACGAAGCAACGGAATCACTCGTCTTGCGGGCCTGGGCTGAGGGCACAAATTTTGCAAAGCTTGATTCAGAGCATCCGTTCATCAAAGACCCTTTCTCCTGGAAAGAGGACCCTGGCCTACGGGAGCTGTTTTTTTCCGGAGTGCCGGTCGCCTGCGAAAATGTGGAGAATGATCCGTATACCTCCAAAGATCTTCGGGAGTATTTGAAATCTGGAGGAACGAAGAAGTTCCTGCGAATTCCAACTCTGGTTGGCGGTCGCGTGAAAGGATTCATCGGCATTCGCCATGGCGATCGGCCGCCTTATCGACCGGAAGAGATCGAGTTAGCGCAGGCGCTCGCACATCAGGCGATGCTGGCTATTCAACTCAACGAGTTTGCCGAACAGAGCCGGCAGGCAGCAATCCTGGAGGAACGAAATCGAATGGCACGCGACATTCACGATACGCTCGCGCAAGGTTTCACCGGTGTTATCGTGCAATTGGAATCGGCTGAGGATGCGATTGCATGTTGTCGTCGCAAGGAAGCCAACGAGCATTTGCGGCGCGCTGGCGAATTGGCCCGCAGCAGTTTGAATGAAGCACGCCGATCCGTTCACGCTCTGCGACCGCAAGCTTTGCAACGAGACAATTTTTGGGAAGCCCTGAAAGGAATCATTAAGAATACGACTGCCGGAACGACTCTTCACACGAGATTCGAACTTCGAGGCAGACTTCGTCACCTCCCCTTGGTTTGGCAGGAGAATCTTCTACACATCGGGCAGGAAGCGATGACCAACGCGCTCAAATACGCGCGTCCGCGCAATTTCGAAACACGGTTGATCTTCAATTCGAGAGAGCTTCGCCTGGAACTTCGAGACGATGGTGACGGATTTAGAGTTAAAGATCGGCACGATGGCCTGGGTTTGGCCAGCATGCGCGAGCGCGCGGAACAAATGGGCGGCACAGTGAAGATCACCAGCGCGCGCGGCAAGGGCACGAAGATCATCGTAACTTTGCCGTATAATCACGAAGCGGTGTCGCCACCCAACAACGGCTTCGGAGCCGTGAAAACGCTCCATTCGTGAAAACGAAAAGGAAACCGGTCCGCAAACCTGGCAGGACCACAACGTCGCAGCGCCAATTCCCCTTGAGGCGCCCGGGGGGCAAAGCCACGCCGAAAAAATCGCGCATCAGCGTTCTCATCGCCGATGATCACAGCGTCGTACGCGAAGGTTTGGTATCACTCATTCGACGGAAGCCGGATATGACCGTTGTTGGCGAAGCTACCAATGGTCGCGAAGCAGTCGATTTGTGGAGAGTGCATCACCCGGACGTGACGCTGCTCGATTTGCGGATGCCTGAGCTCGATGGCGTCAGCGCAATCAAGGAAATCCGCCGGCACGATGAAAATGCCCGGATCATTGTACTCACAACCTTCGACGGCGACGAAGATATTTTCCGCGCGATTCAAGCTGGCGCGAAGGGTTATCTCCTCAAGGACGTGCCGCGCGAAGCGCTGATGGACAGTATCCGCCGGGTGTATGCCGGTGAAACTTGTGTCCCCGTTCATCTCGCCGCCAAGCTGGCAGAGCGCGTTAGCGGTGAAACGTTGAGCTCGCGTGAGATCGACGTGCTCAAGCTGATGGCCCAGGGAAAAAGCAACAAGGAAATCGGCGCCGCGTTATTCATCAGCGAAGGCACAGTGAAATCGCACGTCAAAGCGATCTTTGCCAAAATGAATGTCATCAGTCGCACTGAAGCTGTGGCCAATGCCACCCGACGCGGCTTGATTCACCTGTAGCGACGATCGCCGCGGCGACCGCAGACGTAGGTCATCCATATCGGGTGCGATTACTCGGTTCTACCCCTAACGAGGGAGTAGTCGCTATCTCATTTTTGGGACCGGAAAATCTTGCGAACGCGCAATCGCCGATGCCTTGGGAGTCGAGGAGATCATAGGTCAACAAAAATAAACCAAATGAGATGCTTATGACCGATAATCAAATAGAATTGGAAGAACCCGCTACACGAAGGGCGCGACAAAACAACCGTAACACAAAAAGTGATTTTGATCCTGCCAACAGAACATCAACCACTACTAACGTAACCATGAACAAAGCTAATTCGAAAAAGACTTCCGAACTGCTTCACAGACGCGACGCGCCACTGGAGACACGAACCGATCTCACAGCTTCGGCGACGAAAGATATCACCGCGGCGATGAACGCCATTCTCGCTGACGTTCTCGCGCTCTACGTGAAAACGAAAAATTTCCACTGGCATATGAGTGGCCCGCATTTTCGCGACTACCACTTATTACTGGACGAACAGGCTGACCAACTCTTCGCGATGACCGACCCGATTGCGGAACGCGTTCGAAAAATCGGCGGAATTACGCTGCATTCTATCGGCGGAATCGCACGCACTCAGCGCGTAGCCGATAATGATGCTGATTACGTCGAACCGCTGGACATGCTGGCTGAGTTAGCGGAGGACAATCGCACACTCGCCGCGCGTCTTCGCGAGGCACACAACGTATGTGACGAGCATCGTGATGTTGCTACCGCGAGTCTGATCGAAGTTTGGATCGATGAAACCGAGCGGCGCGCGTGGTTCCTGTTCGAAGCAACGCGTCGCGTAAACTAATCTTCGAATTCATCTCAAATAGCTACGTGCTGTAGCCACGGCGCTGTGTCGCCGTGCTATGGGAAACAACATTGCTGCTGCGCCTCGACACAGCGAGGCGGCTACAAATCACCTCTATTATGAACTACAGACTTCTGGGAAAATCGGGATTGCGCGTTTCGGAATTCTGCCTGGGCACAATGACCTTTGGCGAAGACTGGGGCTGGGGATCGTCCGAAGATGACGCGAAAAAAATCTATGATGCTTTTCGGGAAGCGGGCGGCAACTTCATTGATACCGCCAACATCTACACAAATGGTACGAGTGAGTCCTTTCTCGGCGAGTTTCTCAAAGGGCATCGCGAGAGCGTGGTCCTCGCAACGAAATATACAAATGCCGCTCCGGGCACGGACCCAAACGCAGCAGGCAATCAGCGCAAGAACATGGTGCAAGCGGTCGAGGCGAGTCTGAAGCGACTTCAGACTGCTTACATCGACCTCTATTGGGTTCACATCTGGGACCAGCTCACTCCTGTTGAAGAGGTGATGCGGGCCTTGGACGATCTCGTTCGCCAAGGAAAGGTGCTTTATGTCGGAATTTCCGATGCACCGGCCTGGTGGATCGCTCAAGCGAATACGCTGGCTGCGCTTCACGGTTGGTCACCATTTATCGGGCTGCAAATTGAATACAGCCTGATCGAGCGAACCGTCGAACGCGAACTGATTCCCATGGCCAGTGCGCTGGATCTTGGCGTGACCGCGTGGTCACCGCTCTCGAGTGGCGTGCTCACTGGAAAATATCACGGTCACGGTTCTTCCGAAGGCGGGCGAATGCGCTCCGATATGGTGAAGGAGTTCATGCCGGAAGAGCAAAGGGCCAAGCGCATTGTTGCAGCCGTTAAAGCCGTGGCCGATGAGGTCGGTCGTAGCATGGCACAAGTCGCCCTGGCTTGGTTGCGTTATCGGCCAGTGCCGGTCATTCCGATTGTCGGCGCGCGGAAGCTTTCACAACTCAAGGACAATCTTGCGAGTGCTGATGTTTCGCTCTCGGCCAAACAATTAAAGACGTTGGATGAAGCCAGTCGAATTGACCTTGGCTTCCCACATGAATTTTACACCAGAGATTTGGTTCGGGGTATGATTTACGGTGGGATGCGCGACAGGATTGTCGCCTAAGCATTCGTGATAAGAACAGGGCAGCCGGGATACATCGCCACTCCGATGATGGACCGTTTCACCGGCGTTACTGCCGAAGGACGCGAGACAGTAATCTCGGAAGAACCGGTCGGACGGATGGGTAAGCCCGAAGAAATCGCCGCAGCGGTCCTTTGGTTGTGTTCGGCTGCCGCCGCATTCGTTGTAGGGCACACGTTGGTCATCGATGGTGGGCAAACGGTGTAGGGCTGGCCATGTTTTATAGGGGATGCGCGACCGGATTGGTGCCCAAGCAAGTAGCGAGTGAAATCCGAGGCAGGTTAAAACCAAACCAGCTTTGAAAACGATTCTACCGAGGAGGTTTTAATGTCCCATCAAAGCGAGAGTGACGAAAGACCCGAAGAAAGTGGAGGCGGATTCGGGAAATCGACGCGGCGCACTTTCCTCTCACGCTTAGGCATGGCAAGCTTGTTAGCCTCGGCGGGTTCCATCGCCCCTGCCCTCGGAGAACGCCCGGAGAAAGAACAAACCGTGTCATCGGATTCGAAGGACGCAATTCCCGTTAGCCTGCGTGTTAACGGAAAGAAATACGATTTGCGAATCGATCCCCGCACGACGCTTCTTGATTGCCTCCGCGAACATCTGCATCTGACTGGATCGAAAAAGGGATGCGATCACGGTCAATGCGGGGCGTGCACTGTGCAGATCAACGGTCGGCGGGTGAATTCATGTCTTTGCTTCGCCGCGATGTATCAGGATGACGACATCACAACGATCGAGGGCCTTGGACAACCGGAAAACTTGCATGCAATGCAGGCTGCCTTCGTCGCGCATGACGCCTATCAATGCGGTTATTGCACATCGGGCCAAATTATGTCGGCGGTGGCTTTGTTGAAGGAACCATGCGGACCGGATGACGCCGACGTGAAAGAATTTATGAGCGGCAATATTTGTCGCTGTGGCGCCTATCAAAACATTGTGAGCGCGATTCAGAGCGTCCGGCAAAACGCCAAAACGCAGAAACCGGCATGAAAACTTTCGAGCTCACGCGCGCCAACGACAACACGCAAGCCGTTTCTGCGGCAGCGAAGGCGACGACGGCGCAACAGGGAGCAGAAATTCGCTTCATCGCCGGGGGCACGACGCTCATCGATTTGATGAAGCTCAATGTCGAAACGCCGCAAAAACTCATCGACGTAAATCATCTGCCGCTCGCCAAGATCGACAGTCTGCCGGACGGCGGCCTAACGATTGGCGCGATGGTCCGCAATTCGGACCTCGCGTATCATCCGGTCGTTCGCAAAAGCTACGCAGTTCTTTCCGAAGCGATCCTGAGTGGCGCGTCGGCCCAGCTTCGCAATATGGCGACCACAGCCGGGAACCTGTTGCAACGCACCCGCTGCATGTATTTCCGCGACACCGCCACGCCTTGCAACAAACGCGCGCCGGGTAGCGGTTGCGCCGCAATTACCGGCGTTAACCGAAGTTTGGCGATTCTCGGCACGAGCGAACATTGCATCGCGACGAACCCGTCAGACATGAATGTCGCGCTGGCGGCACTCGAAGCCACCATTCACGTCCGAGGGACAAAAGGCGATCGCAGTGTTCCAATCAGTGATTTTCATCTCCTCCCCGGGGACACGCCGCATCGTGAAACCGTTTTGGAGCCGGGCGATTTGATTACGCATGTCACGTTGCCGCCGCCTGCACCGGGAAGCCGCTCGCTCTATTTAAAATTGCGCGACCGCGCTTCCTATGAGTTCGCCCTGGCCTCCGCTGCGGTCATAGTCACAGCTGACGACGGAAAACTGACGCGTGTTCGCATCGCACTTGGCGGGGTGGGCACGAAGCCCTGGCGGTCGACAGAGGCCGAGCGTGAATTAACAGACCAACCTGCGACGCCAGCAGTTTTCCAAAAAGCCGCGGATGCCGCGCTGCGCGATGCAAAACCTCAAAGCCAAAATGGCTTCAAGGTTGAATTAGCCAAGCGCTGTCTCATACACGCCTTGAAACTTGCGACGCAAAACGCCTAACGAGTTGAATCTTGATCATGCCTGAAAATGCACAGATGTCGGTGATCGGGAAACCGCAACCTCGTGTTGACGGTCCACTGAAAGTGAGCGGCCTGGCGATGTATGCAACTGATCACCATTTTCCTGGCTTGCTCTATGCGGTCCCGGTTGAAGCGACCATCGCCAACGGTCGAGTGTTGAAACTGGACACGGCCGCGGCCGAAAAAATACCCGGCGTGCGGGCGATTTTTCATCGTGCAAATATCGGAAAAATCTTTCGCTCCGTCATGGGAAAGGGCATGGAAGGCATTTGTATAGAGCGACGCCCGCCATTTGAGGACGATGTCGTCCATTACTACGGCCAATACGTCGCGCTCGCCGTCGCCGACACTTTTGAAGCCGCCAAAGCTGCTGCAGACGCGGTCCTCGTCACGTATGACAAGCAGAAGCCGAACGTCGAGACCGATCTCAAAGCCGACGATGACCCGAAAGTCGTTGATACCTCGTACGGCCCGGAGTCCCGACTGCAAAGCGAGCGCGGCGATCCCGATGCCGCTTTCGCCAGTGCGCCCGTTAAGTTGGACGAAACCTACGTCACGCCGTCCGAAACGCACAACCCCATCGAGCTGCAGGCGACGATCGCGATCTGGGAGGGCTCGCGATTGACGCTCTACGAGGAGTCGCAGGCAGTTTTCAACATGCGCGGCGTACTCGCGCAAATGTTCGGTTTGCCGAAAGAGAACGTCCGCGTGATCACCAAGTTCGTTGGTTCGGGTTTCGGCAGCAAACTATGGCCATGGACACACTGCCCGCTCGCGGCCGCGGCGGCGCGGCAGCTTGGCAAACCGGTCAAGCTCGTGCTCAGCCGCAAGATGACGTTCCAAGCGGCTGGTCACCGCGCGCGAACCCAGCAGCGGGTGCGGCTCGGCGCTACACCGGAGGGCAAACTTGTCTCGCTCCTGCATGACTACGTCTACGAGAGGTCGATGCTAGAGGATTACCACGAGAATTGCGGTGAAGCGACGTCGTTCCAATACAGCGTCCCAAACCTTCGAGTACAATTCGGACGCGCCAAACGTAACATCGGCTCGCCATCCGACATGCGCGGGCCCGGTGCCGTCCCGGGACTTTACGCGACCGAGTCGGCGATGAATGAACTGGCGGATCAACTGAAGATCGATCCGGTTCGGCTCCGTGTGCTCAACGAGCCGAAGATTGATGAGGGCCTCGGCATTCCCTTTTCATCACGTCATTATTTAGAGTGTCTCGAGCTTGGCGCAGAAAAATTCGGCTGGTCAAAACGCAACTCCGAGATCGGCTCGATGAAGCGCGATGGGTTGATCCTCGGCTGGGGAATGGCCGGAGCGGCTTGGGTCGCCGCGCGATTTCTCGCCGAGGCCAATGTGGAGCTTCGCGACGACGGAACCACGCGCGTCGCGTGCGGCACGCAGGACATCGGCACTGGGACATATACGATCCTGGCGCAACTTGCTGCAGACAAGGCCGGCGTGGCGCTCGATAAAGTCGAAGTGGCGCTGGGCGATACCTCACTTCCGGAAGGCCCCATTTCGGGCGGTTCGATGGCGACCGGATCGGTCATCCCAGCGGTCTTTGCTGCGGCCGACGATGCGATCAAGTCGTTACTGACTGTCGCGACGAAAACGCCGGGGACTCCGTTCGAAAAGCGCAAACCCGAGGAGTTGGCGTTCGAAGGCGGTCGGGTTTTTGTGAAAGCGAATCGTTCGGCTGGCGGTGTGCCTTTCGCGGATTTGCTAAGGCGCGCCAACCTTCGCCTCGTCACAGGCAGCGGCAAGTCCGAAGCGACGTTCGGTGAGAAAAAACCGAAATTCTCAACGCACTCGTTCGGATGTCATTTCGTCGAGGTCACATGGCAGCCGGAGATTGCCCGGTTGCGCTTCAACCGAGTAGTTACTGTCATAGATGCGGGGCGGATTATCAATCCACTGGCGGGACGCAACCAGATCGAAGGCGCGATCGTGATGGGCATCGGCATGGCGCTTTTGGAACACACCACTTACGACCCGCAAAATGGCGCACCGATCAACAGCAATCTGGCCGACTACATCGTGGCGGTGAATGCCGATGTGCCCAAGTTAGAGGTTCATTTTCTTGATTACCCTGACATGGAAATCAACCAACTTGGCGCACGCGGGATCGGTGAAATTGGTTTGGCCGGTATCGCTGCCGCGATCACGGCAGCGACATACCACGCTACCGGCGTTCGTGTTCGTGAACTGCCGATCAAAATCGAGGACCTACTGAAATCGTCAGTCTTAGCCTAACGAATGAAGGCATTGCAACAAATCATTGAGCGCGTCGCAGAAAATCCTGCGCAGCCATGGGCCTTCGCGACATTAGTTCAGACGCAAGGATCTACTTACCGAAAAGCGGGCGCCAGACTGTTAGTCGATCCGGACGGCGGTACGCTTGGTGTTCTGAGTGGCGGTTGTTTGGAGGAAGAGATTGGCCGGCAGGGACGCAATGTTATTCTTGATGGTTCGCCGCTGCTGCTTTCGTTCGACACCAGGCAGCTATATGGGTGCGATGGCCGGCTAAAGATTCTGGTCGAGCCACTTCCTGCAGCCGGAAAAAACGGCAACCTAATTACTAATATTGGTCGGTCGCTTGGAAACCGGGAGACTTGCCGTGTCCGCACGTGCTTTGAAGGCGAAACACTCGGCTCCGACTTGTTGCCCGCTGATGTTTTTCTCGCGGAACGGCGTGGCGTTTTCATTGACACACTGCAGCTTCCGATCCGCCTGTTACTTTTCGGAACCGGACCCGAGATTGAGCCGATCACCCAACTCGCGAAAGCCCTTGGTTGGGTGGTCGAACGTTTCGGTCACCCATTCGAGCTTGGGCAAGATTTTCGGAGCGACATCCAAACCGCCGCCGTGGTGATGAATCACAATTTTGGTCGCGATCTTCTTTCGCTCCATCGGCTCCTGCCGCTACAACTCCGATACGTTGGATTACTCGGACCGAAAAAACGTCATGCCGAGATTTTGACACAATTGAGCGAATATGTGCCCTTCGAATTCAATGGCGCGCTCAATAATTTTTTCGCGCCGGCCGGGCTCGACATTGGTAGTGAGGCGCCCGAGGAAATAGCGCTCTCGATTGTAGCCGAAGTCGAGGCTGTATTGTCCGGTCGTGTCGGCGGTTTTCTGCGAGAACGTGGCGCTAATATTCCCACCACGGCAACCACTGCCAGCGGAGAGGCTGCATAATCGTCCGATGAGAGTGGCCGCGGTCGTACTCGCCGCCGGTGGTTCGATCCGCTTCGGAAAGCCAAAGCAGCTCGCGATTTTTCAAGGCGAACCACTCGTTAGGCGTATCGTTACGGCCGCAAAAGACGCTGGATGCGCTCCGGTGGTGGTCGTCGTTGGCGCAGGTGCGGCACAAATCACACCGGTGCTGACCGGGCTTCCGGTTTCGATTATCCAGCACCCAAACTGGTCGAACGGGTTGGGCTCGTCTATCGCTATCGGTGTAAAGCATGCTGCCGTCATTGCAGCTGATCTCGACGCGGTGATTTTGCTCTCTTGTGATCAGCCATTCGTGAATGCGGCCACGCTCAGGCAGCTCATTCAGCTGCATCTGGAAGATGGGAAGCCCATCGTTGGATCGGCCTACGCCGGGACTCTTGGAATTCCGGCGCTGTTTGATCGATCATGCTTCGCTGATCTGCTGGAACTCAGAGGAGATAGCGGCGCCAAAAAAATCATTTTCCATCGGCGACATGACGTCGCGCCCTTCAATTTTCCCGCTGGGAAGATCGACATCGATACCACTGCAGATTACGAAAAGCTTAATCAAACCTCGCCGGGCACTTAACAAAAAAATTGTAACCATCGTACAAGGAGGAGGTGTCAAGCCTTCTCGATCTTGATCGGCTCTTCGCGCAGTTTCCACTAGGAGAAGGGCAAGCTCGATATCGTGTTGGCAAATGTTCTCGCTAGGGCCGCTCGGTGTGGTTTGAAGTCACAATTCTAGGTCTCCACACTCTAATTTTAATGGTAAAGCCGAGAAGTCTCAGCGAAAATGCTCGGTTACGAAACCGGTTCCAGGCACGCTGCAAGAAGGTGGTGCGCCGTTCGAAACGACGCACTGGACGGTCGTATTGCAAGCGAGCAAGTCCGATGCTGACGAAGCTGCGCGGAAAGCGCTCGCCACCTTTAGTGAAGCGTACTGGCCACCCCTTTACACTTTCGTTCGACGTCGTGGTTACCCGCCGGCTGACGCGCAAGATCTCATCCAGGGTTTTTTTGTTCATCTATTTGAACAGAACACATTGAGTCGGGCAGATCAGGAGAAAGGCCGACTGCGCACATTTTTGCTGGGCTCACTGCAGAATTTTTTGCTGAAGGAGCGCGAGCGCATGCGCGCGATAAAACGCGGCGGGAATCGTCAGTTTGTGTCGTTTGACCTGCACTTGCCGCAAGCCGAAACGGCGATGTACGCCACCGCTCACTTAAGCGATGTCAACGCCTACGATGTCGCCTGGGCGTCTGCTATCGTGACCCGAGCGTGGAAGAACGTGCGGGAAAGGTTTGCCGCGGAAGGCAAACGTGAATGGGTCGATGAGCTAAGGCCATTCGTCGCGGGTGGCACGGCAGCTCCGCCGAACCAGGAAGAAGTCGCGAAGCGACTGGGGACATCGGTCGAAACTTTGCGCGTGTGGCTTACACGCCTCCGGCAACGATATCGCAACGCGTTGCGCGCCGAGGTGGCGAGCACGGTCTCCAATCCCACCGAGATCGATGCGGAGCTGCATTATGTTTACCAAATTTTGACGTCGTGAACGTCGTTGATCCTCATAATCAAAAGGTTGGGGTTTGCGCGACCTGCGGAGCGCCGATCACCCATCCCGGGCCGGACGGCGAATGTATGCGTTGTCTCGTTAGCTTTGGCTTTCTTGCCGAAGGTCAAGGAGCGCGTGAAGGTGCTGGGGATCGAGTAGTGCTTGGTCCACTGCATTACGCTCACTTTGAAATCGAAATAGACGACAACGGTTTTCCGGTAGTACTCGGCGCCGGAGCAATGGCAGTAACGTACCGCGCTCGAGACACAATTCTGAATTCAACTGTCGCGCTCAAGGTCATCGGCCGGAAGCTGGCAGGAAATCCGACTGCGCGGGCGCGTTTTCTGCGCGAAGCGCGCGCAGCCGCGAAAATTCATCATCCCAACGTTGCACGTGTGTCGCATTACGGTGAGCAGGACGGTGAATGTTTTTACGCAATGGAACTTGTCGAAGGTGAAACGCTCGAAGCTCGTGTGCAGCGTGATGGACCACTGGCTCTGCCGCTCGCGCTTGAAGTCATTCAACAAACAGCGCGCGGATTAGCCGCAGCGGAAGCTTGCGGCGTGGTGCATCGGGACATCAAGCCATCCAATTTAATGATCGAGCCGGCCGCGAGCGGCGAAGTGTTGGTCAAAATAATCGACTACGGCGTCGCCAAAGTAATGGCATCTGATCCGACTGTTCAAACGCAAGCTGGATTCATCGGCACACCGGCATTCGCGAGTCCGGAACAGTTTGATGAAGCTGGTCAGCGGCAAATCGACGCCCGCTCCGATATTTATTCACTTGG